>JBAXOQ010000157.1:0-9840 GCA_037133175.1 Actinomycetes bacterium
GCCCACGACCTGCAGATTCAACGGATGGCGCCCCCCGGGGTTGCCTGCTTCGCCGCCACCCAAGAAGACCCGCTGTTCGGTCCGGTAGTCAGCTTCCGGATCGGCGGGATGGTGCCGGAGCTGCTGCAGGATTATGCATTCCGGATCCCACCACTGACGAACGAGGATGCCCGCGCACTTGTCCAGGGTCCACAGGCATCACCGCTGCTGCTCGGGGGCCAGGAAGGGGATGTTGTGGTCGGCCCTCCAGTCGACCTCGCGGCACTGGAGGATCTGCTGATCAGGCTCGGGCAGTTGGCCGATCATCTGCCCGAGGTATCCCGATTGGAACTCAACCCCATCATCGCCCACCCCCGAGGAGTAGCCGTCCTGCGGGCGACAGGGAGTGTTGCGCGTCCACAGATTCGCACAGATCTGGAAGCTCGTCGGCTGTTGTAGTGGCAAGATGTGCCCATGGCTGATACCACTTTGGTCGCTGACGCTCTGCGAACGGATATTGAGCGCACCGGCTACTACCCGGCGCTTGTCTCTGACTGTTTGGCGACCGCCCTCGGTGGTGAGCAGCTGCAGGCATATTCGGTTCACCACGAAGCGACGTTTGACCGTGATGAGTTGCGTCGCCACATAACCGTCTTGGCACTGACCGCGACCAAACTCATTGTCACTCATGTCGACGAACACGGTGCTGTCGACGGACTCGCGGATGATCCTGCCGAAGCGGCGCAGCCATCCTCAGCCTCAGCGTCGACCGAGACGGTACGACTGCGCCGGGTCGACTCGGTCATCGTGACCAGAGTGGTGTCAGACCCCGCCGTGTACATCCCAGGGTCGGCGCCGGATGAGGTCGTCATGACCATTGGGTGGGGAGCGGTCAGTCGCATCGATCTTGAACCCGCCACGTGTGGTGACCCACAATGCGACGCCGACCACGGACTGACCGGGGCTGCGGCCAACGATGATCTGAGTATGCGCGTCTCAGCCGCCGCCGACGGCCGGGACAGCGTCAAGCAGTTGTTGGCGTTCGCCGAGTCCCTGTCGCGCGCGATGTCGGAGCAACGCCGGGGCGACGGCGGCTAGGTCGAGTCGCCGCCGGCTTGGGCGCCGGGTGCACCTTGATCGCTGATCTGCGTTCGGATGGGCCCGTCAGCAGGCACGTCGGAGTCCGTGGCCGGGCCAGCGTCGTCGTCGGTCGGAGTCCCGAACAGCAAGCCCTCCCACAAGGGGGCGGTCTGGGGCACTTGAGCTGGCGCGGGAGTCTGCGTTCTCGGCTTGGTGGTGGCCGCCGGGTCCGGAGATTCCGGACTCGGTGCCGGGGGTTCGGTCTCGCTCGATGCCTCCCGTCGCAGTTGGGCCTTCGCGGCCGGGTGTGATTCGTCCCAGGAGCGGGGCTCGCGGGTTGTGTCGGGCCTGCCCGGTCGGGCCATTCCGGCAGTGATCAACCACCGTGCGTGGTCGTCGAACGGCGCCACAGTGCGGTCGGAGGAGTCGTAGATGAAGCTGGCGATGCGTTCACCAGTCTCGTCGGGGTGGGCTGCCACCACACACCAACGCCCGTCGTCCTCCAGCCAGGCGTCCCACGTGACGGCCGAGGCCTTCAGACCGTATTCGCCCAGTCGTTGGGCTACCGCAGCCTGAAGAGCAATCCTGTCGTCGCCGAATTGGACCACGGTCTGTCGTGCGAGGTTGGCAATGTGCGCGCGTTCGGTGATGACCGGGTTTGCGAAACGGGCGATCTGTTCGGGCGGTACGTTCGCGGCGGCGGCGATCGCCTCGACGGACACGCCGCGGCGAATCCGCTGCTGGATGTCCCGTGGACTCGGTGAGGGCTTTCGGCGGACCGGGCCGGAGGTACGGGCCGGGCGGTTCGCCGGGCGGTGCTCTCTGGATACAACAGAGGCGAGCCGGTCGTCGACGGGCAATTCGAATTGCGTGCCGTCGTCGGCGACGAGCAGCAGACGCTGGCCGTCATGTGATGGGCCGACGAGGGACAACTCGCGCATGAAGGACTCCTGTTGTGCATCGGGTGGTGGCTCATATCTTCCACTGCGGCGTGCTCGGCCACCGACAGTGACCCCGCCAGTTCGTCTGACCGGACGCGGCTGGGCGCTGCCCCGTTGGGTCAGTTGTGTCAACCCTCGTGGTGCGGGGGACAATCGTGACTGTGGCTGACATTGACGCAGTACTGCTGCTTTCGTTCGGTGGTCCGGAGGCGGCCGACCAAGTCCGTCCGTTTCTGGAGCGAGTGAGCCGCGGCCGGGGAGTTCCGCCGGAGCGCTTGGACGAGGTCGAGAAACAGTACTTGGCTGTCGGTGGGTGTTCACCGATCAACGAGCAGAATCGCAGACTGCGAGCAGCCATAGAGCAGGAGTTGGCGGCTCGTTCAAGCGGCGAAGGCGCATCGATTCCGGTCTACTGGGGTAACCGGAATTGGCATCCCTTTCTGGCTGACACACTGCGACAGATGCGCGACGATGGCATCGGAACAGCTGCGGTGGTCATCACGTCGGCATACTCGTCGTACTCGGGTTGCCGGCAGTACCGCGAGGACCTAGCGGAGGCGTCGCGGGTGGTACAGGACGACGGGCAGGGTCAGGCGCCGCTTCTGCTCAAGGTCCGTCGCTACTTTGACCACCCAGCGTTCGTGAGCGTGATGGCAGACAACATCATGGCTGCGCTCGGCGAGCTGCCGTTGGATGGTCCGCCTCCAGCGTTGATCTTCACAACCCACTCCATTCCGGTCAGCAGCGTTGCCGACAGCGGCCCGGTGGATGATCCGTCGCAGACCTATCTGAGCCAGCACCAGTTCCTCGCAGCCCGGCTGGCAGCCATCGTCGGTGATCGATTTGGTACACCCTTGACGTGGGACTTGGTGTTCCAGTCCAGATCGGGTCCGCCCTCCGTGCCGTGGCTGGAGCCGGACATCGGCGATCACCTCACGGCCTTGGCCGAGCGTGGGACGAGGACGGCAGTGATCGTCCCCATTGGCTTCATCAGTGATCACATGGAGGTCGCTTGGGATCTCGATGTTCTCGCACTTGGGCGTGCGCGTGAGGTGGGAATGACCTGCGTTCGGGCAGCAACCGTGGGCACCGACACACGATTCGTATCTGCTTTGGTCGACTTGGTCCGGGAGCGCATGAACGAAGTGCCGACCGAGCAGCGACCGGCTCTCGGGCCGTGGGGTCCGGCACCTGATCTGTGCCCGGCCGGGTGCTGCCGGAATCCGCGCGGATCGAAGCCGGCATTGTGCGGGTTGTCGTGACGGCCTCCGGCGAGCGCAGCGGCAGCGCGCGCGAGGCGCTGGTTTCGGAGCTCGTTGCCCGCGCCGAAGCGGCCGCGGTGGCGGGCGGGGTCTTGGTCAAGGACCGGCCGCAGGTGCTCACAGTCGACTCGAAGTCGTGTGCCACGGACGTGGTGACGCAAATGGATCGGCGTTGCGAAGAACTGCTGGTCTCGATGCTGCTGGACGGTCGGCCCGACGACGCGGTGTTGGGCGAGGAGGGTGCTGACCGAGTCGGAACCTCCGGAGTCAGGTGGGTGATCGACCCCATCGACGGCACAGTGAACTACCTGTACGGGCTGCCGTATTGGGCAGTGTGCGTCGGGATCGAGCTCGACGGCGAGCCAGTCGCAGGGGTGGTCCACCTGCCCGAGTTCGGCGAAACCTACGTGGCTTGGGCTGGGCATGGCGCCTGGCTCCGGGTCGCTGGCGGCGAGCGGCAGTTGCAGGTCAATCAAGTGCAGGACATGTCCTTGGCTCTGGTCGCGACCGGTTTTGGATATTCGGTCAGCCGGCGGGAATCTCAGGCGGCAGTGGTGCGCCACGTCGTCCCGAAGGTGCGCGACATCCGTCGGCAGGGCAGCGCTGCGGTGGATCTGTGTTGGCTGGCTGCCGGTCGCGTGGATGCTTACTACGAGCGCGGACTGCATCCGTGGGATCTGTGCGCTGCCGGTGTCGTTGCACGCGAGGCGGGAGCAGTGGTGGGAGGTCAGAACGGCGCGCCCCCAGGGGAGGATCTGGTGATCGCGGCCAACCCGGTGCTGTTCGCCCAGCTTGACGCCCTGTTGACGGGCCTCAACGCCGCCGGCGACGGCACGGACTAGTCAAGACGGCGCAGCTCAGCGTGGTACTGATGAGCGAACCCGACATAGACATCTGCGGCGAAGGACAGCATCTCGGTGGTGACGGCGTTGTGTTTGATCTTTGCGGGTATGCCGAGCGCCATGGCGCCGGTGGGAACCTCCATGTCGTTCGGGACTAGTGCCTGAGCGCCGACCAGCGAGCCCGAACGGATGATCGCCCGGTGCAGCACGACCGATCCGGAGCCGATGAGACAGAAGTCCTCGATGGTGCACCCTTCGAGGTGAGCGTTGTGTCCGACTGTGCAGCGGTCGCCAACGACCGTGTCCAGCGTCGAAGTGCAATGGATCACAGTGCCGTCCTGGATCGACGTCTGGGCTCCGATTCTGATGCCGCCGTGGTCGGCCCGCAGCACTGCAGTCGGCCAGACCGACGACTCGGGGCCGACGACGACGTTGCCGATCAGCACTGCGTCTGGGTGGATGAAGGCGCTGGGGTCGATGTGTGGCACGAGATCGCCAAGGGCGTAGAGGGGCATACCGGATAGAACATCACAGAAACCGGTGATCGGACCAGCCCCCGCGCTGCAACCGGGAAACCGGGTAGGGCACAATTCGCGCTCGACGGATGTGTGAGCGGAGTCTTGAAAGAATGGCTGAGCCTTCAGGAATGAAGTTGGTTCTCTGCCCGTTTGACCGCCGTGCGGATTCACATGATGTGTCTCCGTTCTTGATCTACAAAGGCTGGGGGTTGTAATGGCAACCGATTACGACGCACCGCGCAAGACGGACGAGGAACTGGCTGAGGACAGCCTTGAGGAGCTCAAGGCGCGTCGCGCAGACAAGGCATCATCGTCGGTTGATGTCGACGAGACAGATCTGGCCGAAAGCTTGGAATTGCCCGGGGCAGATTTGTCGGACGAGTCGCTGACAGTTCGGGTGATGCCCAAGCAGGAGGACGAATTCACTTGCTCGGTGTGCTTCCTGGTTCATCATCGGAGCCAGTTGGCGAAGGAAGTCGACGGACTGCCGGTATGTGCAGAGTGTGTTTGACACACTGGTCCATCATTGATGGCGCTGGTCGGCGAAGTCGCCGACAGCGCCATCAAGCGTCCTGGAACGTGAAGCCGACCCTGGGTCAGGCTTGGGCGAGTCCGTCCGTGAGCTCAGCGGTGTCCTGTGAACGGCCCAGACCGTAGTCGTAGCTGTTGGCCAGTCGGATGACGACGACCTCGATGGTGGCGCCGACTATTGCTGTGCCGACCGCCCACAAGATCGCTTTGCGCAGCGAGTCCTCGGGGTTTTCCGGTGCCGGCGGCAAATGGCCGGTGCGCTTTGAGTACGTGAATGTCATGATCTTGCGTGCTGCCCAGGTCGCGCCGAACGCGGCCACAGGAGCGATGATGCTGGCGTTGATTCTCGCCACGGTCGGCCTCCACGGTGTCTAGTGCACCAGTCTGATCGGTGTCACTTGCGGTCTGAAGAATGTCTCGTGCTGCCGATACCCTACTGCCCGGCCTCGCACGCGGTGGGCAGGATAGGCGATAGCCTGTGTGAGTGGTCGCTGATGATTCCTCTCGCCAGCCCCGGTTGCCGACGGACCCTGCGCCAGGTTCGATTCTGCCGGAGCGACACCCGTTGGCTCCGCAGGTCGGAAGCGTGATCGGCAATCACTACCCGATGTGCTTTGGATGCGGCCTGTCTCACCCCACCGGACTGCACATGCGGGTGGTGTCTGGCGAGGGATTGAGGATCACTGCCGAGTTCGAAGTGACCGCGAGTCATCAGGGCGCTCCAGGGCTTGCACATGGAGGATTGCTGGCGGCCGCCTGCGATGAGGCTCTTGGAGCGCTGAACTGGGCGTTGCAGAGGCCGGCCGTCACGGCGCGGCTTGAGACCGACTTCAGGCGACCGGTTCCGGTGGAGTCGGTGGTGTATCTGGACGCCCAGATCATCGGTGTTCATGGGCGCAAGGTGTACGCACGTGGAACCGGTCGGCTTGACGGCCCCGATGGGCCGGAGGCGATAAGTGCCGCCGCGTTGTTCATTCAGGTGCCGATCGAGCATTTCGTTGAGCACGGACGAGCCGAGGATGTCGACCAAGCGGCCGCCGATCGCGCCGCCGGACACGGCCCGACCTTCAGCACGTTCGACGTGAACCCATGACCGGTGTTCCGGACTCAGTGCCAGTGGCTTGGCGCTCGCACGACGTTGAAGTGCTATTGGTTCGGCTCGATCCTGACCTCCCCGTGCCTGCCTATGCTCGACCAGGGGATGCCGGTGCGGACCTGTATGCCAGGGACGACACCACCTTGGCCCCTGGCCATCGGGCGTTGGTGCCGACGGGGGTGGCGATCGCCCTGCCCGACGGCTATGCCGCCTTCGTGCTGCCGCGCAGTGGATTGGCTCACAAGTGCGGGATCGGCATGGTCAACGCCCCGGGTACGATCGACGCCGGCTATCGCGGTGAGATAAAGGTCAACCTGATCAACCACGACCTGAAGCTGCCGGTGACTCTGCGCCGAGGCGACCGGATCGCGCAGCTGGTGGTGCAAGAGGTGTCGCGGGTCGCTTTTGTCGAAATGGACAGGTTGCCTAGTTCTGACCGGGGCGAGCGGGGGTTCGGCTCGACCGGTTAGCAACTTCGCAGTAGCGTGGTCTGGTGTTCAAACGCAAGCGTGACAACGCGCAGACCGATGCCCCGGCCGAGCAAGCCAGTTCAGACACCGATACCAGTGAGGACTTGGCGCCCGCTGGACCGGCTGGAGCCCCGAAGGTTCCGGCAGCGCCGACCGCCCCGGCTTCCCCGGTGGATGAGGGACCCTACGATTCATTCAACGTACCGGACGACGGGATTGAGCGACTGGACTTCGGTTCGCTTCAGGTGCCCGGGGTAGACGGGATGAACGTGAATCTCGAGGTGGACGAACAGACCCAGAATGTGGTTGCCATCACGGTCGTGATCGGTGAGGGTGGTGTGCAGCCCCAGCCGTTCGCTGCGCCGCGGTCGGGCGGTTTCTGGCCGGAGGTGCTGGAAGAGATTCGCGCCGGTATCGGGTCCTCAGGTGGGCTGGTCGATGAGGTTCAAGGTCCGTTCGGGCCGGAACTGCATGCATCCGTGGCGGCAGTGGACCCTGAGGGCAAGCCGTTGATGCAGCCGGTCCGTTTCGTTGGCGCAGAGGGTCCGCGTTGGCTTCTACGGGGGGTCATGCTCGGGGTGGCAGCCGCCGGAGGTCGCGACGCCGAGGTATTCGAAGACGTGATGCGTGGATGTGTTGTCGTGCGCGGCAACCAACCGATGGCTCCCGGTGACATGCTGCCGCTGCAGTTGCCCGCTGGTGCGGTGCCAGAGGAGGGTGAGGAGGAGGATGAGCCGCAGCGGCCGCCGTTGGATCCGTTCGAGCGCGGGCCGGAGATAGTCGAGATCCACTAGTCTACGGTGCTGCTAGTGGTGTTTTTTGGACGGCTCGGACCCAGCACCAGGCGATCAGTGCCTGGCCGATGATGTAGGTGGACATCACCACGAAGTCTGAGCCGGGGAAGGTTCCGTAGGCGACGGTTTCGCCGATGACTAGGTCCGACACCATGAACAGCGTTCCGCCGATCCCGAACAGCGTGCCCAGGCTCATCGAGACCATCGCCATGCTGACCAGGAATGCGCTGTAGACCAGAATCGGCAGCCGAAGCGGACCGAGGCCGGACCACAGTGCGGCGTTGGCCGCGACGAACAGCAGCGGGTATGCCACCAGCACCCACGGTCGTCGCGTCAGCGCCTGCCGGGCGTTGAGCGCGAAGAAGCCAATCAAGTAGCAGATGTGGGTGATGAGGAACATTCCGATACCTAGGGCGAACCACAGGTCCCCGGAGAACATGAGCGCGACATCTCCAAGGAATGAGAAGAACTGACCGACCACCAGCCACTTGATGCTGGGATGCCCGGTCCAGCCGACCTGCAGCAGCACGAAGACCATGAGCAGCGGTAGCAGGAGGGGTTTGGAGATGTTGCCGAGCAGGGCGTTCCCGGTGGCGCTGGCCAACAGTTGGACAGCCGAATCGACTGCGAATGCCGCCAGGGCTATGGTTGCGGTTCGCTTCACGTACCGACCAAACCACAGTCGGGTCCGCCATGCCAGTTCCGATCACCGCACAACGTCGCAATCACCCCAGACGTTCGCCGGGTCGAAATCGCGGCAAGTTTTCAATACCCTCAGGTGTTATGGCTCGTGCGCTGTATGTGATGTCGATGGAACCCGAGAGCGGCAAGTCGATCGTGTCGCTGGGACTGATGGAATTGCTGTCTCGACACGTCGATCGGGTCGGCTATTTTCGACCAGTCGTTCGGGCGAGCGACACTCCGGACGTGTCGATCGAGTTGATGCGATCGCAGTACCACCTGGCTCAGACGTACGAAGAGTCCTTCGGTGTGACGACTGCGCAGACACGTCACGTCGTCGGAGCCGCCGACGCCGAGGCCATCATCGCCACCATTCTTGGCAAGTTCGAAGAGGTTTCGCGGCAATGCGAGATAGTGCTCGTCGATGGTTCCGACTACCAGGGTGCCAGTGCCGCGTTTGAATTCGAGATGAACGTATCCATGGCCGCCAACCTGGCGGCTCCGGTGGTGGTGGTCAGCCGGGCCTACGACCATCGCCCGGACCAGATCAGTGGCGCACTGCATGCGGCGCACGGGGCTCTGCAAGACCACGATGTGCCTGTCGTCGGCTACGTGATCAATAGGGTTGACAGTGAGAAGTTGGCCGATCTGAAGTCGGAAGTGGCGGATCTCGGTGCACCGGCCTGGTTCCTGCCGGAAGTTCCGACGATGCTGTTGCCGACAGTGGGCCAGGTTTGCGACTACCTCGGTGCAGAGTTGCTGCTGGGCGACCAGCAGAATCTCGAGAGGACGGTCGGTGCGGTGCTGGTGGCTGCGATGACCGTTCCCAACCTGTTGGGGCGGTTGGTGAACGATTCACTCCTCATCGTGCCAGCGGACCGAAGTGATGTCCTGATGGCAGCGCTGGCAGCCAAGTACTCCATGGCGGCCCCCAGGGTCGCTGGACTGGTACTGACCGGGGGATTCGACCCGGACCCGCATGTGTTCGACTTCGTCAAGGGTTTCGCTGGCCCGCAGACCCCGGTGATGCAGGTCCAGGGCGACACTTACGACACGGTTGCCAGGCTTGAGGACCTGCGGCCGGAGATTGAGGCCCGCGACGAGCGGAAGATCTCGTTGGCACTGGGGCTGTTTGAGGCACACGTCGATACCACGGAATTGGCCAAACTGGTGCAGGTGACCGAGTCCAATGTGGTCACGCCGTTGATGTTCGGGAACCGACTGCTGCGTCAAGCCCGATCGGCAAAGCAGCACGTCGTCCTGCCAGAAGGGGACGACGACCGAATCCTCACCGCTGCCGACCGGCTGCTGCAGCGGGAAGTCTGCGACTTGACGATCCTGGGTCGGCCCGATCGCATCCACGACCGCGCCAAGTCCCTTGGTTTGCATCTCGAGGGAGCCAACCTGATCGATCCCAACACCTCGCCCCTGCGCGAGCAGTTCACCGAAGAGCTTTATGAATTGCGCAAACACAAAGGTATGACTCGCGACATGGCGCATGACTACGCTGCCGACGTCTGCATCTTCGGCACCATGCTGGTCCACAACGGACTGGTCGGCGGCATGGTTTCAGGCGCGAATCACACAACCGCAGACACTATCCGGCCGGCGTTGCAGATCATCAAAACTGTGCCCGGGGTCTCGGT
>JBAXOQ010000158.1:0-9774 GCA_037133175.1 Actinomycetes bacterium
AGCGTTGACTGCGAAGTTGTGGCCCGGTTTCCTTGATCGAAATGGGCCACAACTCCGCACTCAACGAGGACGCGCGAGGCGAGGCGTTAAGGTGTGGGGGTGACCAACGAGGCGGACGTTCCTGAGATCAGTGAGGCAGACATTCTGGCCGGGTTGAACGTGATGAACGCCGGGACGCTGGTCGAACGAATGGGGATCGAGTTCCTGGAGGCGACATCGCAGCGGGTCGTCGCACGGATGCCGGTGGAGGGCAACACCCAGCCCTACGGACTGCTGCACGGCGGTGCCTCTGCTGTGCTGGCTGAGTCGATCGGGTCGATCGGATCAGCCCTGCACGCCGGAATCACCTCGCGAATCGCCGTCGGCATCGAGATCAGCTGCACCCACCACCGATCGGCCACCTCCGGCTGGGTCACCGGTGTGGCGACTCCGCTCTCATTGGGCCGCACGTTGGCAACGTGGGACATCGTGGTGCGGGACGACCAAGATCGCCGGCTATGCACTGCCCGGCTCACCTGCATTCTGCGAGACATCAAGCCGCCGAGCCAGCCCTGACTTCCTGATGGCCCGATGACTTATTGCTCGCGACCCGTCGTCTCGGCTATGACCACCGCGGCAACCGCGCTCATCGACATCCGACGGTCCATTGCCGCTTTCTGCAGCCACCGAAACGCCCCTGCTTCATCAAGGCCGAATTGAGCCTGCAGCAGGCCCTTGGCACGCTCGATGTCTTTGCGGGCGTCCAGCTTGGCGCTGAGATCGGCGACACCCGACCGCAACGCCAGCGCCTCCGCGAACCGCGCGCGGGCCAATTCGATCGCCGGGGTCAGATCTGAAGCGTTCACAGGCTTGACCAGGAACGCCATCGCACCTGCCTCGCGGGCTCGATCGACGAACTCGCGCTGGCTGAACGCAGTCAGCATCACCACGGCGGTCCCGCCGAGCTCGCCGATTCGTTCGGCGGCCGATAAACCGTCCATAGTGGGCATCTTGATGTCGATGATTGCCACCTCCGGAGCGAGTCGTTCCACCAGAGCAACAGCGGCAGCACCATCACCTGCCATTCCGACGACGTCATACCCGAGCTCGGCGAGCATTTCGGCCAGGTCGATGCGGATGAGCGACTCATCCTCGGCGATCACCACCCGCACCGGCTCGTCCACAGCGGCGATCCTACGGCGTGCCAGACCCCAGCGCGATCGAAACCTGTTCCAGAGCCTGCTGGGTGAACACCGGCAGCCCGAGTTCCTCCCGGTAGCCGTGGATCTCGGTGATATCAAGCTTCTTCATGAAGGCAAGGATGTCCGCACTGACTACCTGACCGGGTACCAGGATCGGGAACCCGGGTGGGTACGGGATGACGAACCGCGCCGCCACCAGTCGGCGGCCACTGGCCATCGCATCGTCGACCTCACCGTCCGCGATCCGCAGGTACTCGATGTTGTCCTCGTTGTAGGCGAGGAAGAAGGGAGTCCGCATGTCTCCTTCGGGCGTCGCCGGGGACGGGCGAAAGGCCTCGTGGAACTCGCTGAAGTCCGGCAATGGCGGCAGTTCCGAGGTCAGCCTCGCCACGGCAGCCCGATGCAACCGAGCCTGAACATGGGATGCGTCATCACGAATGGCGTCGAGTTCGTCGGCGATCCGCAACAGCACCTCCTTCAGGTAGGCAACCGATGAGAAGGTGGTGCCGATGTTGGTCAGGAACAGCACGCTGTTCAGGGAGGTCTTGTTCACCTGAATGTCGTGCTTGGCCATCAACCAGTCGTTGCGGAACGTGTACCCATCGATTCCGGTCTGTGCCAGGTACAGCGTGACCCTGGTGGGGTCGAGCACGAACTCATCTGTGCTCCACGCCTGCTCGATCTTCGCGAATTCGGAATCAGGATCCGCAGCGGTTTCCTCCGCGTAGGCGGTGATGCCGGACGGTCGGTACTGAATCGGGATCATCTCCGCCGGGCCCGGGCAACTGAAGTAGCGATTCAGTCTCGGGTCGGAGTTGACGGCCGACCGCACCGCCATGGCCGACTGGATGGCTCCTTCCATCATTGCGTAGCCCTCAAGGTCGACCTGTCGTCGTGCCAGATCGAGCGAGGCGAGAATTTGGTAATTCGGAGATGTGGAGGTATGGGTCATGTACGCCTCCAGAAAAGCCTCCTCCGACTTGGCGGCGAAGTCCTGATCCCACACCTGGATCATCGACCCTTGACGCAGCGAGGAAAGCGACTTGTGGGTGGAGTGTGTCGCGTACACCCGAATGCGCACTGCGTCCGGATCCGGCATCAGTGCGTTGTCCAGCCACGTCGCGTCGTCAGCTGGATCGAGCGCGTCAAAATCGGCCTTCCAGTGCTCATACTCCTGCCGGTATTCGGCGCTGTCGTAGCGCTTGCGCAGCTTGGCGGCACACTCCATGCCAGTGCGCTGCCGGTACAGCGGGTTCAGGCGGGCGAATTGGAACCATGCCTCGTCCCACAGGAACACGATGTCCGGCTTGATGGCCAACACCTGTTCCATCACCTCATGCACGTTGTACACATACCCGTCGAACGTGCAGTTGGTCAGCAGCAGCATCTTCACGCGGTCCAGTCGACCCGCCTTCTTCAGGTCCAGCAGGTGCGACTTGATGGTCCGCAGGGGCACCCCGCCGTAGCAGGACAAATACTCGACCTGAAAAGAGTCCAGGTACACCGGGCACCCGCCACCGAGAACCATCGCGTAGTGGTGAGACTTGTGGCAATTCCGGTCGATGAGCACAATGTCGCCGGGCTCGACCTGACTCTGAACAACGATCTTGTTAGCCGTGGAAGTCCCGTTGGTGACCCAGTAGGTCCGTTTCGCGCCGAACGTCCTGGCGGCCTTCTGCTGAGCTTCCTTGATCGGCCCGTGCGGGTCAAGCAATGAGTCGAGCCCTCCGGTGGTGGCTGACGTCTCCGCCATGAAGATGTTCCGCCCGTAGAACTCGGTCATGTCGCGCAACCATCTCGACCGGAACAGTGAATTTCCACGGGCTACCGGCAGCGCGTGGAACACGCCAGTCGGTCGCTGGGCGAACGTCCGCAAAGCGTCGAAGAACGGCGTCGAGTAGCGATCCCGGACGCCATCGAGAATCGTCATGTGCAACTCAGTCAAGTCCTCATGCACGTAGAAGACCCGACGGAATCTGCGGTGGACCTTGTCTTCGATGCGGTCGATGGCGACGTTGGTGAATAGGTACAGATCCAGCTCGGGCCGCAGTTCGCCAATGACCTCGCCAAGCCACGGGCCGAGGTCTTCGTCGGCAGGGCGCGAGTCGACGAGATCTCGCACGAATTGGCCGAGCAGTGGTAGCGACCCGTCTCGGCTCACCTCGACGTTGGACCGAATGACGCAGGCCTGTATCTCGTGGTTCAGCAGAATCGCGACCAGAGCGTCCTCGAAACTAGGGACAACGAGCGCGTCATAAACGAACTCGTCACCACCCATCCGACCAGCCCGAATCTCCGCGTTCAGCTGGGCCTCGGTCTCAGCGTCGATGGTGGCATCGACGATGAGAACCGTGAAAGGGAGCGCGTCCGGAGCAGCTCCGGCGCGCGGGTCGGTTTCGCCCTCAAGAACTCGACCCATTTGCGGGTCCTCCAGCGCGAGCGTGTAGCGCACGATCTCCTGCACGTCATGGTCCAGATGAGCGAACTCGCCAGCGGCAAACGCCTGGCGCAGCGCCGCGTATCGGAGCTTCCCTGGAAAGGTGAAGTAGTTCTCAAGCAGGTCAAGAGTCTCGAATTGCTCGTTGGCCGCCTGGACCAGGGCCGGAGGTCGGGCATCAGACTTGGCCAGACGGTCAATAACCGTCACGAGTCGGCTCCAAGCATCGCGCCGAAGCTGAGCCGGGTTGTCGTGGGCGCTCAGCGACTGAATGTTGTGAACTAGTTTCACGTCAGCGTTTCCCTCCCCCGCCGCCGAGGCAGGCGTCGAATCGTGGACTCCACGGTAGTCGTCCTCGGCGCGTGCCACCAGTCGCAACAACGTGAGTACGGCGCCGTCACGACGGGTGACAACCTTCGTTGCAACAGTCGATGGGAGCAAGAGCCGCTTAGACTGATCCGCGTGGGATTGTTCCGCCGGCGCAGCACCAATCAACCAGCGACCAGCTATGACCTGCGACTAGCAGACGACGTCGCCGGTCTGTCCCGGGCACTCAGTGACAACTCGCCCGCGGTTGTGAGACAAGCAGCTGAGGCTCTCGGACAGATCCATCGCAGCGCGGGTGAACCGGCCAGCGGCGAAGCCGCCCGAACCGGACGCTACCTGTTGGCCACGCTGACCCGGATGATTACCAGAGCGGACGTGCCCGTCGACGCCTAGAACTTGCTCGACGCCGGAGACGCTGATACTGCCACGTGGGCGCTGATCGACACGTTGGGACAAATCCGGTGCGGCGAAGCGACCCCTGTGCTCATCTCTGTGGTCGCTGGCAATGCGGCCTCACCAGTTCGACGCGAACACGCCGCGACGGCACTGGGTGTGATCGGCGATCGGTCTGCGGTTGAGCCGCTGGACCAGGTTTTGCGCGACCCGCGAATTGAGCGGCTAGTCGTTGTACAAGGTGGCACGGTTGAGTTGGCCAACGCTGCGGCGTCCGCTCTGGGTCGACTCGGCGAAGCTGGAGTATTGGCACTTTGCGCCGACGTGGAGATCGGCGGGGATGTGGCTGGTCGAGCGATCGGAGCATTACGAACAGTTGAGCGGGACGCACCCGGTGGAACTGCGGCGCGTGCCACGCTCGATGCTTTCGATGCGCGCGCCGATGCCGCCGATCAGGCGCAGAAGGCAGAGCGGGAAGCGCTGCGAGCGACCGAGATCGCACGCCGTCGCGACTCATTCCCGCACGCGGCAGCCCTAGCCGATCGCCTGGGCCACCCCGAGTGGCTCACGGATCAAGGAGTGCTGCGACCCGACTCGTTCAACGGCGCGCTCGACAAATGCCACTCCCTCGGACTCAGCGTCGAGGAACATGAGGAGGATGTCGATGGCGACATGTCGGACCGGTGGGCGACGGTGACAGTCGACGGGGCACAGGTCACCCTCATCGGGGGCCGTGGCCCCCGAGATGTGCTGTACTGATTTCACGCAAGAGTCGCACGGCCGAATGTAGTGCTGACCTTTTGGTGTCGCGCATCAGAGCATCCGTCGGCCCGATTCGAGCGAATTACAGTCCGGTAAGGCCCGGAAAGACTGGTCTTGGGTGGTGCCCTCGGTGAGAGTCGAACTCACACTGTGACGATTTTGAGTCGCCTACCTCTGCCGGTTGGGTTACGAGGGCGTCACAACAGGAACAAATGTACGCGCGCCAATCTACAACGTTCTCAGGTGTCCAGCACCAGGTGCTCTCGGATATCGAGGATTCGACCGAGCACTCCGTTGATGAAAGCAGGCGAATCGTCGGTGGACAGGTCGGTTACCAGCACAACGGCCTCAGAAATGGCGACAGCGTCGGGGACCTGCCCCCACAACAACTCCCAGGTCCCAATACGCAGCACGTTCCGATCCACTGCGGGCATCCGATCCAGCGTCCAGCCACTGGAGTAAGTCGCGAGCAACTCGTCGATGCGTTCACGATGATCGTCTACGCCCTCGACCAGCACGCGGACATACTCGTTCAGTGGCTGCTCCTGGCGCCGCTCCAAGGCAGCCAGCGCATCAGTTGGCGCCGTGCCCTGCACCTCGGACTCGAACAACACGTCGAGCGCGCGTTTGCGCGCTTTGCTGCGGGCCGAGCTGCCAACGGCCACTACGAATTCCGCGCCGACTAGTTGTTCACGCGGCTGATGTACGAGCCGTCGCGAGTATCGACCTTGATTCTCTCTCCCACATTCAGGAACAGCGGCACGGCGACTTCGGCACCGGTCTCCAAGGTGGCGGGCTTGGTACCACCGGTGGACCGATCGCCCTGCAGGCCAGGCTCGGTGTGGGTGATCACCAACACCACACTCGCGGGCAACTCGACAAACAACGGAACGCCCTCATGGATTGCCACAACCGCTTCCTGGTTCTCGAGCAGGTACTTCGCCGAGTCGCCGACCGTGGCGGCGGGCACCATCGTCTGGTCGTAGGTGTCCATGTCCATGAACACGAAGTCGTCGCCGTCCTTGTACGAGTACTGCATGGTGCGCTTGTCGATTGTCGCGGTGTCAACCTTCAAACCAGCATTGAACGTCTTGTCCACGACCTTGCCGGACATCACATCCTTGAGCTTGGTCCGCACAAAGGCGGGACCCTTGCCTGGTTTGACGTGCTGGAACTCGACTACTGTCCACAGCTTGCCGTCGATCTTCAGAACCATGCCGTTCTTCAGGTCGTTGGTGCTTGCCACAACTTCGCCTCTTTCATGTTTGATACCACTACCCGAGCCGCCGGAACTCGCGTGGAACCGAGGTCAGCTCCAACGCACCGTCTTCGGTAACCAGGCAGGTGTCTTCAATTCTGACACCGCCTCGGCCCGGCAGGTAAATGCCCGGCTCCACAGTAACGACAACGCCAAGCGCAAGCCTACCGACGCTGCGCGCCGCCAGCAGCGGCGCCTCATGAATCTCAAGCCCGACTCCGTGCCCGAGTCCATGAATGAAGTTCTCGCCGAACCCGCCCGCTTCGACCACCGCGCGCGCGGCCCGATCCACGTCGGCATAGGCGGCGCCAGCTCGCAAGGCCGCGCGCCCGGCCGCAGCTGCACGCTCGACCGCGTCGAATACTTCCCATTGCCAGTGCTGTGGATCCGCTCCCACGATGTAGGTCCGGGTGCAGTCACTGCGGTACCCATCAACCTTCGCGCCGAAGTCGATCGTCAGCAGATCACCCGCTTCGATGGCACGCTGGGACGGCCGATGGTGTGGGATGGCGCTGTTGGGTCCGCTCGCGACGATCGTTTCAAATGCCCGATCATCCGCACCGCGCTGCCCCATGGCCAACTCCAGCCGCCGGGCCACAACGATCTCGGTCATCCCGACCTCAACGGTGGACTCCACGGACTGCAAGGCCTCCGAGGCAATCTGCCCGCAGCGTCGGAGCAGGTCTATTTCAACCACTTCCTTGATCTCGCGCAGGGTCTGAACCGGCGAATCAAGGCCGCGAAGCTCAAGCGACACTTGCTCTTGCCAACGAGCAGCCATGCCGACACTGACGTCATCGGACTCGAATGCCAGCCGTCGCAGCCCAGCCTCCTGCGCCCACCCCAGCAGCGCTGCAGCAACGTCTCGCTCAATCAGCAGCTCAACCTCAGGACCGGTTTGCGCGGCCTGCTGGCGGTAGCGCGAATCTGTCGCCAGCACCACCCGGTCCCCGGTCAGCAGAACCGCAGCATTGCTGCTGTCTAGACCAGTGAGCCACCTGACGTTCGCCGGACGGGTGATCAGCCAGCCGTCGACCTCTCCAGAGGCCTGGGCGAGGGCCTGGAACCGGCACCGGCGACCGGGGTAGTCCGGCCTGCCGTAACCGCTGCTAACTGCCATTGGCGATCTGACGAAGCGCCAATCGGTAGGAATCAAACCCAAATCCGGCAATCGTCCCCGTGGCCACAGCGGAGATGACCGAAGTGTGGCGGAACTGTTCACGTGCCGCCGGATTGCTCAGGTGCACCTCGATCAACGGCGCAGACCGTTGTGCGCAGGCGTCCCGCAAGGCATACGAATAGTGAGTGAACGCTGCCGGATTCAAGACCACAGGGATGGTGCCGTCTACGGCCTCGTTGATCCAGCCGATGAGTTCCGCTTCCGAATCTGTCTGTCGCACGTCGACGTCCAGGCCGAGCTCGGCTCCGGTCAGCAGACACTCGGCGACGAGTTCGGCGTACGTCGACCCTCCGTAGATGCCCGGCTCCCTTGTCCCGAGCCGCGCCAAATTCGGTCCGTTGAGAACGAGCACAGAAGAGATTCGCGCCGGTTCACTCACTGCTTCGAACGCAGTCACACTGACTCCCTTTCTCTAGGCGATCCGTGAGCGAGCCGAGTTTCAGTCGGCCAAGCCCCGGCAGACCCGATCGAATGCTGCGACCAGGAACTCAGGTTTGGGATCTCGCAGAATCCGCGGCACCGCGATGTCGTCGAGCACCACGAACCGTAGCGCGTTCGCCCGGGTCTTCTTGTCCAACATCATGGCATCAGACAGCGCGCGCCACTGCCCCTGCGGGTAGCTCGTCGGCAGTCCCACGCACGACAGCACCTGACGGTGCCGCGCGACGATTCCCGGAGCCAGCAAACCAGCGATGCTCGCGAGTTCAGCGGCAAACACCATCCCGACGCTGATCGCCTGCCCATGCCTCCATGTGTAGTCCTGCTCTCGTTCGATGGCGTGGCCGAAGGTGTGACCGTAATTGAGCACCTCCCGACCGATGCCACCTCCTGCCGGGCCCTCCACGCTCTCGCGGAAGTCGCCAGCCACCACATCAGCTTTCACCTGAACCGACCGACGAACGAACTCGCCACAGAGCTCAGCCGCAGGATCGCATGCGGCCACCGGGTCCGACTCGACAAGGTCGAGTATCACCGGATCTGCGATGAATCCGTATTTGATCACCTCGGCCATACCCGTGACGTAGTCGGCGGCCGGCATGGACCCAAGCACGGACAAGTCAGCAACAACGAGTGTCGGCGGATAGAACGATCCGACCAGGTTCTTGCCATGGGCAGTGTTGATCCCAGTCTTGCCTCCCACCGATGCATCGACCATCGCCAGCAGGGTCGTCGGGATCTGCACCAGCGGCACGCCCCGCAGCCAGGTCGCAGCTACAAAACCCGCCAAGTCCGTCACCGCGCCGCCACCGAATCCGATCACCACGTCGGTTCGGGTGAAGCCCGATTCGCCGAGCACAGACCAGCAGTATTCGGCCACCGACGCGCTCTTGCCCCGCTCCCCATCAGGAATCTCGATCATGATGGCTGACCGCGATGTGGCGGCAATCGACCCTCGGAGGGATTCGGCCAAGCCGACCATGGTGGGGGGATGAATGATCGCAACCCTCGCCGCCGAATCCGGCAACTCCCGCAGGGCGAGGTCGCCTAGGTCTCGACCGATCACGACGTCGTAGGGATTCTGCCCCTGCACAGTGATTCTTACCGGCGCGCCGTCGCGTGCCCCTTGACCGCCAGTATCAGCCATGATCATCCTCTAACATTTCTCGGACGTGACCCGCGATCTGCCCGGCGGTGCCGGAGTCGGTTGACAGGCTCATCGTCGCAACCTCCTCGTACATCGGCTGCCGTTCGCGAGCCATGGTGACCATCCGGCTGCGGACCCCGCCAAGCAGCATCGGCCGCGACACTCCGAGCCCGACCCGCTTCGCCGCGATGTCTGCCGAAACCTGCAGCCATAGGGTTGGAATACCCGCCAGCAGCGCGCGGGTGTCCGGGTTCATCACCGCTCCGCCACCAAGAGCCACGATGGCGCCGTCCCGACCTAATGCCCGCGCCACCGCCTCGCGCTCGTACTCGCGAAACGCCACCTCGCCGTCCTCGACGAAGATGTCGGCGACAGGTTTGCCAACCGTCTGCTCCACCACGTCGTCGGTATCGACGAAATCAACACCGAGCAGCTCAGCCAACGCCCGGCCAACGGAGGTCTTGCCCGCCCCCGGAACTCCGACCAGGACTACCAGAGAGCTCATCTGATCGTCAGACCGTCAAGATAGCCGCTGACATTGCGGACGGTCTCCGCGATGCTGTCGCCGCCGAACTTCTCCAGCACCGAATCAGCGACCACCAGCGCCACCATCGCCTCGGCAACAACTCCGGCAGCAGGTACCGCGCACAC
>JBAXOQ010000159.1:0-9738 GCA_037133175.1 Actinomycetes bacterium
CCCTGACCAGCAGCAATACCACCTTGATCAAACTATCTAGGAAACTCCCGCTAGCTGGCAATGGCGGCAGCAGTCTCAACGAAGCCGGTGGCAACGGTTCTGTGACCATCATGTTCTCGCCCGTGCCCGGACACCGGGGAGACGGTCGCTAGCACTGGATCGGCGCCCAGCTGCGAGGAACCGGGAGCTGCGCCCAATGACCTCAGCCACACCGAGGTCCCGACGGGGGCTGCCCGGCGGGCTGGACCTCCGCCGATGCCGCCGGCCTGCCGATCCTTCCCGGTCTGCTGACCTATGAGGACGTGTTGTCGGGCACCCTTCGCCACGCGATCCGCTTTACCGCCAACAACACGCGGGCCCAATACATCTGGCCCGCCCGCCACCTCGCGAGTTCGCTGATCGGTGCATCGCTGCCCCCGATGGGAGCCCGGTTCCGGCTGTCCGCGTCGTTCGACATCTCCGGCTACTCCCCGCAGGCGCAGGTGATCCTCACAGGGATGGCGCACTACGGCATGGTGCTGGCCGACAACGGCAGCTCGTGGTACTTCCAGGGAACATCCGACGAACGTTGGCCGGATGCGCTGGTCAGCGAGCTCAAGTCGATCCCATCCTCAGCGTTCGAGGCAGTCGACACGTCGGGCCTGCAGATCTCACCGGACTCCGGTCAAGCCCGGTAACCGGGCCGAACGAGCTCGCCGGGGATGGTTGGGTTCTCGCTGACACAGCTACCCCTGGAGCCCAGTTGCCCGTCAGATTGGGAGGATCTTCCCACCGAGAACCGTCGCTAGCGGGTTTGCGTCGGCGGCATCCAACGTCACGGCTTTGAGTGCTTGCTGAACCGTGATGATCTGGTCCGCGCCCAGGACGAACCCGGAGTAGGTCTGGCGGGTGGTCGCGCAGACGATGGACTTGAGTTGATCGATCGGGGTCACCCAGGCTTCAGAGTGCAGCGAGGTGTGCACTCCCGCGTCGATGAGCGATCGCGCCGGGTCCATTTGGGCGGGACCGGTCTGGACCCAACGTGATGCTCCGATGCACGTCGCCCCAGTACTTCACGTGCTTGGAGAACACGTTTGCGCTGATGCCGTAATCGACCATGGTCGCGATCTGCTCGGCCGTGAGCATCTGAACATGCTCCATCCGGTGACGATTGTCGTGCCGTGGCGCACCGTTGTAGTAGGGAGGCGCAGCCAGGTCGGCTGTGAAGTTCTGGATGGATCCGTCCGAGATGAACTTGACCCCGGCCACCGCGAATCGGTCATCATTGCCCTGGCGCAATTGCGTCAGGAAGGGCAGCGCCTTGTCCATGCCCATCGGCGCCCTTGACCACCCCGGGCTTGTCCGTCGTGTCGTCGTAGCCCCAACCCGACACTGGACCCTTGACCTGCGCAGCGACTGTGCGCAGGGTTGCCAACGCTCCCGCTTTGGAACTGTAAGGCGTGAGCATGCCGTGTGGGCCAAGACGCGGGTACCGGCCTAGATACGCCGGGAGCTGGTAGAAGGTACCCGTCGTGGTGATGTGCAAATGCGCTTCGATCAGCCCGGGGATCAGCGCCGCATCTCTGAACGTGTCGTCGATCGTGTACTCGCGGCCCGCAAGCTTCAGGCCACCCAGGACACCTTCACGCGACCCCACTGCAGCTATGCGGTCGTCGGCAACAGCGATGACCTCGGCGGTCGGCGCCATCGGGTTCATGGTTGTGATGGACTGGGCGGTGAACACGAGAACGGGATTCTGGGGCACGGCGAGGGCTCTATCGAGGCCGAAACGACGTTGCGCGTCCGTCGAACATCAAGTTCCCCCAATCGTCTGGCCGTCAAGGCGATGAACCAGCCGATGGCTCAACGCTGCCGCGGCTGACACTGCAGGAGAGGTTGCGGAATCTGTCGCGACGAGTATTGGGGACGCAACCAGTTTGGTGGCCGACAAGACAACAGCGGGGGTTGATCAGACCCGCGAGTTCGTCGCCAACAGTGGCGCCAGCCGCCGCGTGATGCTCGTCTCCGCGGGTGTGTTGCTGGGCGGGGTCATCGTTGTCGCGATAATCATCCGCCGCAAGCGTGCTCACCGAGACGACCTAGCTGACGACTAGACCTCGGACCTACCCTGGTCTGGGCGGGCTCGCCGCGATGCTCAGGGAACCAGGACCAGCTTGCCGCGCACGTGCCCGGCGAGGCTGATGCTGTAGGCCTGCGCCGCGCGATCGAACGGGAAGGTCTGCACCTTGATGACCAGGTCGTTGCGCACCAGCAGGTCTGCGACCTCCGCCATCGCCTCCTTCGCCATCCTCTCCCCAGGGGCCCCGCTGACCCGCGCACCCGCTTCGCCAGCGGCGAAGTTCGCAATGCTCACGACCTGGGTGGGCTCGGACACCAAGCTGATCAGATCCTCGATCGGCGTCTTGCCCGCGACGTCGAACACCGCGTCGACTTGCCCTCCCGCGGCGGCCCGGACACGATCAGCCACACCCTCTCCGTAGAGCACCGGCGTCGCCCCGATCTCGCGCAGGTAGCCGTGGTTCTCCTCGCTCGAGGACGCGATCACCGTCGCGCCTCGGGCGACCGCCATTTGAACGGCAGTCGACCCCACGCCGCCTGCGCCACCGTCGACGAACAGGGTCTGCCCGGATTGGACGCCCAGCAGTCGCAGGCCGCGTTCGCTGGTCTCTCCTGCGAGGCCCCCACCGGCGGCGACTGACCAGTCGATGGACGACGGCTTGGGCGCCCAGGCATCCAGGACCGCGTACTCGGCCTGGGTGTGCTGGCCCACGCCGAACACGTCGTCGCCCACCGACACGCCCGTGACGCCTTCCCCCACTTCATCGACCACACCCGCGGCGTCGTGTCCGAGATAGGCGGTCCCGGCCAGCGGTTGGCCGTCGGCCATCATCCCCGCGAGGATCTTCCAGTCGACGGGGTTCACGCTGGCCGCGCGCACAGCAATCCTGATTTGACCCGGTCCGGCATGGGGGTCTGGCGCGTCCCCCCACGTCAAGACCTCAGGACCCCCGTACGCGGTGAACTGTACTGCTCGCATCCGAGCGTCCTCTCTTGATGACGGCGCATCGGCTCCGGCGGCGCCGCGGCGGTGGGCCAACTCTTGCATGTGGCTGACCGCGGGACAAGGGGCGTGGGTGACCTTCGGCCGAGACCGGGAGCCAAGCCGGGTCGAAGCCCGCACTGGATGCCCGGCAATGAGGTTTGCAAGACACTCTGCGGGGTGAACGCTTTCGCAGGAGGGACCTGTAACGCATGCAGTGTCCGCGGCAATGTCACGTCCGCGGAGGTTCGCGTTGCGCTCCCAGCACGAGGATCTGACTGCGGACGAGGACCCTGGCGGACTTGGACCTGGTCAGGGTGAGCAGCTCGGATGTGAGGGCTTGGATCTGGCGCTGGATCACGGCGGGATCCAGATCCTTGTACGTCTTCTTGAGGGCTGTTTTCGATGCCTTGGTGACGTCTTCGTGGCGTTGGGCAAGCTGATTCGTGCTCGCCGCGGTGTCGTGTTTCCTGCTCACTTTGGCACCGTGACGAACGAAGACGCGTTCTCGTGGTCGCCAGAACTCCGAGGCGTCCAACAGGGCGTTGTTGAATCCACCGTGTTCAGAGCAACCTTCAAAGTCACCCGATTCGGGACACAGGCACGGTTCGCACCTCATTCACCCAACCCCGTTCGGTGCATCGTCACCCGGTCCGAGCGGGGGTCTTGTCCCCGCAGTGTTCCCCTCTGATCGTCTTCTCGCGCGTGCTCGGGGTTTGGTGCTGTCCTCGCTGCCAGCGCGAGGACGGATACCGCGGCGGGTTCGGGGGCGGGAACGTACTCGTGTTGGTTCCCACGCTTGTACGATTCGCCAGCTGCGGACTTCAAGTCGATCGTCCTGAGTCGAACGCAGGGTAACGTGGTGGCAGCGTGTGGGTACCGGCTAGTTCTCAGTCGACTGGATGCGGCGCAATTCATCCTGCTGTGTCAGTCTCTGACGGCGGCGATGGCGCCAGACGAGGCCGATGCTCTCCGTGACACACACGGCCGGCAGGACAGAGGCAAGCACTAACACGACGAGCGACACATCCGGCGCGAGCCATAAAAAGTGGACAGTAACGCTGGCTGCGTTTTGGGATCAGAATTACCTGACGACCCCTGGAGACCCAAACGTTCCGGGCGGTATCAAACCAAGGCCCGATTGAAGGGCGCACCACGTTGAGAGCAGCCTCAAAGTCAGCAGAGTTGATCTCCAACGAGCCGCTCCTAGCGATTGCTCCGGTACGCATCGGACCGCTGAACAATCGTCAAGATCGTGACTGTGCGAGTGTTCTCATCGATCCGAAACAGGATGCGGTAAGTGCCTCGCCGAGCGCTGAAACGGTCAGCAAGCGGTGGTGCGAGGCGTTTGCCAACCCGCAGTGGGTGTGTGGTCAACGGCCCGAGGATGAACTCGTAAGCCGCGAATGCGACGGGCTCAGGCAGCAACTCGGTGAGTTGTCGTCGCGCTGTTGGTGCGATGATCAGTGCAAAGTCGTCAGTTTTCCTGGCTTGGTGCGTCGTGTCTGCGTCGCCTTAGCCAAGTCCTCGACAGCCTCACCCTTGCCGTCTGCGATTTCACTCTGCCGACGAGCTCCGACAAGTGGGACTTGACTTCAGTCGGTGGCAGGAAGGCGATCACATCGACCTGCCGATCGGTCGCTGTGAAGTTGAGGACTAATCGACGGTTCCACGAGGCACCACCCACTCATGCTGGAGTCAGGTGAGACTGGAGATGATCTCAAAGTCAATGTCATAGTGCAGGACGCAGAGGTTGTTGCGCTCGGCCGCGGCTGCGATTGGCAGGTCGGGGAGCTTGCGTCCGCGCAGCCCGGATACCGCCAGTGCCTTCTGGATATCGAGGGCTCGGACCAAGTCGTGCAGCGAAGTCTCCACAAACTCCAGCTGGCGAATCGAAGTGGCGAGTTTGTCCCATTCCGTGCCGTTGCGAGCGCTGAAGTCGATCTCCAAGTCCGTAACGGATGTTCGTGCCAGTGCCCTGACCCCGATTTGCGCTTCGACGCGATTCCGGATGGCACTCATCCGCAATCGCGTCAGAACACTGGTATCGACCAGATACGTCAGCGCCATGCGTCTGACCGCTGTGCGTCTGTGAGCTCGATTTCCGTCAGCGAATCAAGCGCACGCCGCATCCGGTCCTCCCTGATGTGGGGGTCTGCGACGATGGAGAGGGCCGCGTTCACGGTCTATTTGATTCCAGTTGTGCCAAGCTCGGCCCGTGCCCTCGTTAGGGCGGTTTCGTCTAGATCGACCAAGTGCTTCATCTCTTTAGATGTACCGGTTAGGCTGGATATGCCTACCTGCTCCAGCACCGGAGGGGGATAGGGACAGACACCCACCACTTCCAGTCCTCCAAGCGTCCGGCTGGTGAGCAAGGTGCTCACCAGCTGCAGGAACCGCTTGGGCGGACTTTTTCCGCGAGTACTCCGAGCGGCACCTGGTGGTCCAATGATCCGAAGCAGTCGGCGATGTCACCCTCGACGAATCAGTTCGTCCCGGTCTAGGTGTCGGCGACCTCCCGCAGCGCGGTAACGCGGCCCCGGCCCGGGCGGAACCCATGGGAACGGGAAACCGTGGGCTTGGACTTCGAGCTTCGCACGCGGCCGTCACCAGCGCCGTGGTCAAAGCGGAGACGGGCTTCGAACAATGACCTGGGGCTGCCGCCGACAACACTGTCGGTCCTCCAACCAGCGCAGCACATTTCACGCAACCGCCTTCGTATCGCACCGTCTGTCATGTGCTCCGTCGGTCGGGTTGATGTGGTCCTACGCAAGGCACACTCTCAAAGCCAAAAGGTATTTGACCTTTCCCAACACGATCAATACGTGCCACGAGTCGGTGGATCCTGGCTGCGGTCCAGATCGAAGGCTTCGGCGTTGGTATTCAGGCTGCTGGTGTCGAGCGGTGGGCCAAGGCCAACGGGCACAGCGGGGACAGCCGGGTATCAAGCATGGGGTAGAGCGCCCCGGCCTAGCCGACGCACTCAGTGAGTTGGCCAACCTTCCGCCGGTGGCAACATGGTCGCCTATCGGGTGCTGCGGGCCCTGAGCGCTCAAGAAGCAATCCTGGCACTGATCCGGCGCGACAGGCGCAGAGCCAAAGCCGCTGCCGGCAAGAATGCCTTGGGCGCCGAAGAACCTGCGAATCGCCGATTGGCAACGCACCCCGGTTGTGTCCAACCTGTGGAATAGTGCGCTCGGAATGGTTGATGCTACATAGCCAAAGATGCCGGATAGAGGGAAGTTGAGTTGTGAATCTGACTCCGCGGGAGTTCGACAAGCTCCTGATTTACATGGTGGCCGACGTTGCCCAGAAGCGCCGCGACAAGGGCTTGAAGCTGAACCATCCAGAAGCCGTCGCGATAATCTCAGCGGCCGCCCTTGATGGAGCTCGAGCTGGGATGACCCTCGAGGAAGTGATGGCCGAAAGCCGTTCGGTGCTCACCAAGGAAGACGTTATGGTCGGCGTTGCTGATCTGATCCCATTTGTTCAAGTGGAGCCGGTTTTTGCTGACGGCAGCCGCCTTGTCACCGTCCACGATCCGCTGCAATGACGGAAAGGAAGAGTGCCGTTCCCATGTCCGAAACACCCGTTGGTGGCTACATCCTGCGTGACGAACCGATCGAGATCAACGCCGGCAAACCGCGTAAGAAGGTCAAGGTTCGCAACACCGCTGACCGCCCAATCCAGATCGGCTCGCACTATCACTTTTTCGAAGTGAATCGCGCACTGTCCTTCGACCGCACAAGCACCCTGGGTTTGCGCCTTGACATTGCGGCCGGGACCGCCGTGCGGTTTGAGCCCGGACAGGAGATTGAGGTCGCATTAATCCCGTTTGGGGGCAAGCAGCGCCTCTACGGTTTCAACAACTTGGCTGATGGCTGGATAGATCCGGATTCCGCTTACTCTCCCACTTCGCTGCGAGCGATCCGCAGGGCCGACGAGCTCGGCTTCAAATCCCACTAGCCAGTCCTACTTGACCAGGAGAACTTGTTATGGCACAGATGTCTCGGCATGAGTACTCAGGATTGTTTGGCCCTACCGTTGGTGACAAGATCCGCCTTGGTGACACGGATCTCTATATTGAGGTCGAGAAGGATCTGCGGGTCTACGGCGACGAAGCGATCTACGGCGGGGGCAAGACACTACGTGACGGAATGGGTATTGACAACCAACTGACCAGCGCCGCCGGAGCGCTCGATCTGGTGATCACCAACGTCGTCGTTCTGGATGCCGTGTTGGGCGTGGTCAAGGCCGATGTGGGTATCAAAGACGGCAAGATCGTCGGGATCGGCAAAGCCGGTAACCCGAGCACGATGGACGGGGTAACCCCGAACCTGGTGGTGGGACCGGGAACCGAAGCACTATCGGGCGAACAATGCATTCTCACCGCAGCGGGCATCGACGGTCACGTGCACTTAGTGTCACCCCAGCAGGCTTACGCAGCTCTGAGCAACGGCGTGACGACGTTCTTCGGTGGTGGGGTCGGACCAACTGATGGGACCAATGGCACGACGATCACTCCCGGACCGTGGAACCTACACCGAATGCTTGAAGCGGCCGAAGGATTACCGGTCAACATCGGCTTGTGCGGGAAGGGGAATTCTTCGGGCATCCCGGCAATCGTCGAACAAATCGAAGCGGGTGCCGCCGGGTTGAAGATTCACGAGGACTGGGGCTCCACCCCTGGTGCGATCCGGGCATCAATGCAGGTCGCTGATGACATGGATGTGCAGGTGGCAATCCATACCGACACCCTCAATGAGGCCGGCTTTGTCGAGGACACCATTGCCGCCTTCGAGGGTCGCACGATGCACACCTACCACAGCGAAGGCGCCGGGGGCGGTCATGCCCCGGACATCTTGAAGGTCGTCGGGCAGATGAGCGTTTTGCCGAGTTCAACCAACCCGACCCTGCCCTTTGGGATCAATACCCAGGCCGAACTCTTCGACATGATTATGGTGTGTCACAACCTGAACCCGAAGATTCCCTCGGACGTCGCGTTTGCCGAGAGCCGGGTTCGACCCGAAACCATCGCAGCCGAGAACGTATTGCACGACATGGGTGCCATCTCAATGTTCTCTTCAGACTCCCAAGCCATGGGTCGGGTGGGAGAGAACTGGCTGCGGGCAATCCAGACCGCCGATGTGATGAAAGCCGCCCGTGGGCCCTACGAGGGCGACGAATCGGGTAACGACAATGAGCGAGTACTACGCTTTGTTGCCAAGATCACGATCAATCCGGCAATCACCTGGGGCGTTTCCCACATGCTCGGATCGGTTGAGCCGGGCAAGATGGCCGACTTGGTGCTCTGGTCCCCTGGATCCTTCGGCGCCAAGCCAAAAATGGTCATCAAGGGTGGGATGATCAACTGGGCCCTTATGGGAGATCCCAATGCCTCGCTCCCTACTCCGCAGCCGGTCTACTACCGCAAGATGTTTGGTTCGTTCGGTCGCGCGCAGCAAAGCACAAGCACCACGTTCGTTTCAAAGGCAGCGTTCGATAACGACATCAAGGGCCAGCTCGGACTTGCCCGCAATGTCGCCCCTGTCTACGGCACGCGGACGATCACGAAGGCCGACATGGTGCGGAACACTTTCCTACCAAAGATCGAAGTGAATCCTGAAACATTTGCCGTCACGGTCAATGGTGTCCACGCGACGATGTTGCCGGCGAAGTCAGTGAAGCTGAACCAATTGTTGTTCTTCAGCTGATCGGGCCTGGACCAACGGACACGGTCGGGCGAATCCATCGCAACCTCACATACGGAAACGAGATATGGCACTGATCGGGTCGGTCTTAGGGAATCTGTCAAGCCAGGAATGGTCGCAGCGAACACAGGGTGCCGAATTGGATCTGCTGACTCTTGATCAGTGGGAGGCACAGCGGAGCCGGATTCGCAAGACGACCCAAGCGGGCCGGCAGCTGGCAATCTCGCTGGAACGGGGTCACCATCTGCGCGATGGTGACGTGCTCGTCTGGGACGAAGAGGCCTCGGTGGTGGTTGTCGCCCGCATTCACCTTAAGGACGTGATGGTGATCGAGCTCGGTGGATTGCTCAGCGAGACACCCGAGCGGCTGGCTCGCACCTGCCTAGAAATCGGTCATGCGATCGGAAACCAGCATTGGCCAGCAGTGGTGAAGGGGACGCTGGTGTACGTCCCCCTCACGGTGAATGAGCGGGTCATGACCTCGGTGATGAACACCCACGCCTTTGAAGGCATCACTTTCGGATTCGTTCCTGGGGAGGAAGTCCTTCCCTACCTCGCCCCCCACGAAGCCCGCGGGCTATTCGGGGGAGCCGATCACGACCTGAGCACGATCGAACACGGCCACGCTGGCCCAGTGGCTTCAACTGATTCGCTCTAGTCCGGGCGAGGCTGCTGCCGTGTCGCTTCAGGAGTGCCTGCGGGTTGTGCAGTTCGGCGATTCGATGCTGCCGGTCGGGTCATTCGCGTTTTCCGCTGGCCTGGAAACAGCTATCGCGCAGAAAGTGGTCCATGACGTGCCGACGTTGCGCCAATACGCAGCAACGGTTCGCCGCCAAGCGGCCACGTGCGATGGCGTGGCACTGCTGCACGCTCACCGCTGCGCTACGAACACCAACCTGGACGGTGTCTTTGTCGCTGACCACGCCGTGTATGACCGCAAGCTGAGCGAAGAGACGCGGAACATGTCGGTTAGCACTGGACTCAAGC
>JBAXOQ010000160.1:0-9681 GCA_037133175.1 Actinomycetes bacterium
CTGCTAGCAACCAAGCCGATACGCAGGACCACCGCACTACTGGTCGGAGCGACGGACGCCGCTGAAGAAATCTCGCAGCATCGTGGCGCACTCATCAGCCAAGACGCCGCCCACCACCTCCGGTTGGTGATTCAACCGTCGGTCCCGAACGATGTCACGCGTGCTGCCGACCGCTCCTGCCTTCACATCGAAGGCACCGAAGACGAGCCGGTCGAGCCGTGCCAGCACAAGCGCACCGGCGCACATCGCGCACGGTTCCAGAGTGACCACCAACGTGCACCCGGTCAGCCGCCAACTCCGCAGTGACGTCGCGGCCAAACGCAAGGCGAGGATCTCAGCATGGGCAGTGGGGTCTTGGTCTGCTTCCCTGCGGTTGCAGGCTCCCGAGAGTATCTCCCCGTCAGGACCGAGCACGATAGCGCCGATCGGAACGTCCCCGGTCGCCTCGGCACGACCGGCGATCCGCATTGCCTGCCGCATCGCGGCCGAATCAGCCTGGTTCAGCCCTTGCTCCACTACGAAGGACCAGCGCCAGCCGCAAGATTGAATTGCTCACCAAAGCCAAGTCGCGCAGCGATTGAGCCCAGCACCTCATCTGGATAAAGGTCGATGTCCTCCGCCAGCATGGAGATTTCGTCGCCGGCCATCCCCAGGTCGGCCACGATGTCCAGGTCCCCGGCCGGAGCGAAGTCACCGGAATCCTCAGCCGGAATCTCGAGGCCGAGTTGGTCCAGCACCCCGGCCGCCAACGGCCACTCGGCCGCGGCTCCGATGTCAGACAGAAAGAAGCGGGTCTGCTGTCCGGCCAACCGCACCAGCACGAAGAAGTCCTCCGCAACACTGACCATGCCGATAACACCGCCTTCGCCAGCATGCGCCGCGAGAGCCGCCTTCAAACGGGCTACCGAGACGCCACTGCGCGCGGGCAACACGTCGAGTTGCCAACGGCCCTCTTCACGCCATGCAGCCAAGACGAAATCGACCGCATCGTCATCCATGACTGACTCCGGTGACATGTATTCGTACCTTCCCTGTGGTTGGGCGATCGCTCGAATCAGGTTCGCACGTCTTGGCCATGATCGGGAAGGTTCGGGGACCAATCGGAGGAAAACTTCCTTCCGTCACCGAGGCGAGATTCCCTCCACCTTGGACGCCTTTGCACCCCAAAAGCCGCGTTCCCGGTCAATTTCTGACCGGGAACGCGGCTTTTCAGGTGCAAAGGCACGAAGGAGTTGTGTCCTACATCGCCTTGACTGCGGAGACCACCTTCGTCAGCGAATCCTTGGCGTCACCGAACAGCAGCGACGTCTTCGGATCGAACAGCAACTCGTTCTCGATACCAGCGAAGCCGGGACGCATCGAGCGCTTGAGGAAGACGACCTGGGCGGCGTTACCCACCTGCAGGATCGGCATCCCATAGATCGGCGCCGTCGGATCGGACTCGGCAGCGGGGTTCACCACGTCATTGGCGCCCACCACCACAACCACGTCGGTCGAGCCGAACTGCGGGTTGATCTCGTCCATCTCCTTGAGCTGGTCGTACGGCACGTTCGCCTCGGCCAGCAGCACGTTCATGTGACCAGGCATACGACCCGCAACCGGGTGGATGGCGTAGTCGCACTCGATGCCCTTGGCCACCAGCAGGTCGACCAATTCCCGAATGGTGTGCTGCGCCTGGGCGACAGCCAACCCGTATCCGGGAACGATGATGACCTTGGAGGCGTACGTGAGCATGATCGCCACGTCTTCTGGCGTAGCGGTCCGTACCGAACGCGCTTCTGATCCGGCTTTCACCTCGGCCGGCTTGGCCGTGAACGCGCCGAACAGGGTCTTGGTCAGCGGACGACCCATGGCCTTGGCCATTTCGCGGGTCAGGATGGTTCCGGAAGCACCGACCAGCGTACCGGCCACGATCAGCAGGACGTTGTTCAGAACGTAACCGGAAGCAGCCACCGACAGACCGGTGAAGGCGTTGAGCAGCGAGATGACGATCGGCACATCTGCGCCACCGACTGGCATGACCAGCAGCAAACCGCAGATGAGCGACAACACCAGCAGCACGATCAGAATCGGCACCGATGGCACGAACACTGTCGCTACCGCGACCACCAGTGTGATGATCGCTACCGCGGAGGTGACGTAACGACCACCGGCGAACACGATCGGACGAGTCGTGATCAGTTCCTGCAACTTCAGGAACGTCAGCATCGAACCCGAGAAAGACACCGATCCCACGAGGACCGTAAACACGGTTGCGGTCAGCGAGGCCTTGGACTCAGCCTCGCTCGAGTTCGCCGACACGACGGACATGAACTCGATGATCGACACGAGGGCTGCCGCGAGGCCGCCAACACCGTTGAACAGTGCGACAAGCTGAGGCATCGCGGTCATCTTGACCTTGCGTGCGATCGGGAAGCCGATCACGAAGCCGATCACGATCGCCAAGATGATCAGGCCCATCTTGCCGACCGACACCTTATTCACGAAGCCCAGCGCGATGATCGAGATAACCGCGACCGTTCCACCAAAGGCACCGATCAGGTTGCCGTTACGGGCCGTCTTAGGTCCGGACAGACCCTTGAGCGCCAGGACGAAGCAGATGGCAGCGAAAAGATCGACCAACTGTGCCCATACGGGTACCGTCATTTGCTACCTCCCTCGATCTTGGCCGCCTCTTTGGGCGCCTTCTTCGGCTTGAACATCTCGAGCATGCGGTCAGTGACCGCGAATCCACCGACGATGTTCAAGGTCGCCAGAATGACGGCGGCCAAGCCGAGGGCAATGATTCCCGCGGACTCCGCCTCAGCGGTCACCGAGATCGCGCCGACCAGGATGATGCCGTGGATGGCGTTTGCCCCGGACATCAGGGGCGTGTGCAAGACCGTCGTGACCTTTGCGACTACTTCGAAGCCGACAAAGACGGACAGAACGAAAATAGTGAGCAGTGCTACACCACTATCCATCTGACTAGGCCCCCTTCCGGATCTCGCCGTTGTAGACGACCGCGCACCCGTCGAAGACCTCGTCTTCGATATCCAGGGTGTTCTCGCCGTCCTTGACTGCCAGGCCCAGCAGGGCTAGCACGTTCATCGAGTACAGCTTCGATGCGTGGACCGGCATCGTGCTCGCCAGATCCTTGGCTCCGAAGATCAGCACGCCATTGACATCGACAGTCTCGCCAGGGACTGACCCCTCGACGTTGCCGCCACTCTCGGCAGCCATGTCGACGATGACCGATCCGGCACGCATTCCCGAGATCATCTCAGCCGTCACCAACCGTGGCGCAGCTCTTCCGGGAACGGCCGCCGTGGTGATCAAGATGTCCGACTTGGTGATGTAAGGAGTCAGTAGCTCACGCTGACGCGCTGCCCGATCCTCAGTCATCTCCTTGGCGTACCCGCCGCCGGCCTCAAGCGTCTCCAGCTCAAGCTCAACGAAGGTCCCTCCGAGGGAACGGACTTCGTCGGCCGATGCCGAACGCACGTCGTAAGCCGATACCAGCGAACCCAGTCGCTTGGCGGTTGCGATTGCCTGCAGGCCGGCTACGCCAGCACCAAGCACGAGCACCTTGGCAGGTGGAATCGTGCCCGCCGCGGTCATGAACAGCGGCAAGAACTTGGGCAACAGGTCCGCTGCAATCAGCGTGCACCGGTAACCGGTGACCAACGCTTGCGAACTCAGGGCGTCCATCGACTGCGCCCGCGAGATTCGCGGAACCAGGTCGAAGGACAACGCCGTGGCCTTGCTCTTGGCAATGGCGGCGATGTAGTCGGTGTCGACCCGCGGTTGCAGGAACGACAGCACGACAGCGCCATCCTTGAGCGTGGCGGCAGCCGGCGGGTCCATCGGACGCACCGTTGCAATCACGTCGGCTTCAGCCAGGACATTGGGAACATCTGCGGTTGCGATCACGTTAGCGCCGGCTTTGAGGTAGTCCTCATCAGAGGCATAGGCCTCAACACCAGCGCCTGATTCGACGCAAACTTCCAATCCCAGGGCAACTAATTTCGGTACCGTATCGGGCACCAGGGCGACACGTCGTTCACCCTCTCGAGTCTCTGCGGGCACGAATAGCCTCACTCAAACCCCACCTCCAGTCATGCGATCAGCTTAGATGGGCTTTGTCACCGCCCGTTCATCGCCCCGCACCGAGCGTGCTCGCTCAGGCCTTCGGCCGCGCAGGCGCGTATCGCCCGGATCCCCTACTGACACACGGGTTTTGGTGTGCTCCGAATGCTTCGAGCGGTGGCAAGCTACGAGGCATGGTTAGGTCTGAGTTACACAGGAATCTCGCTGTTGTCGTCGTCGTTGCCGGAGTCGTTGCCGTGTCTGTCACGGGGTGCTCGTCAGGCTCGACATCGCCGACACCGACTCCGACATCGTCGGTTCAACCCAGTGGTTCCGGGGCGCCCACACCGCCAAACTCATTCCCGGTGGAGTTCTCCTCGACGCTGACATCGAGCTTCAGCCGCATCGTCGAACTTGGCACGAGCTCCACCATCACCTACGGCGTCAGCACCCTCGATGGCAGAACCACCATCAACAAGTCGTTTGTTGGCGTCAAGATGATTGCGACCTTCGACTTCAAGAACGCGAGTGGGCAGGTGGGGGGATTCCTTGAGCTCAAGTGGAGCGACGGCACGATCCTTGTCCTTCGGCAGTCCGGCACCGCCGAATATGACACGAAAGCCAAAGAGACGACCTACGACGCCCAATTAGAGGTAGTCGGAGCCAGTTCCAAGGCTTCCGGAACAACCGGTACCGGAACCCTTACCGGCAGCCGTTCAGGCAAAACCGGCACCACCGGTGGATCCATCAAGATCAACGTAACCCTCAACCTGGTGAACGCTCCGTCATCGATCACCGGCGACAGCAAGTCCCGCGGCTCGGCGTCCCCGTCGGCTACCTACACCGCCACCATCGCTCCGTAGCTGTGATCGACTACACTCCCGCTGCGACGAGGCGCCCTGGCTGCGCCCATCGACTGTGTGGGGTCTAGTCGTTTCTCGGAGGTCAGCCGTGGCGCAGCAAGGGTCGCAAGGTTCCCAGCGCAAACCGCCCAAGGGTTCCGTCAGCGCCAAGCAATCCGGCTCTCGCAAGAAGGCCAACCCATCGAAGAAGCCGACGACGCCAAAGCGATCCACGACCTCCCGGAAACCGGCAACACCGAAGAAGCCGAACACCCCCAAAGGGACAGCAACCCCGAAGAATCCGTCTACTGGCAAGCAGGCCACTATCGGCAAAAGCCGGGCGCGGCCGGTAGCCGCACCCGAGCCATTCGTCAGACCGGCAAATGCCCTATTGCGGTGCCTGGGCGCTCTTGCCCTGGTGTGGGTTGTTTCGTTTGGCCTTTGGCCGGTACACCTGACCGCACTGGCCGCGGCCGCCTGGGTGGTGGCGACATTGATCCTGGTCCCCATCGGTCCGACGCTGACGGACAGGATCGTCGCGTTCATCCTGCTTGCGGCCGCACCGGCGGTACTGATCGCCTGGTTCACCCCGCTGGTGCCGTGGCTGGTGAGCCCGCCGGTGCTGACCGGACTGCTGGGCAGCCTGGCCGCCGTGGCCTGGGGCTTCGGCTGGACCCGACGACCAAAGGCACGGCTGCAGGACTGGGTCACAGTCGGGATCGGCGCACTCACCGCGGTCTTCTTCTGGATACCATTCGCAGGTGGCGGGTTGGTGCGCGCCGTTGGCCTGCTGACCTCCGGCTACGACCAGCAAGCCCACTACTTCATGTGGATGCGGGTCTGGGCGAACCACGGTTACTTGCTGATCAACACGCTGGCTGATCCAGACTACTGGGACTGGCGGGCATACCCGCAAGGCGCACACGCGCTCTTGGCAAATGTCGGGTCGGTGCTCACCGCCGGCAGCAATCCGCCAGCAAATGTCGACCAGTCGGTGGCGTTGTTCGCGATCCTGGGTTGTCTGGTTGTCGGCACGTTGGCGCTCGTCGCTGCCTGGAGCGTCGACCGACTCAGCCGAAGCCGGACAACTGCGCACACGGCCCGGCGGACAGCACGGATTGTGCTCTGGCAAGTCCTCGCTGCGCTCGCGGTGGCAGTCGGCCCGGGATCCGTGATACCGATCACATCGTCAAGCTTCGCAATCGCTATGGTCCTGATCATTCCCGGGCTGACACTGGCGGCGACGGCTCGCAACTCACCGCGCCGAAGTGGGATCCTGCTCGGAGCATCGCTGGTCGCCGCCACCGCCGCCTACCCGGTCTGTGCGCTGCTGGCAGTGCTGCTGTGGCCCCTCTACTTGTGGACGTCGCGTGGGTTCTGGTTGGCCTCTGTTCAACGGCGCAGGTACGCGGTCATCTGGACGGTGGCGGCTGCACTGTTGTGCGCGCCAATGTGGGTATTGCTGGCTCTGAGGAAGGTGGACAGCAGTTGGGATACTTGGGGCTACTTCCAGGTACTCAACCGATTCGCTTATGTGGGCGTCGCGATCGCCCTGGCCGTACTTATCGTGTTCGCCCGCGGTCGTCTGTCGAAGGCAGTGGAATACACCCTCTGGGTGGCGGCAGCGACCTCAGTCGCCCTGGTCGCGGAAGGTGCCCTGCAGTGGCTGCAGGCTGGAGACCCCAGCTACTACACGATCAAGACCATGTACCTGGCATGGATGCTGTCCGTCATCGCCGTGTGCGCTGGCTTCGCGACCGTCAGGCTGGGCCGCACGCGAGCCGCAGCCCGGCAGCAGAATCTGGCTGTGCGGTCCTTGGCCGTGGCAGGCGCTGCCGTCCTGCTAGTCGGCTCGCTGCTCATCAGCTTCCCGCTGGCCAGAATCGACCAAACCGACATCTTCTATGGCACGCAACATGGACTGTCGAAGCAATGGTGGCTGCTGTCACAGACCAGCATGTATGACTTGTTCGGTGCGCGGGGCGTCGGTACCGCCCAGTATGCAAGCCAGCACAACACAGTCACAGTGGTCGTGCCTTGCCTGAACTTCGGAACGAAAGCTGTGATCAGGTGGGGGATATTCCTCAATGGCGGCATGGACCAGACCGAGGTGGAGGTCCTCACTACAACCTGCGGTGCAACCACGCAAAGTCCGTTAGGCAACCTCCCCTCGTATTTGCAGCAGCACCCCTCTGTGGCGGTCAGTGCCCTGACCACTGACCCGACGACCTACCAATACGCCCTCCAGCAGAAGGCAGAGCTGAAGTTGGCGAATCTGGAGGTCGTTCCACCGCCGGGAATACCACCGGTTACCAGCTAACGCTGGCCCGAGAATCCCAGTGTGGTGGGCACTTTGACCGGTCGGTGCCCTCCGGTCCCGAACTGCCGAGCGGCCGTGATCCAAAAGAGCCGTTAGGTACCGAACAACTGGCAAAGCGGTCATACGTGTGCAAAACTGGCGCGGCGGGGACACATGAGTGCCCTGCAAAGAATCTGAATGGAGATTTCAGGCGATGTACAGACGAATACTCCTTACGGGCGCTGCGGGCATGCTCGCACTGGCGGGGCTTGCGTCCCCGTCTGTCGCCGCCCCGACGACCGGAGCGGCTGCCACCCCGGCAGCGCGCGCGGCATCGTCGACAAGTCCACCCACTATCTGCGTCAACAAGCGCACCAAGCAGGTCCGGGCTGCGGTGAAGAATTGCCGGACCTCTGAGCGCAAGCTCAAGATTACGACGAAGAGCCTCGCCAAGTTCCGCGCGAACCCCACCTGGAGATGGTGCTACAACACGACCACCTTCGTAACGGGAGTTGTCCCCAATAATCCCTCAAGGGGTTGCACGTCGTACATGGGCAGAGGCTTTACCGCGCTCCCGAGCGATGCGATCCCAGCCGGTCCGCAGGGTCCAGTGGGTCCAGTGGGTCCAGTGGGTCCACAGGGTAATCCGGGTGGAACCGGCGCAACGGGTGCTACCGGTGCAACGGGTAATCCGGGTGGAACCGGCGCAACGGGTGCTACCGGTGCAACGGGTGCTACCGGTGCCACGGGTGCTACCGGTGCTACCGGTGCAACGGGTGCTACCGGTGCCACGGGTGCAACGGGTGCAACGGGTGCAACCGGCTTGACAGGCCTGTCGTCGCCAGTGCTGTCCGGCTCGTCGGCTGACGATGGCATCATCGGCGGCGGGACGAATGTCCTCGTCGTGATCGCCAACTACGATCCCGCGCAGACCTACACGGTTACAGCCACGGTGGGAACCCTGACGGTTCCACCCGTGATTGCATGCGAGACCGTTGGACTTCCTGGTCTGACTGGCAACGGATGCATCTCGGCAACCGGTGTCCCCCACAACACGCTGACAACCGTCACGGTTACGGCGAGTAGCGGAGGAGTGTCGTCGACACCCACGAAGCAGAGCGTCGTCACCGTCACTGGCAACCCGGGTCAAATGATCGCCCCGGCCCTGTCAGTACCGGTCGCTCACGGGATTCATGTGGGAATGACTGCACCGTCCACCGGCGGATCGGCAATCGATAACTACGAGTACGCGCTCACCGACACGGTAACGTCAATAACAACGGTCGTTGTGCTTGGCAGTACCGCATTGACGTTCGACATCGGGAGCCTGACCTCCGGCAGGACATACAACGTTGCTGTGGCAGCACACAACGCTGGTGGCTGGGGCGCGTTGTCACCGGTATCTTCGATCACCACGCTCGCAATCCCGGCCACGATGGCTGCGCCAACGGTTACACCTGGCGTCTCCAACCAGCTACACGTGGTTAGTGTCCTTCCGGCATCCCAGTCGCCGATTACTGACATCCAGTACTCGCTGGACAACATCACCTGGTTCACCTCAGGTGGAGTCATTGGGACGTTCAACATCACCAGCGGAATCACCAACGGCCAGTCGTACCAGGTCTGGGTGAGAGCAGTCAGTGCAGCCGGTAATGGTGTCGGGTCAGCGTCGTCGGGTTCAGTCGTCGCTGGAACCGCGCCGGTGTTCTCGTTCACAGCAGTTGGCACCCAATTGCCCTACGGATCGATCGATGTCGTTGCGACAATCGATACGAGCGCTTCCGGTTCGGGCTACGCGACAACCAACGTTTCTTCGGCGGTCGTGGCAAGCGGTGTCGCACCAGTTCCGGGCGACTACACGTCGCACGGAACCAGCAGCACGTTCCAGTTGAACGGGTCACCGATCTGGCCGTACACGCCAGTGAAGGACGTCTGGATCCAGGTCACGAATGCCCTTGGCGTGACGACCCACTCGGTGCTGAGTGTGAACCCATACGGCCTGACGCCACAAGCGCCGACGGCTGTTGCGGCGAACTACCAGAACGGATCCAACCCAGATCCGTTGATCGCCAACACGGTAACGGTCACATGGACTGCATCTGTGGAGCGCAACTCCGCAGTCACTGCCTACACGGTGGATTTGAACGGTGCACTCTCGTGCACTCAGCCAAATCCAGCGGTCCACACCTGTGTCATCGATACCTACAACATGGGAGCCAACACGTACAACGTGACGGTTGCCGCGGTATCCGCCGCAGGACCAAGTGCTGATTCGGCCGCGGTACCATTCGTGATCGCAATCCAGGCACAGACAATCACATTCAATGATCCGGGTGCGCAATCGGGCAACTTCTCGGTGTCGCCCACCGCAAGCTCGGGGAATCCTGTGACTGTCACCTCAACAACCACGGGAGTTTGCACCGTGGCTGCTGGTGGGGGCGGCTCCTGGAATGTCACCAAGGTGATGACCGG
>JBAXOQ010000161.1:0-9665 GCA_037133175.1 Actinomycetes bacterium
ACAGTGAGGAGCGGGCGGCCGCCTGTCTACAGGAGATGGAGGCCGTCGGCGCCTTTGAACGGTCGCTGATCTGCATTGCGGCTCCCACTGGGGTCGGCTACGTGTCCTACACGGTCGCCGAAGCGCTGGAGTATCTGACGCTCGGCGATTGCGCGATCGTGGTGCCGCAGTACGCCCTGGTGCCCAGTGCCTTGGCGATCTTCGACACCCACGACGGTGTGAATCTGCAGAAGATGGTCATCGAGATGACCCATCAGCGCATCGCCCAAATGCCACCGGGCCAGCGCCCGCGGTTGGTGCAGTTCGGCGAGAGCCTCGGTGCCCAGGTGGCGTTGGACATTGCCTACCCTCATGGGTCAGTGGACTTCGACGCGATGGGACTCGACGCCGGGTTGTACTTCGGTGTGCCGTTCCGATCTGAGACCTGGAACGCATGGCGGCGAGCGAGGAGTCAGTTCGACCCGCTGGCGTCGATGGTCCTGATCTCCGAGCCCGATGAGTTTCGGCAGTTGTCGACGACGGCTCGGCGTCGGATGCGGCACTTGATGGTGGTTCACGATGATGATCCGGTGAATAAGTTCGCGTACTCGCTGATCGTGCGACCACCGTGGTGGATGGGGTCACCGAAGACTCGTCCGCCCAAGGTCCCTCGCGAGACGACGTGGGTTCCGGTCGGGACAGCCGTACTGACCGCGATCGATCTGCTCAACGGGATGGATTTCCGCCCTGGCGTGTTCGTGCGGCGGGGACACGACTACCGGATCGACTCGCGGCGCAGTGTCATTGACGCCTACGGGCTGGACTGCAGCCGGGAGCAGTCCATCGCCATCGAGAAAGCCCTGCGCGAACGCGAACAGGCCTGGGCCGCTCGACGGATGATCGCCCGCAAGTTCGCCAAAACCCGCGAGTCCGTGGCCCGCACGCTCCAGAAGTGGGGTGTGAAGAAGCCCGATCAGTCGTTCGAGGACTTCGAAGCGTTGGTAACGGGCCTACAGCAGACGTCGCTGCCGAACCCGCGCGAATCAGCGGGCCGCGCGGCCCAACCGGTCCCGAATGGCGGCGCCGAGTCCGGCTGATGCGGGCAGCACGGCGACGACGGTGATCAACGACAGTTCATCGGCTCGTCGGAGGGCCGAGAAGAGCTGCCGCGCGTAGTCGTCGATGGTGGCCGGGGCCGCCAATCGCACCCACTCGGTGGGCGTCGGTATGTCGCTGCTGGCGAGCAACCCGACCGGGCTCGGCAGTCGGTCCGGATCGACCTGGTCCAGTGACTCGCACACCATGACCCGAGCCCGGGGAGCGTAGTGGGTGTCGAGGGTTCCGGGGACTCGGACGTCGGTTGGTGCGTCGGGGCGCACCTGCACGACCCGAACGATTTGCTCGCGGGTGATGCCGCCCTCGCGGGCTATTGTCCAGCCTTCAGCGGTCCAGATGACGATTGTCGACTCCAGGCCCACTGCGCATCGGCCGCCATCGAGGATCACATCTCGGCCAACCCGCAGCCGGTCCCCGAGTTCGGTCTGCACATGTTGCGCGGTGGTGGGGCTGACCTGCCCGAACCGGTTCGCGCTTGGGGCTGCGATCCCCACTCCCGGCCCAGCGTCGTGCGCCAGCAGCCGCAGTACCTCGCGAAACATCGGGTGAGCAGGTGCCCGGACTGCCACGGTCGACTGTCCGCCCGTCACAGCGTCGCTGACATCCTCGCGCCGGTTGAGCACGATCGTCAGCGGACCGGGCCAGAACGCTTCGACCAGCAGTTCGGCGGAGGCGGGCACGTGCTGAACCCAGCGGGCAAGATCCTGCGGTTCGCGCACATGCACGATCACCGGGTGGGTCGGTGGCCGACCTTTGATGCGGAACACGCGGGCAACGGCAGGTTCACACGTGGCCAGCGCGCCGAGCCCGTAGACCGTCTCGGTGGGCAGCGCCGCCAGCGCACCAGCTGCAAGGGCGGTTGCGGCCGCGACCGGGTCCGCCGTGATCAGCGTCAGCGGTACACCTTCACCGGAGTGCCGACCCGCACGAAGTTGAACACGTACTTGGCCTCGGCCCGGCTCCCGATGTTGATGCAGCCGTGCGATGCCCCGTTGTAGCCCTGGGCGTCGAAGTACATCGAGTAGTGCAGCGCCCGGCCGCCGTCGAAGTACGCCGAGTACGGCATCGGGGTCTTGTAAAGCTGGGAGTAGTCGTGCTCACGCTTCTCGAAGACGCGGAACAGGCCCGTGTGGGTCTCGTTCCCGGGTCCGCCGAAGCGGGCGTCGATGGTCTTGAGGAGCTTTCGATTCTTGTACACCCGCAGGACCTTCTGGGTCATGTCCACACAGATGTACTTTCCTTTTTGCTTGCACACGGCCGGCACATGCATTCCCTTGGCGGAGATGGCCAGCAGAGTCTTGGCGGTACTGCGGCTGACCAGACCACTCTCGTCCAGGAAGAACTTCCACTGGAAGTGGATGAGTGCGTTTTCGGTATCGGATGAGTAGGTGCCGTCAGTGGGGGTAGTGATGCCGACGTTGTTGAGCCGGACCTGGATGTCGGTGATGGCCGGACCGGTGTCGCCTGGCTTCACGGTGAGCTTTCCGGCGGCGATCTGTGCCAGTGTTCCCAGCACCGGTGCAGCGGCTTTGGCGGGCTTCTTAGCGGCCTCGGCGGGTCCGGCCGTGCCCATGACCAGCACCCCGAAGACGGCCACTGACGCCAATGCGGCGGTGGTGAACTTGCGTGCCATCATCCTGCTCCTCAACACTTGTGCCGACCGACTCGCGGGAGTTGTCCGGCGCGCCACCGTTCGCCGGTATTCCGACCTCGGTTGGACGCAGTGGGCAGACCGGGGGATCCGTGTTCCACAAGAATACGCCCGCGAAGACAAGGTGTCGATCTCGGCTAGAGTCCCCGCCGAGCCGGCCAGGATCTGATCGTCAGCGATGGGTCGGCCGGTTGGCTAGCATTTGCGCCATGGGCCTGACGGAGGGGAGCGCTCGCAGGTGACAACTGGGCGAAGCCGTGTCGGGAGCGCCGAACGTAAACTGTGGTCGCTGATGGCGGAGCGTTCGAACTCGGTGATGGCCTGGTCGGCCGCCATCCATCGGGGTGTGCTTGTTGGGGTGCTGATGGTGGTCGGCTACTGGGCCGGAGATCTGAGGTACGGAGCTGCTGCCGGGCTGGGCGCTTGGAGCGTTGGCCTGGTTCCAGCCGGCATCAGTCGCGCGTCGCTTGCTCGCCTCGGGCTGGGGACCAGCGTGACGTGCGCAGCCGCAGGCCTAGTCTCGTTGCTTGCTGCCGACTCGTGGTGGCTGTTGCTGGTGCTGCCTGTGTTGGGCTACGTCTACGGCGCGGCCGGTGGCACCGGAACGCTGTCCTTTAACTTGACGATGGCACCGCTGGCGACCGCGGTCGGACTCAGCGCGACTGCGCACTCCGGAATCGGACCCGTCGTGGGCACCGCCGTCGCGCTGCTACTCGGTGGGCTGGTCGCCGCCGCCATCGGAGTGCTCACCTGGCCGTTCGAACGGATCGTCGAGGCCCGCCGAGCGGCAGCGCACGCCGTGATAGCACTTCGCGACATGGTCGCCGCCCAAGACATCACCGCACCGGCGCATCTGAATTGTCTGGCCGCGCTCGGCCACGCCGAACAAGTCGTGGTGGACACGGATCTGCCGGCACGTCAGTACGACCACGTCTTTGGGGTCATCACCGCGGCCAGGGATTGTCTGCCGGTGATTTCGTCGTGGCTCGCCGGCTCGCGCCCGCAACAGCAGCAACGCGAGGTGGTGGCAGGTCTGCTCCAGATGATTGCTGATGGGGTCCGACATCCAGCGAAACCGGTGTCGTCGGAAATGACACGAGCCGTGGCCGCGGTGGAATCTGGGCCGGTTCGAGACTGCCTGTCCGCCCTCACCGATGCCTGCGAACGAGCGTCCGGACAGGACCAGAGCTCGAAGGGTCCGGTTGCCCAACTTGGCGGGGACCAGACTCTTTGGCAATGGGCAGCAGGGCTGCCGTCTCTGCTCGGCCCGGCCGCTGCCGGCTCCAAGGCGGGTCTGCGGCTGGCGGTTGCGTTGGCCTGCGCGACGGTGATCAACCTAGCGTTCGGCATTCCCCGCGGCTACTGGATCGCCATGACGATTGCCATGGTTCTTAAACCTGACTTTTCGACCACCCTGACCAAGGGTGGGCTGCGCATCGCTGGCACCTGCGTCGGGGTGCTGGTGGTGGCTGTGGTGTTCGCCTTCACAGGCGAGAGCGGTTGGGTCTACGTGGCGCTGATCACAATCGCGGCTCCGCTGGCGATGCGGTGGATGTCGGCGAACTACTTCTGGGCTGCTTCGGTGACTACGGTCACGATGGTGCTCCTGGCAGAGGCCGAGGCGCCGTCGATCGGGCCGCCGATGGAGCGCCTGGAGATGACGCTGCTGGGAAGCCTCATCGCCGTGGCCGTGTTCCTGATCCTTCCGAGTTGGCGGGGGGAGGAACTGCAGCAGTCCGTCGCCACGATGGTGCGAACCCAACTGGTGTGGACCAGTGGCGTACTCGACCGCTTCTGCGGTCAGTCCGCCTACGGGGTCGCCGACCTTCGTCGGCTGGGGGCCGCTGCCCGGGTGGCGTTCTCACGGGCGCAACAGACAGCGGCTGCCGCCAACGTTGAACCGCATCGAACTGCTTGGGACCCGGCGTGCGGCGTGGACCTGGTCGTCGCTTGCGGTGCCACTGCCATGGCGACTAAGGCGCTGCAGGACACTGCTCCGGAAGACTGCAAAGGTGCAACGCCGGAGCTCGCGGCGCAGACTTCTGCGGGTGTGGCGATGTGTCGCGCCGGCGTCCTTGAGGACCTCCGGACCGCGTTGTCGCTGCTGGAGCGCCAACCGGATTCGGTGGTGCTGCCGCCGGTCAGCCATCGACCGGACGGTGTGGACGGTGGGGACGGTGCGGAAGGTGTGGAAGGTGTGGATCAGGTTGAGGTGATCCTGGCTCGACTCGTCAACGCGTCCTCTGAGCTGCGGCGTGAAAGTGGCCAATTCTGGCGAAGTGTCGCGGTTGCGTCCCAGGCCTCCCGCCACGACTCGTAGTCCGATCTGCGCTCGTCGTAGTCCGATCTGCGCTCGGCTCGGTCCTGCGGCTCCGGTGCCAGGCCGCGACACGCCGAGTGCAGGTTGGGGCACGATGGCCAATTCTGGGCCTTGGTGGACTCACGCGACTTATGGCCGAGTTCAGTCAAGGCTACGTCTTCGTTCACGATAGGCGAGGTAACCTGCTGCCGTGAACCAATTGCGGGCGGTTGTTCCCGAGATTCCCCGTGCGAGCGTCGTCTCGTTCGGCGAGGTGGCAAGGGCGGTGGCGGTCGGCGTCGCTGATCGTTATCCGACGTGCGGGCATGTGGCCACCGACGCCGATCCGGCCGCTGTGGTTGCTGATGTCCTCGCCGCCTTGGAGCCCCGCCAGGGTTCGGCGTCGGAGCAGGGCTGCCTGCCAGCGGTGCTGTTGGTGGCCGGAACCGAGTCAGCCGCCGAGGTGCTGGGCGTGATGACGGCGATCCGCGACGCACAGCCTGCGATGAAGCCGAGGGTATGGCCTGCGTTCGTCTCTGGTGATGTCGAAGGGCTGGGCACTTTCGACCAACAGCTTGACCAGGCGGGTCCGGGACTGTGTGACATCGTGCTGGTGCTGATGGGTGCGCCGTCCGCCGCTGACCAGGCAGACGCGCTCGGAGCGTGGTTGCACGTCAAGATGCCTGCCCCCGCAAGCGTTCTGGGTGAACTGCCGGATTCGCAAGGGCGGATCTGCCGGTATGTGGCCGTCGGTTCGACCGGCATCGAGATTCCAGAGGCCGATTCCGCGATTCCGGCCGACCTGCCAGCCCCCGACGCTGAGGCGATCACCCACGACGTTCGCGGCGAGCTGCCCGAGGCTGTCTGGACGCTGTCGATTGTTATCTGCGCGCAGCAGGCGTTGGCGGCGCTGCGCGAGGCCGGTGCGGCCGCTGATCCAGCGATCATCCTGCGCCGAGAGAACGTGTTCGCCAACGCGCTCGCGGCGGTCGCCGATGACTTGCCGAACACCTTGCGGCAGTATGTCGCGGGCCGGGTCGGCGATTTGCTGGGCGCCAGCCCGGTCGTGATCGATCTGCGTAACACCACCGCCCTGGGGGACTTAGAAGGGCTGCCGTCGCTGCCTCCCACCCCACCCGCTCCCACTCTGGCGGACCGATCCGAGCAGGTCAGCGCGCTAGTCCTGTTGGCGAGTAAGGGCGGGCTGGGCAAACTGTTCGGAAAGGGCAAGATAGCCCTTGCGTCGGAGGCGTTGGCGGCCGCCTGTCAGCTGGACCTGGAGGCGGTGGTCGGCGCGTCGGTTTCGGTGGTGAATTCGCAGGTCTCGCATCTGGTGGCCGCCGCTGTAGGTGTGCAGCGCCGGAGCCATCAGATCGCGGTGCAGCGAGCCGCGACCGAGCGCGGCGGGCGCCGTCGTGCCGCTTGGGATTTCTCCATCGAGAAGGCTCGATCACGTGCCACGATCTGGACGCCCATCGAGACCGCCGGCATCACCCGTGCCTGGGGCGGCCAGGTGCCTGCTCCGCGGCGCTACTTGGTTGGCTCGGCCGATGTGGTCAAGCATGCGACCGACCGAGACGATTCGATGACCGTGATTGATCTGCGTGGACCGCTGGCTTCCGACAGTGGCGCAGGGGAGCCTGGTGAGAAAGTGCAGTCCGCGCAAACCGATCCACTGCCCGGTGTCGAATCTCGAGCCGTGGTCCTTGTCGCCCAGTACGGCCTGCCGCTGGCGGCCCTGCGGTGACCGGAGCTGCATTGTCTGGTCCCGCAGAACGGTGTCTTCCGGCGAGGCCGGGATCCGGATGCTGACGCATGTCGTGATGTTTCGGTTCGAGGACTTGACTGATGTTGGCCCCGCGGTAGCCCTGCTGCGCGGGTTGGCCGGCCGGATTCCGGCTGCCAACTCGCTGCGGGTGGGAACGAACCTGCGCGCCTCAACGGGCGCGTTTGATGTGATGCTCGTCAGCGAACACGACGACGCTGACGCACTTGAGGCGTACCGGGTACACCCGGAGCATCGGCGCGTAGTGGCGTGGCTCGACGAGCACCCGTGTGATCGCGTGGCGTTTGATTCGATGGATCTGTAGGGCTCTTTGGAGCCTCGGTCCGCCGGGAACCCGGTCAATCAGAAAACGCTCCCGCCGCCGGCGGGTTGCGCTGGTGGCGGGAGCGTTTACGGTGATTTTTCGAAGCGCTTCAGATCCCGAGCAGCTTGGCCTTGGCGGCATCGAACTCGGCTTCTGAGATGACGCCTGCGGTCTTCAGCGTCGCCAGTTGCTGGATCTGGGTCACCAAGTCGTCACCGGCTGGTGCTGCTGCGGCCGGAGCGGCTGTGGCAGCGGCCGGCGCGGCATCAGCTTGCTGCTGTTGCAGCTGGTCGATCTGTTGCTGTTGGGACGCGATCTGATCCTGCTGTTGCTGCTCTTGCGCCTCAGCCTGTCCTTGGGCAGCGGCCTTCTTGCTGCTGTGGCTGCTGACGGCGGCGGCGGTCCCGCCGGCGATCAGTGCGGTGCCCAGCAGGCCAGGGCCACGTCGTCTCATCATTGGCATTTTTTCTCCTTCTTGCCGTTGTTGGCTTGTGCGCCGGGTGACGGCTGTTGATGGCTGTTGTTGGACGGTCTCGGCGTGCGGGAAGTGTCAGCTCGTGGCTGCGATAGCGGCAAGCACGATTTCTCGCGGAACCCGCTCATCGAAGACCACAAAACCGTTGGAGCCGGCGACGGCAGCTGCTACCCCGCGGGCCCACTTGTGTTCGAACACGATCGCCAGTGCTGACGACCCTGGATCGAGGTCGGCGCCAATGGCGGCCAGATCATCGTCGTTCAGCAGGTCGAGTAGGTCGCCCGCCAAGGCGTCGAAGTTGCCCAGGGCCTCAGTGTCGACCTCTTCGGCCTCAACGATCGTAACCTCGCCGTTCAGGGCCTTGGTGATGAAAGCCATGTCAACGATCGCGATGTCTCCGCGGGCCACAACTTCCTGGATCGACGGCGCGACCGATCCGTTGAACTGACTACCCGGGAACGCGATGACCATGACTTCGACAGGTCCAACTTGCGTCACTACTACCTCCTGCTGGTAAGTGGAGCTCTGAGCCTAACGCCAAAACCGCTCCGGTCCAACCACTTCATCACCCGTACCGCGGTGGCCCTACTTCGTTTGGGCTCCTTCAGTCTCGTTGACTGCGGAGTTGTGGCCGTTTTTGATCAAGGAAACCGGGCCACAACTCCACAGTCAACGAAACTACCGGGCGACCGGCCGACCCGCGTGACAGTGGGTCGACGGGTGGAACGGCGGATTCAGCAGGGGGGCTAGGCTCCGGCTTCGCGGTAGACCTCGACGGTTTGTTCGGCGATTGCGGACCACTCGAACGACTCCACAGCGCGGGCACGGCCTCGAATACCCATGGCCTTGGCCATGCGCGGGTCGGCGGCCACCCGGTTCACGGCATCTGCGAACGCCTTCTCGAAGGCGCGGGGCTCGGCTTCGTCATACGGCACCAGGATTCCGGTCTGGCCATCGACGACGACCTCCGGGATCCCGCCCACCGCGCTGGCCACGACGGGGGCCTCGCAGGCCATCGCCTCCAGATTCACGATGCCCAGCGGTTCGTAGATCGACGGGCAGGCGAACAGCAGGGCGTGGGACAGGAACTGGATGACCGCTGACTTATCCAGGGCTTCACCGATCCAGTGCACGTTCTGGCGGGTCCGCTGAAGGTGCTCGACTCCGGCAGCGACCTCAGCGCCGAGCTCCGGGGTGTCCGGAGCAGCAGCAAGCAGCACAACCGGGATCGATTCGTCGAACATCCGTGCGGCGGCCAACAGGTGGACGATGCCCTTCTGCCGGGTGATGCGGCCGACGAACAACACGAACGGCTTGCTCGGGTCGACTCCGTTCGCCTCAAGCGCATCGGTTTCGGCGACCTTGTGGTAGAGCTTGCTGTCGATGCCGTTGTAGACCACCTTCACCCGCTCGGGGTCCAGGAAGGGGTAGCAGTTCAGGATGTCGGTGCGCATCCCCCCGCTGACGGCGATGATCGCGGCGGCGTGCGCGTACGAGGTCCTCTCGTCCCACGATGAGATGTGGTAGCCGCCGCCGAGCTGCTCTTCCTTCCACGGACGCAGTGGCTCAAGCGAGTGCGCGGTGATCACATGCGGGATGTTGTGCAGCAGGCCGCTGAGGTGGCCGGCCATGTTGGCGTACCACGTGTGCGAATGCACCACGTTGGCGTCCGCGGTCGCCGCGGCGATCTCGAGGTCGACTCCGAGGGTCTGCAGCGCCGCATTGGCGGACGCCAGACCGGGTGGCGTGGCGAATGCGTGGGCGTCCTCTCGCGGATCACCGAAGCAGTACACACCGACATCGATCAGTTTGCGCAACTGCGGCACGAGGTACTCGACATGTACGCCGGCCCCGCCATAGACAGCTGGTGGCCATTCCTTGGTAACAATCGCTGCTCTCACGCCGCAGAGCCTATTGCCAACTGCCGCCCCGATGCACCCACAACCATCGATCCGGTGATCGAACTGCCATTCACCCCTCGACCCCCCCGACCTCTTTTGTCGTTGACTGCGAAGTTGTCGCGGGGTTTCCTTGATCGAAAACCGCGACAACTTC
>JBAXOQ010000162.1:0-9599 GCA_037133175.1 Actinomycetes bacterium
CGAGTGGAAGGCACGACATGAAACGCATGTATGCGATGGCGTCAGCAGTGTTGGTATGTGGCGGATTGGCTGCCTGTGGCAGCAGCAGTTCGAGCACGACGCCGTTGACCGTCGCCCAGACCTGCCCGCAGGTTGAGGCCGCGATCACCGCTGACTTGGCCGCCACAACTGCAGCGCCGACTGCCGACCAACTCAACAAGGCCGCTTCGGACATCAACGCGATCAAGGACAAGTCCGCCACCGATGCCCAGGCCCTTGTCGGACCGCTGGCCACGGCTCTGCAGGGCATGGCAGCCAATCCGACTTCGGTCACTCAGCAGACCAGCACGGAGTTCAAGGCCTGGATGGACGCCGCGAACGCCTACGACAAGGCCTGCACTGCCGCCGGAGCACCCCTCGGCGGTGGCTCTGCCTCGCCGAAGCCCTCTGCTTCGGCATCAACAACCCCCTGACCCTCCGGGGCGGCCACGCTCAGCAAATCGGTGCGATTTACCTTTAGTAGGTGAGCAAGGCTGCCGATGGCTATCAGGTGAATCGCCGACGCACGCCACCAACCATGCTGTTGGCGTGCGTCGGCGCTACTGCACTCACCATCTCGACTGCTGTGCTGGCCACTACCCCGGCCCTAGCCAAAGACACTCTCCCGGTCGCCGCATCCACTCCTTCAAGCAGCGCGAGCCCGGAACCGGGCGCGAGTTCTGAACCCTCCACCAACGACGCCTGGACGTCGCAGCCGGAGGCGGCCGCCTTGATGTCCGAGATGACCAAGGCTCAGGCGGACTTCGAGAAGGCCCATCAGCAGAAGGTCGAGGCCGACAAGGCCATCGCCGAGCTGAGCAAGGCAATCGCGGACCGCAGTGCCTTGGCAACTCAGGCGCAACTACAGATTCAGCAGTACGCCAGAGCCGCCTACATCAGGTCTACCGAAGGTAACAACCTGGAGGGGATCACAGACGTGTTGGCGGCTGCCGACGGCCAGGATGCCGCACTCAATCTGGCAACGTTGGCCTACGTCGGCGGCGCCAAAGCACAGGAGTTGCTGTCGGCACTGAACGTCTTGCGCGAGGTACAGGACCTGAAGAAGCGCCAACAAGACATCGAATCAGCGGCCGCTCGCACCATGAGCGACACCTCGACCCGCGCCCAGGAGCTGTTGGACAAGCTCAACTCACTACTGCCGCCGCGGACCAACACAGCGAAGTCGACGACACCCAAGACCTGTCCCAAGAAGGCCCCGCCTGGTTCCCTGACCGGGGGCTCAGCCGCCATCGGCGTCCATGAGCTGTGCCGGCAATCGGTCAAGCAAGCGCGCTCAGCCGGCGCCGCCGCGGCGATCGTCTGGGCTTTCAACCATCTGGGCGTGAAGTACACAACCGGTGGAGTGCCGATCGCAGACGAGAACTTCGACGGCTTTGCCTGCGCGACCTTCGTCGCCAAAGCGTTCTACTGGGGAACCGGCGTCGGGGGTTTCCTGGAGCTGCCGTGGACCCCCGCCTACGCCACGCCGCACCCATTCCTGCTGCCAGTTGGCGACAAGCACCGATCCGGCGACATCAACATCATGTGGCGCAGCGGAACCATGGCCTCCAGCGGCGGTCAAGCCGGACACGCGCAATTGTTCATCGCCGATGGTTGGATCATCCAATCCGGCGGGACTGGCGGTGCCACGAACGTTGCGCGCTACCCCAACGGTTGGCCCGGCTGGCAGGAGACTCACTTCGCACTGACCCCGCAACCGTGACCCCGCATACCTAAAACCCCGACCCTGTTCCCTAGGCTGGGCGTGTGCCATGTTGCCTTGCAATCGTCGCGCTGATCTCGCCGCGGCTAGCCCTTGTCCTGATCCTGCTGTTCACCAACCTCATCCAGCAGGCATTTAGCCCCTGGTGGTATTCGATCATCGGCTGGCTGTTCCTGCCGTGGACCACGCTGGCCTGGACGGTCTGCTATCAGCCAGTGTTCGGCGTCTCCGGCTTCGGCTGGTTCATCGTGATCCTCGGGTTCATGCTCGATATCACCAGTTGGGCCACGAGCAGAACCCTGAACAACAGGACCGCATGACCGGTCCGACGAGCACCGCCCGTGCCCGGGTTTCTAAGGCCTGGGACGAGCGGGTGCTGCCTCGACTGACCGAACGGGTCCTGAGCACCGGCTCGATCAGACGCGTGCGCCGAAGCGTGACCGGCGAGCTGCACGGCGAGGTCGCCGAGATCGGTTTCGGCTCCGGGCTCAACGTCCCCTGGTATCCGGAGTCGGTCACCCGGGTGCTGGCCGTTGAACCGTCTATGGCCGCTCGCCGACTGGCCACCAGCCGGATCGAAGCCAGTCCCACCCAGGTCGACTTCCTGGGCCTCGACGGCCAAGATCTGCCGTTGCCGGACGACAGTGTGGATGCCGTCCTGTGCACATTCACGCTGTGCACGATCGACGACCCAAACCGAGCTCTGGCAGAGGTCGTCCGGGTATTGCGACCCGGTGGCGCGTTCCACTTCGCCGAGCATGGTTTGGCCCCTACCGAACCCCTCGCATCCTGGCAGAACCGACTCAACGGCATCGAAAAAACCGTCGCCGGCGGATGTAACCTCAACCGGCGAATCGATGACCTGATCTCGGGTGCTGGCATGCGGTTCGACTGGCTGCACACCGCTTCTCTGCCCGGTCCGCGGTTCAGCCGCCCATGGGGTTACGTGTACTCAGGGATCGCCCGCACCGCCGAGTGACTTCGCGGGTCCACCGACCGGCTTGCGAGGCTATTTCTTCGCCGGAGCCGGCGGCACCAGCGGCGGGGTGTTGCAGTTGCTGACGGGGGCGTCCCCAGCAAACCGCTGGTAGAACCACGAAGTCGCCAACGACCCTCCAACTGAGCCCTCATACATGTGCGTCTCGATCGACAGCGTGTCGGCTGAGCCACGCAACGGGCCGAGCCAATCCACCTGCAGCGTTGAGCCGGCTTTGCACCAGTCCACCTGCATCTTGCCAATCGTGTCCGGCACCACAACGCCATCGTTGATGCTCTCCGTGACCAAAACCGGCACCGAAGCCGGCAGCGGCTTGGCGTTCTGCTCGGTCAGCGCCGCCGCCCACGCAGGATTGGTCATTGGATTCGCCGGGAAGGTGTTCCTACCGAGCGCCTGCTGGATCTTCCCGTCCAGAATCCCCGGCACCAAGCACTTCGCAGCGACGCCCTGGTAGTTCTTCAGTCCGGCTTGCGTGGCTATCTGTTCTGCGTTCAGCGCCGGGTAGGCGGCGGGGTACGAGATGAGCACTTCTCCGCCGATCACCCACGCCAAGCCGGTGTCCCAGAGCTCGTTCACCAACGAGGTGAGGTCGCCAGCAGGCGCCGCCCCCGCGACCCCGACCAGGTTGAGTTCGGGGGCGTATTTCGGACCGATTGCACCGGCCCACAACGATGTGTGTCCGCCTTGCGAATGCCCGAACACACCGTACTTGTTCGACGCCTGCGCGCCGCTGAAGTTGCGCGCCATCCGGACGGCATTTATGGCATCGATGGCCTCGTTCTGCCCGATCAGGTAGTACTCGACTCCCTCTGTGCCCAGTCCGGCATAATCTGTGGCGGTCACGATCCAGCCTTGGTCGAGCATCCCCTGCAGCCAGTCCAACGCGCCCAGCGGATTGTCCGAGCGAGACGGAGCGCACGAATCGCCCATGCCCACTGTGGGGTGTGCCCAACTCACGACGTTGCGCCCACCGGCAGGGGCGGGCGTCGTCGGTACGAACAGCATTGCTCCCGATACCCGGGCGGTTCCGTTGGGTAACTCCGTCCGGTACAGCACGCGATAGGCGTTCGCGTTCTTGAGGCTCACGGCTGGGGTCAGCGTTTCCGACCGCAGGATGTCACCGGGCTTGCCTGCTGGCAGCGGACTCGGAGCGGTGTAGAACGGTTCCAACACCGCCTGGTCGCGGGTCGTCTCCCGCTGCGATGCCAGTACGAATGCGGCACCAGTAACCACTGCGGTGGTGACGACTGCCGCGAGCACGATGAGAATCACCCTAATTGCGCGCATGCTCGCCAACCTAGCCGATCCGACCACCCGATTCCCGCCCTCATACCGTGTCCCGACCATCGGCTAATCTCACCGTATGTCGGACAACACACTCATCACTAGCGACGGCCAACCCCGCTTCGGCTACTTCGACCAGACCCCCACAAGAATCAATGTCGACGACTTCGACTACCGCACGCCGCTCGGCGGTCGACAGTTGCCTGGCCGCAAGTGGTTGGACTACAACCAGTTCCAGTACATCGGTCTGATCAGCGACGAGCTACTGGTCGGCTGCGCGTTGGCTGACATGCGCTACCTGGGGCTGGCTTTCGTCTACACCTTTGAGCCTGCCACCGGGGACCTGCAAGAGTTCAGTTTGAAGCTTCCGCTGGCCCGGGGAATGTCACTGACCGATCGCCCGCTCGATGGCACTAGCGAACTGAGCTCCGGGGGCAACAGAATCCGGATGATCGCTGAAGTCAACCCCCGGGTGGTCACCCTGGACATCAAGCTCAAATCCGGGCTGGAGGTGCGAGCCAGCTTCGACATGGACGCCGATCCCACCTTCGAGCCTATGGCGCTGTGCACGCAGACGGCCAAACACGGTTGGGTGTTCACCCAGAAAGTCGCCGGTATTCGGGCCACCGGCTACGTCAAGGGGCACTTCGGCAAGAAGGATCTGTCCGAGATCAACGCCTACGCGCACTACGACTACTCCGTCGGCTACATGCGGCGCGAGACGTTCTGGAACTGGGCATGTTTCTCCGGCGAAGTCGCCGGCTCCGCGGTCGGGCTGAACGTCTCCTGCGGTGTTAACGAAACCAGCTACTCCGAGAACTGCATCTGGGTCGACGGCAAGCTGATCAAAGTCGGACTGACCAACTTCGAGTACGACCGCGCGCGCCCCGCCGAGGGCCAATGGTCTGTCAAGACCATCGATGGAGCTGTCGACCTGACCTTTGAACCCGAAGGCGTTCACGAAGAGAAGCTGAACGCAATCGTCGTGGCCGGAGACCTCAAGCAGGTGTTCGGCAAGTTCAGCGGCACGATCACCCCTCCCGGCGGCGACCCCATCACCATCGAGGATCAGTACGGCTTCGTGGAGGACCAATACGCCAAGTGGTGATGCCGCACCCCTTTCCGCAAAGCCCCCTCAAACGCGGGTTTTTGGGCCCGAAAACCCGCGTTTGAGGGGGCTTTGCGGTGGTGCTGACCGGAAACCGACCTCGAACGCTAGCGCGCCCAGGCGACCCCCGACGGCGGCAACCAGGTCGAGTCGATCCGCCCAGCCAGGTAGTCCTCAACCATCGACTGGATCGCCGCCCGCGAAGAATCGGGGTCCGACCCGCCGCCGCACAACCGCCGGCCGAGACTAAGCGCCCGCCCGGTCAACATGTCGGCATGTCCCATGTCCTGGACCACGACGTGCCAACTCGGGTCGGCGGCACGGGCGAACTGGTCGTGGTTGACCGCGGCTGGAGCGCACTTGCCGCCTAGTCCAGCGCCAATGATGAGCGGTCGGTGTTCGAACTGGACAGGCGCCTTCGTCGCATGCGGCTCGTTGGATCGAGGGCCGGCGCCGTCGACCGGGTCGACAAGGATCAGTCCATCGACGACCAACCCCTGCTCGGCGAGCAGCCGAGCCGCCAACCAAGCGGCCTGACCGCCGCGCGAATGCCCAGCAAGCCACATTCGCGCGTCCGCGCCACATCGATCACGGACCACCTCAACCGCCCGTTGCGCCTCGTCGTCCGCCGTGAACCGGCCCAGCATCACACTCGGACCGACCCGGTACAGTCGCGGCACCACCACCGTCAGGTCAGCACCCGCTATCCGCGTGAGCAACCCACGATACGCATCTGGCGAGATCAGAAAGCCCGGCAAGAACACCAAGAACCGATCGTCGCAATCACCCAGAATCATGGCAGCACCCTGGCATACCCGCGGTTCCGGTTTCACCTCCGACATCCACGAGCCCAGCGTCGAACGGCGATCGACTCTAGGCTGTGCGGTGTGAGCGCCGTCAGCGATATCCCGCCCCGCTCTGCCGGCTTGCCGGAACCCGCTCTGCTAGCGCGCATTCGCGAAGGCGTCATCGGCGACAACCGCGTCCTTCCCGGTCCCTACGGACCGAGGCGCATCGTCTACGCCGACTACACCGCCAGTGGGCGATCGCTGTCGTTCATTGAGGATTTCATCCGGGATGAAGTCCTCCCGAACTACGCGAACACCCACACCGAGAGCAGCCTGACCGGGCGCCAGACAACGAGGCTGCGCGAGGATGCCCGCGAGTTGATCGCGCGCGCGGTAGGTGCCGACGAGGACTACGCGGTCATCTTCACGGGGGCGGGGACGACCGCTGCGATCAACAAACTCGTGGGAATCCTGAATCTGCGGCTGCCGGCGGATTTGGACGCCGAGTACCGCTTCAGTGACCTGATTGGCGAGATTGACCGTCCGGTCGTATTCATCGGACCCTACGAGCACCACAGCAATGACCTTCCGTGGCGGGAGTCGATCGCAGATGTGATCACCATCCCGGCCGACCGGGACGGGCATATCGACACTCCCGTTCTGGAATCCGAACTCGCTCGCCACGCCGACCGCAGGTTGCTCATCGGTTCCTTCAGCGCGGCCAGCAACGTCACCGGCATCGTGTCCGACATCTCCACGATCACCGCGATTCTGCATTCGCACGGCGCCCTAGCCTGTTGGGACTACGCGGCCGCGGCCCCCTACGTCGAGATCGATGTCTGCCAGTCACGATCCGGCGGGCCAGGTCTGGACGCCGTCTTCTTCTCACCCCACAAGTTCATCGGAGGCCCACAGACTCCGGGTGTTCTGATCGTCCGCCGTTCGCTGGTGCGCAATTCGGTTCCTGAGTCAGTCGGAGGCGGCACGGTGCTATTCGTCAATTCCGCGGATCGCGTGTACCTGAGCGACGTCGTGCTGCGGGAGGAGGCTGGCACGCCGGCGATCGTCGAGGCGATCCGGGCCGGTTTGGTCTTGGCTCTGAAGTCCGCCGTCGGCATCTCGACCATCCGAGCGCACGAGAAGGACCACGTCAGGCGGGCAGTTGCCACGTGGAATCAGCACCCTGCCGTCGATGTCCTCGGCAACCACGCGGACGACCGGATCTCCATCGTGTCATTCGTCATCCGGAACCCGAGCGGTCGGTTTCTGCACCACAACGCGGCCGTGGCCATGCTCAGCGACCTTTTCGGCATCCAGGCCCGTGGCGGCTGCTCCTGTGCGGGACCATACGGCCACGTGCTCCTCGGTATCGACCTACTCAAAAGCCGCGAATACGAACGCGAGGTCCAAGTCGGCTGCGAGGGCATCAAACCCGGGTGGATCCGGGTGAATTTCAACTACTTCATCTCCGAGACGGTGTTTCGCTACATCGTGCAGGCCGTGCTGCTGGTCGCCGAACACGGGTGGCGACTACTGCCGGACTACCGGTTCGATCAGAAGACCGGTCTGTGGCAACACCGCCGCGGACCGGTTGAGCCGCTGCTACGCCTCGACCAACTCTTCTACGATCAGCATGGGCTCCTGCAGTATCCCCGGCACACTGCCACAGCAGATGAATCCGTGCTTCCCGAGTACCTCGCGGCCGGCAGCCAGATACTGAGCAACGCAAGCCCCAATACCGAACCGACCGAGGACGGGCAACTCGTCGCGGCCGGCCTGCTTGAAGCCAGTTTCGAGGCGCTGAGATGGTTCGACCTGCCGCCGGTGTGCCTGCGGGACTGAACCATCCACCTGGGTGATCATCAATCAGCCTTGGCGAGCCCCGCGGTGGGATACTGACCGCCGTGGGATACACCATGTTCGGCAAGAAGAAGCGCAGGAAGGCGCGCAAGCGGCGTACGCCCAAACAGCGCCTGCGCCGCAACCTGCTGATCTGGGTACCGATCATCTTGGTTGTCGGCTTCTTCTGGAAGCTTGCGTACATCATCCCGTCGAATTCAGATACCTTTGCCGACACGGTCAAAATGACCAGCTACGCCGCCGAATACACGGTCGACGCCAACGGCGGCATGACTGCTGTGGAGGTAGTGACAGGGCAGTTTCCCAATGGTAAGCACGGCATCTTCCGCTACTGGGACGCCACCGACCCACGAAACCCGGGCATCCGCTATCAGACCACGGTCACCTCTGTGACCCGCGATGGCAATCCCGAACGATACGAGCTACTCAACCAGAGCGCCGACCGATACCTGGTCGCGAAGATCGGCGACCCCGATGCCCTACTGACCGCTGGCCAGCATGTGTACCAGATCCGCTACAGCGTGACCGGTGTCATCACTCCTGTCAGCGCCGGACCGGTGCCGACCTTCGTCACCGACGCCGGCGAGAGCACCCCCTCCACCCAATCGATGTTCTGGTGGAACGTGGTGGCCAACGGTTGGCGAATGGCGATCGACAAGGCGGACATCAAAGTACACCTGCCCAGCCCCAGCACCAGCGTGCAATGCACCGCAGTCACGGCCGGCAGCGGCTCAGACGCCCACGGCGAAGGACCGTGCACTCTGGCCGGAGCTGGCACCGCGAACCTGACGATCAGCGCCACCAAGATCCCCGCTTTCGGCGGTTTGACGGTCCGGGCTGGCATGGCACTACCGCCCCCGCCGGTCGCGACCGTGCCCTGGCCGTGGTGGCTCGATCCGGCGTTGGGACGGTCCACTTCAAGGCTGCTGCAGGCCCTGCTGCTGGTTGTGGCGGCCCTGCTTGTCGGGTTCGGCTGGGCGTTCGCCACCAGGGAACGCGAGCCCGGTCTACCGGTGTTATACGAGCCGCCGAAGGATCTGGGACCAGTGCAAACCATTTTCGCCTGCGAGGAGACGACCGGAGATCACGACCTGGCAGCGAGCGTTTTCCACTTGGCCAACCTTGGACTGCTCAAGGTCGAAGCCAAGAGCAGATCGTGGCGCACCACGGCGACGACGCCGCTGGCAGATGCGGCGGAGCGCTGCGATCCGGTCAGCGTGCGCCTGCTCAAAGGCCTCGGCCTGGACGATCCTGGCGACGGGTTCAGCGCGAGCGGAAGCGTAGCCTCTGGCCGCAAGCTGAACGACACTCGCAAGGAGATCGGCAAGAGCTGCCGGCGGTGGTCGGCTGACGTCGGATTGACCCGGGTTTCAGCCATCGGGCTAACCGGCAGGATCGTTTGGTGGGTCGCAGTAGTTGCCGTGTTCGCGTGTTTCACGACCTGGTGGACTCCAACGGCCTGGGCACTGATCCCGCTGGCCTTCGTCGGTGGCGGGTACCGACTCATGGCCGCGGGAGCCACCCGGCGTCGCACCCGCGCCGGGCGCGAGATGTGGTCGCGAGCTGGCGGCTTCCGGCGCATGCTGGCGACCCCATCGAGCGAATTGCGGTTCGACTTCGCCGCACGCAAGGAGATGTTCTTGCCCTACCTGCCCTACGCGGTCGCGTTCGGGGTCGCCAAGGAATGGGCACAGAAGTATGAAGACGAGCTAAACGAGAAGCCGGAAATGCCGACCTGGTACAACTCATCTGCGACCCGGGTGACCACGGCGACCTTGATTAACTCGGTTGGAAGCTTCGAATCTCAGATGACCTCAACAA
>JBAXOQ010000163.1:0-9576 GCA_037133175.1 Actinomycetes bacterium
ACTGCGGCGCCAAGAGCAGCGCGGGAGCGAAGGACGGTCGGTACGCGCCGAGCCGCCGATCGAGGCTGAGCACCGTCGCCACGCGTTCCTGTTCGCACGTTGCCAGCAGCGTGCAGTCTGCGAACCCAAAGCCGGCGTCGGCGTAGGCGAGGTCGATCGCGCGCGCTCTCTCGAGCAGTTCGGCGTCGACGGCGACCAGCTCGATTCCCGAGACCGCGAACGCGTCCCAGAACCGGCGCTGCTGATCGATGCCGAGCCGGGCACGAAGGAAGCTCACGGTTTCGGCGAGGATCGTGACCGGTACGCCGAGCCCGCCGGGGGCGTAGTGCTCCATCGCCGCTCGGGCCGCTGCATGGTTGGTTTCCGTTATGCGGGCGGCCGCGATCAGCACGCTCGAATCAATCAGCGCTTGCATCGCGGTGCTCGCTTTCCCACGTGCCGCCCGGGGCGTAGTAGCCCTCAAGGGCCTCGTCCACTGACGTAGCGAGGTCGGTGGACGCGTCGTTGTCGGATAGCGCGCCGAAGAGTGCTCCAAGAGAGGTCGAGTCGGAGTCCAGGTGGCGGCCGCGGTACTCGGCGATTGCTTCGCGAGCGATCTCGGCCATTGAGGAACCCCTGGCTTTGGCCTCGCGGGCGAGGTAGCGGTGCAGCTCGTCGGGGAGGTACATCATCGTCTTCTTCATGGAGGCAGCATAGCACGGAGCGACATATATGTCAGGTATATATTCGAGTAGTCTGCCACGGGGCGATTCGGTTATGGAATCTAGGCCGAGGGGGCTTCGACGCCGCGGGGGTGGCATACCGCCAGAGTAAGGAATTCGCATGCCCACCGCGAAAGTGACATCCAAAGGCCAGATCACCGTCCCTGCGAGCATCCGGCGTTCTTCGGGTATGCTTAAGCGTGTCTTAAAGACCGGCCGCAGACGGGACGGAGGCCGCAGTGGGGGCACGAAGCCGAGCGTTTCTGTGGGCTTTCGTGGGTGTTGCGCTGGTGTTTGCGCTGGGGGCGTACAACAAGGCGATCGCCTCGGGCGAGCGCGGAAGCTTCGTGATGAACTTCCCTGCCACCGGCAAGGCGGCCGGTGGGCCTTCTCCCCGTGCGCTCATCGGCACCGTGATCATCCCGCTGGACAATGCCGGGGTGATCAAGCGAGCGGTGCAACCGAAAGTCATCGAGGTGGCCTCCCATGTCGTCACCAACGTCGGCGACAAGCCGCAGAGAATCCGCTTCGAGACCGCCGGGTTCACCGCCGAGACAGAGCCGCACTCCCGTGATCGCGCGTGGAACCCTGCTACCGGCGAGATCGAGCGCGATCTGGCTCCGGGAGCGTCGGTCGACTATGGTCTGCTCGTCAAGCTTCCCGACCCGTTGCCCAACAGATCGGTTCCGGTCAGCGGCACGATCTACGTGGTTGACGCGCAAAGCGGCGCGCGTCTGAGCGCGTTGCCGGTCTTCTTCCAGCGGTCGGGCTTCCCGCAATCGGCTGGTGACTGCTGTGCCCCGCAGTAGCCCGCTGGCGGCGAACCGGCTCAAGCGCCTCGGCGGCTTTGCCGTCGGCCTCGTGCTGTTCTACGCACCGTTCGCGCTGCTGGTTCGCGGCGTCGGCTGGCTGTTTCCAGCGTCGACGGCGGGGACCTCGATCTCCGACGTCCACAGCGCGTGCCTGCGGATGCCTCTCGGTTGGCTCACGCAGCCCTGGATGTGGCCGACGTTGGGAAGCAGCCCCATCTCCTGGCTTCCCATCGCGATCCTCCCGCTGGCGGCAGTCGCAGCGGGGCCGCTCTTCTGCGGGTGGGTGTGCCCGGCCGGAGCCCTGCCTGAGTACCTGAGTCGCGCGGTGCCTGACCGGCTCAAATTCGACTTCAAGGACCGAGTCGACATCGTCCCGCTACGCTACGGCTTTTTTGCCGGCATTCTGTTGGTGCCGTTCGTGTCCTCGAGCATCTGCTGCTCGCTGTGCAACTTCAACCAGATGCAGAATCTGGTGAGCGGCGTGTTCGGCAACTTCTCGGGTTTCGCCTACTTCAGCACCATGGGCGTCATCGCGGCCACGCTCTGGATCGTGCCCCTCGGCCTGTTCACCAAGGGAGGACGCGGCTGGTGCCTGTTCCTGTGTCCGGCCGGAGCGATGATGGGCTTGGCGTCCTGGGCCTCGGCGAAGCTACCGTGGGCGTTTCGCGTGCGCAGCGATGCATCGGCGTGTACGGGTTGTGGCACCTGCCAAGACGTCTGCCCCATGCGGGCCGTCCGAGTCACGCCGGACGCCGAGCAGGTCATCAACCGCCATCTCTGCATCGAGTGCCAGGACTGCGTCAGCGCGTGTCCCGACGGCGCGCTCGAGTATGGGAAGCCGCTATGAAGCTGCCGAGCAAGGGGCCCGTGACGTCGTTTCTTGCGGCTGCCGGAACGATTGGACTGGCAGGCGTGCTGACGCGTTCTTGCCCTGGCAGCTGCACGTCGTGCGCGACATGCGCCTCGGCGCTCCTGCCCATGGGTGCGTCAGCAGCGGCGGTCGGCATCGCGCTTGCGAGCTCCGCGGGCGTCCGCGGTCGCGTACGGGTGAGCGAGCGCAGCAGAAAGGACGCGGAATGACACACTGCAACCGTCATCGAGGCATCGCGGGAGTGGCGCTGGTTCTCGTCGCGGCCCTCACGAGCGTGACGGGCATCGCTGGCTGTGTGACCAACACGCCAAACGGCAACGCGTCGAACGGCACCGTCTGGGGCTACGTGGCTTCGCCATCCACCGCGCAAGTCGAGGTGAACACCGCCAAGTCGAGCATCCTCTCGCTCATCGCCGATCGCGTCAAAGCACCTGTCGATTCGTGGCTTGTGGTCTACGCAAACGACAACGGTTCGCTGGGCAAGATCCTCGGCTACTCGCGGGTGCCCGAGGGCGAATCGGCCAATCAGGTCGTCATGTTCGACGACGGCGCGTCGCGCGAAGTCTTCGTCCTGATGCACGTCGACAAAGGCAAGTCCGGAACCTTCGAGTTCAATCCCGAGAGCAAAGAGGAAAGTCCCGACCGACCCATCTTCGTGGATGGCAGGGAGCTGGCGCGCAAGGTCACGCTCCGCGACTATGGCGTCAAGTCGACTGCGTCCCAGGCCTCCATCAAGGTGTGGCGCCAGGGCGCGATCACGTCCACGCTCACGGTGGGCGAGGTGGTAGCTCCGGCCGACGGGTGGATCGTCGTCCATCTCGACGAGAAGGGAAAGCCAGGGCCCGTGCTGGGCTACACAAAGGTGCCCGCCGGTCGCAGCGTCGAACTCACCGTCGGACTGTCCCCTCACAGCGAGACCGGCGGTCTCTGGGTGGTACTCCATGCCGACAAGGGCCAGCCGGGTGCGTTCGAATTCAGCGCCGCCGACGAGATGGGCAGCATCGACCAGTCGTTCATGGTCGACGGTAAGGAAGTGCTCTCCAAGGTCCCTCTCTTCAAGCCCGCGGGGCCTTCGTAGGCATGGAGGTGTTTGGGGTGTCGAAGGGGTGGGTACATGTTCATACGCTGGACAGAACAGTATCCATTAGCGTACTCTAATTGTCGACTGTAGGGCCGGGGGCCGCCTCTTTGGCAGGTGCTCCGGAGGGAAGGGAGCAGAGTCATGCGCCGGCGAACACTCTGGGTCTTGTTGCCGCTTCTGGCAGTGCTGCTGATGTGGGGAACTGACCAAGTCGTTGCGGCTCAGTTCAACTCGCAGCCCATCTCGGATGCGGTCCAATGGAAAGTGAAGAGCTTCACCCAGAAGAAGGTGACCAAGGCCAAGGACTTGAGTTCGGCCGCTGCCAACGCCGGAGGCATGGGTTCCATGTCGGCCGGCAAGCAGAAGGCCATGGACATGTTCAAGAACCGCGTGACCACCGCGCAGCGCAAGCAGGCCGCTGCGGAGCTCGCGGCAAGGCGCGACGCTCCTGTGAACAAGCTGATCACCGGCCTGAGCGCCATGGTGGGCATCAAGACACTCGCATCGGTTCCCACCACTTTTGACCCCCAGGGGACGCCCGACTACATGGGCGGTGTCGTCCCCAACTGGGCGAACAGCCAGCTGCCTTCGCTCGACGCGAGCGGCAACGCCCTCGCTGGCACTGGCATCAGGAAGTTCGTAGACTCGCTGCCGGGTCTCGGCGCGGCCGGCGCGAACAACCTGGGTCAGTACATGCCGGTCGCGGTGCCGGACATCACCTCGTACCCGGGCTCTGACTACTACGTCATCGAGCTGGTTCAGTACACCGAGAAGCTGCACTCCGACATCCCTACTACTACCTTGCGCGGCTACCGTCAGGCCAACACGACCGATCCGGCCATTGGCAAGCCCAACTACCTCGGGCCGATCATCATCGCCCAGAGGGATCGGCCGGTTCGCGTCAAGTTCGTCAACAAGCTTGCCACCGGCACTGCGGGTGACCTCTTCATCCCAACCGACCACACGGCCATGGGAGCGGGGGTAGGTCCCGACGGTTCGAGCTTGTACAAGGAGAACCGTGGAACGCTGCACTTGCACGGCGGCGCCACTCCCTGGATCTCAGACGGCACGCCTAACCAGTGGATCACACCGGCCACCGAGAACACTCCGTACCCCAAGGGAGTCAGCGTCTATGACGTGCCGGACATGTGGTACGACGCGGCCGGCGCCTCGGTGCCGTCGGGTACGCCCGACGCCACGACGAGCCCCGGCCCTGGCGCCATGACGTTCTACTACACCAACCAGCAGAGCGCCCGGTTGATGTTCTACCACGACCACTCGTACGGTATCACCCGCCTGAATGTCTACGCGGGCGAGGCCGCAGGCTACCTGGTCCAAGACGAGGCCGAGAGGGCGATGGTCGAAGGCGGGACGATTGGAACGATGACCGTGGCCGCCGGAACGATTCCGGCCGATCAGATCCCGCTCATCATCCAGGACAAGACCTTCGTGCCAGACGACGCGCAACTCGTCCCCACTGACCCGACGTGGGACCCGGTCAAATGGGGTGGCCCCGGCAACCTCTGGTTCCCGCACGTCTACATGCCCAACCAGGATCCCTCAAACGACGCGGGAGCCAACCCCATGGGGCGTTGGGACTACGGTCCCTGGTTCTGGCCGCCCCAGAATCCTGCAACACTCAAGGGCAAGCCGGTCGAGATAGCGCCGGGCGTGTTCGCACCGGGTACTCCCAATCCATCGCTGGTTCCCGAGGCGTTCATGGACACGCCGGTCATCAACGGAACCGCCTATCCATACGTGCAGGTAGCGCCCAAGGCCTACCGCCTGCGCATTCTCAACGCCTGCAACGACCGCACACTGAACTTGCAGCTCTACTACGCCAAGTCGAACACGTCGACTTTGGACGCTAATGGCAAGCTGCTCAACACCGATTCCGGTGAAGTGCCCATGGTCACAGCGGCGCCAGGCAACCCGACGTTTCCTGCCACTTGGCCGACTGACGGTCGCGACGGCGGCGTTCCGGATCCCACAAAGGCCGGGCCGCACTGGTTCCAGATTGGCACGGAGGGCGGCTTCCTTCCCAAGCCGGTCGTTGTCGACCAGCAGCCGGTCGCGTACAACTACAACCGCCGCGACATCGTGGTACTCAATATTCAGAACAAGTCCCTCATGCTTGGCCCTGCCGAGCGCGCCGATGTCATAGTCGATTTCTCGGGCGTTCCTTCCGGCTCCAAGCTCATCCTGTACAGCGATGCGCCGGCCCCGGTTCCCGCCTTCGACCCGCGCATCGACTACTACACGGGCGATCCGGACCAGACCGAGACCGGTGGCGCCCCGACGACCAAGCCGGGATACGGCCCCAACACGCGCACCCTGATGCAGATACAGGTGTCCGGAGCGCCGGCGGCGTCGTTCGATGAGACCGCCGTCGTCAATGCGCTGCCCGCCGCCTTCAAGGCGACTCAGGATCCGATCATCGTTCCACAGAAGGCCTATGGATCACCGACGGACAACTTCGTACGGATTCAGTCCAATTCGATAACGTTCACGCCCGCCGGTTCTGCGACGCCCATCAACATCGCTCTGCAGCCCAAGGCGATCCAGGAGCTCTTCGAGTTGCAGTACGGCCGCATGAACGCCACGCTCGGCGTCGAGCTGCCGTTCACCAACTTCAACACGCAGACAACCATCCCGCTGGGCTATCTCGATCCGATCACGGAGAACTTCACCGACTCGGTCACTCCGCTTCCCGTAGCCACCGGGGATGGAACGCAACTGTGGAAGATCACCCACAACGGCGTCGACACGCATGTGATCCACTTCCACTTGTTCAACGTGCAAGTGGTCAACCGAGTGGGATGGGACGGCGCTATCAGGCCGCCTGACGCCAACGAGCTCGGGTGGAAAGAGTCGGTGCGGATGAACCCGCTCGAGGACTGCATCGTCGCGATGCGGCCGGTCTCGCAAACGCTGCCGTTCAAGATCGGCGACAGCCTGCGGCCGCTCGATCCGACACAGCCCATCGGGGCGACGCTTATCGTCACCAATCCGCTGAACGGCAATCCGCTGACCGTCACCAACGACTTGGTGGACTTCGGCTGGGAGTACGTGTGGCACTGCCACCTTCTGGGCCACGAAGAGAACGACATGATGCGGCCCATCAAGTTCAGCGTTTCGCCCGCCGCGCCGAGCAGCCTGACGGCCGCGCCGTCTGTTGCTGCCGGCACCCCGCCAACCGTGACACTAAACCTGACCAAGAACTGGACCAATCCACTTGCGACCAGCCTGTTGATCGAGCGATCGACCAACGCGAACTTCACCGGAGCCACTACCAAACTCACCGGTGCGGCAGGCGCGACGACGTTCGTGGACAGTACCGTCGCGGTGACCACCACCTACTACTACCGGGCCCGTGCCGAGAACGCTAACAGCTACTCTAGCTGGTCAAACACGGCCAGTGCGCTGACCCCGAACATCCTTCCCCTGCTGGCGCCGACCAACGTGAAGATCGGCAACCCGACCCGCACGAGTCTGCCGGTCACGTGGTCATACCCGGCGGGAGGTGCGCCGCCCACCAGCTTGAGGATCCAGTACAGCTCCGTCGGCTCGGGCGGTCCGTGGACCACGGCCGCGACACTCTCGCCAGCAGCGCGCAGCTACACGATCTCGGGATTGAAGAGTCAGACCACGTACTGGGTTCGCGTCCAAGCGGTCAACGCTCTCGGAACCGCTAGCTCAAACGTGGATACCAAGAAGACCCGCTGAGTGAGTCCGCAGGCGCATTAGCTATCTCGGGGGAGGAGGTGACTCCTCCCCCGAGCGCTGCTCTCGCTTGCCGAGCAGGGTTCGGTACGATGATGGTGGTTGATTGTCACACCTTGGGGAACGAAAGCTTGTTTCACGGGGTACAGGTACGTGACGGATGGATTCGTCGGTTGATTTCGGGCACGCTAAGTCGTCAAGGGGGACTCACAATGAAGCGCCTGTTCTCGTCTGTATGTTCCAAACGCGGTGGGACAGTGCCTGTGGGCTTCAAGCTCGCGGCGATGCTGGTCGCGCTGTGTCTCATGCCTGGGATAGCGTTCGCTGCCACGAGCGGTCCAAGGAACGCCGGGACCGGCGCTACCGCTCTCAACGGCGCGGGCTTCATCGCATGGACGAACCCAAGCAATATCACGACACCAGGTGCGCCGTATGCCACGTGCGTCGTGCCCATCAGCGGCAAGACCCAATATTTGAACGGCACCAACTACGGGTTCAGCATCCCTGCCGGCGCGACAATCAACGGGATAACCGTTGTGATCAACAGGACGAGTACGACCAACGTCAATATCGAACTTGCCGATTCCGTTGTCCAGCTCTACAAAGGCGGTGTCCTCAGCGGAAACAACAAAGCGGCAGGGGTGGAATGGCCCACCTCTCTCGGGACGGCCACCTATGGCTCCGGAGCCGACCTTTGGGGAACAACGTGGACTCCGGCCCAAGTCAATAGCTCCAGCTTCGGCGTGGCGCTGGCGGCCACAAACGCGAGCCCGTTCTTCGGGAAGACGGGTACGGTCGACTACATCCAGGTCACCGTTACCTACACCCCCACCGTCCTTACGGTCGCCTCGGCGCATCCGCCCGTCGGCCTGCTGGTCGCTCCGGGCACCCGGCACTCGGTCGACGGCTTCACGCTCCGGCGCACTTCGGGGGCTGCGGCAATCAGCGTGGACTCCGTGACCATCGATAATACCGGGACGGATCCGGCCACCGACATCACCGGCGTCGACGTTTACCTCGACGACGGAGCCACACCCGACGTGTGGGATTCGGCCGACACCACCGTGTCCACGTCCCCGGGAACATTCACGGGCAGTTCGACCACGGTGGCCCTTTCGCCGCAGTCAATCACCGGTACGGCCAAGCAGTACTGGGTCGTCTACGAGATCGCGACGGACGCCGGAGACGGCGATGTCGTGAGCTCGAAGGTCACCGGTGTCGGGCAGACCGGCGCTGACTCGGTCACCAATAGCGCAGTGGTCGGCAGTACGTTCACAATCGACGCGTTGGGTCCGGACGTCGCGATTACCACGCCCACCACCGACGAGATACTCGCCGGAAGCCACAAGGTGATTGCGGGATCGGCGTCAGACATCGCGGGCGTAGCTCTGATGGAAGTGCGCATCACGCGTCACGACGCGGACTTCGACAGGTTCTGGAACGGGAGCACATGGGTTGACACCCCCACCTACGTTGAAGCGACCCTTGTGGCTACCGGTACGGTCAGCACATTGTGGACGTACGACTGGACGTTCGACCCGGCTGTTCAGCCTGGGTCTCCCACATACGACATAGACGCGCGCGGTATGGATTCGATCGGAAACCTCGAATTTGCGACGACCGCTACCGATGTGACGATCGACAACGTAAGCCCGGTCACCGCCTCGGTGACCGACCCTGTCGATCTCGCGGCCTACCGCAGTGGAACCATGCCGGCGACCTTCTCCGGTTCGGCTGCCGACAACACCGGCGGCTCGGGGCTTGCCGCCGACTCCACGTACTTCACGCTGAAAAACCCGAGTGGCAAGTACTGGGACGGCACCAGCTGGGAGACTTGGATCACGGGTCTCGGTACGACGCACAGCGCTACAACCTCCGGGACGGTCGTCACGTGGTCAAGTGCCATCCTCATGCCTGACTGGAGCGCCGCAGACGAAGGCACCTACACCGTGCAGGCCACCGCCACCGACAGGGCTGACAACGCCTTCACCGGCACGGCCATCACGTTCTTCCTCGGTAAGCCGCGCACCATCACCGCGATGCCGAGTCTCAACGGCACCATCACGCCGACCACCCAGTCGGTGGACTACGACTCGGACTCCGCGAGCCTGACCATCACACCGAACACCGGCTACCACTTCGTGTCGGCCTCCGACAAGGACGGCCCGGTCACCACCGTGGCCGGCACCGTGGCCGGCACCCGCGAGTACAAGTTCAACAACGTCAAGGCGGACAACACCCTCACCGCCGTATTCGCCATCGACACCTTCACCATCACCGCGCTGCCGAGTCTCAACGGCACCATCACGCCCACGACCCAGTCGGTGGACTGGGACTCGGACTCCGCGAGCCTGACCATCACACCGAACACCGGCTACCACTTCGTGT
>JBAXOQ010000164.1:0-9560 GCA_037133175.1 Actinomycetes bacterium
ACTCGAAGATCGAGGCGGATCGCATGGATCTGGACTTGATCGAGTTCGACGTTGAGCAGCTTGTCGAGACTGCGGTCGACGTGGCTGCGTTTCGCGCCGCGGACCGCGGAATCGAGTTGATCGTGGACATCGGCGAGCGGCTGCCCGGCCGCGTCGTCGGAGATCCCAAGCGCCTTGGACAGATCATGATGAATCTGGTCGACAACGCGGTGAAGTTCACGGAGCAGGGACATGTGCTCGTCAGCGTAGAAGCTGCCGAGAACAGCACCGCGTCCGAACCGCACCTGCGGTTCACCGTGGCCGACACCGGCATCGGCCTTGCCGCGGAGAAGATCCAGGCCGTGATGGACCCGTTCATCCAGGTGGACTCGTCGACGACCAGAGAGCACGGAGGGACGGGCCTGGGACTTGCCATCTCGCGCAAGCTGGTCGAACTCATGGGTGGTGAGCTTCGCATTGCAAGTGAGATCGGCGTCGGCTCGACGTTCGCGTTCGATCTGACGTTAGGACCCGCCGAGGACACCGTCGCAGAAGGCGCAGCCTCACTGCCCGATGACGGCTCCGCGGGTACGGCGCTCGCACAGCCTTGCGAGGCCGAGCCCATTCGGATCCTGTTCGTGGAAGACTCCGAGATCAATCGGACCGTCGTGTTGGGCTACTTGCGGGGAACGCCTCACGATGTCGTCGTCGCGCACAACGGTCAGCAGGCTGTGGCTGAGTTCCGCGCTGCGGGTCCGAACGGATTCGACCTGGTGCTCATGGATATGCAGATGCCCGTCATGGACGGTTACGACGCAACGCGTGAGATCCGGCGGCTTGAGGAGTCGTCGGGCCAAGGTCCCCGCGCCAGGATCACCGCGCTCACCGCCTACGCCATGGCGGATGAGGCGAAGGTGGCCTATGAGGCCGGATGCGACGAGTACCTGGTGAAGCCGATCAAGAAGGCGGTCTTGCTTGAGGCGATCGCGCGGCACGCGCAGGAGCGCTGATCCCGAGCTGACCTGAGGCCCGACTTCACCGCACCGCGGGGCCTTGCTGCCAGACCGCTCAATCCTGCCCGATATGTCGTTGGGCATCGCCCATCTGTCATCCGTAACTCCGAACGCCCCACGTGCTTGAAGCCCCTCTTGTGCCCGGACTTTGATGGGGCTGCATCCGACGCCGCGTCGAACCTACGGGGGACCTGGCACGGGGTGCACCGGTCGAAGGGGTCCCTCTCAGACCCCGGCGCTCCGGCCATCCGCCTTCGCCTCCCGCGTGCCGGGGCGAAGGCGGTGCCGGAGACGCAGGGTGCAAAGCGGGACAGATCGGCCGGAGACCGCCAGATGCGCTGGGCAAGATGTCCGGTGGATGGCGAGTGTCCACCAAAGGGTGGAGAAGGAGCAGAGGAATCATGAAGGTCACTCGTATCGCTCTCGTCATGATCGTGGGAGCATTGCTGCTCGCCTGGGCTGCCCCGGCTATGGCCGCAGACAACGGCAAGGTGAACGGCGATGTGAATGCCACCGCTCACCTGAGCCTCACCCTGCAGGGCACTGGGCTGCACTACGGTTCGCCGGCTTTCAATGCCGCCGGTGTCGCTGAGATAAACAGCACCAAGACGGTTCTCACCAACAGCGGTGACGTCCAGTCAGGTCTGTTCATCAAAGGTGACGGTCCGGCCAAGGCCTCCGGCAAGGAAGCCTACTGGGCCATGGACGGCACGCAGAACACGGACTCGTTCGCGTGGAAGTTCGCCAACACCGATCTTGGCACTGTGAGCGTCCAGTCCGACGCCGCCAGCGACCTGGGTTCGCTCGGCTACCAGGACTCCAAGGACTTCTCCTCGGTCATCGACATGCCGAAGTTCAGCACCCAGATCGGCACCTACGAGTGGTCGGCGACCGCTTGGGTGACCGCCCCCAACTAGGGCCCTTCAGCCGGGCTCGACGCTCCCGAGAGTGGCGCACGCTACCACCTCGAAGTAGCCGCACAGCACGCATAGCAGGGGGGCCGACGAGAGATCGTCGGCCCCCTCACGCGGGAAGCTCCAGCCAAGCTTCCACGACACGAGTATGTGCCCCTGAGTTTCTTTGAGAGGGAGGAACTTGGTCATGAACATCCAGTCTCGCATCGCGGCCGTTTTGGTCGCGGCCGCCGCAGTCGCGGCGCTCATCGTTCCGAACATCGCACTCGCGGCGCCCGGTGCCGGCATCGACAAGGGCACCATGCCCGCGCCAAGCCCAGCCAACCCTGGGGCTACCTACGATCTCCAGCCGATCACGCTTTTCAACACCGGCGACGCAGCAGCCACCTACGAAATGCTGGTCGTGCCGGTCAGCAAGAGCAGAACACTGGCTCCGAGCACGTCATGGTTCGTCTTCAACCCCCAGAAGTTCGACCTGGCTCCCGGCGCACACCAGCTGGTCAGGGTGACCATGAAACTGCCAAGCAATGCAGCCGCCGGCAACTACGAGGCTTTGCTCGGCGGACGGCCCATGCGTCAGGCCAGTGGTGTCTTCATCAATGTCGGAGCGGCGGCTCGACTCAAGATGCAGGTGGCCCAGTCCACCTTCATGGCCGGTCTGTACTACAGCTCGATGTCGCTGATCCAGGCAACAGCACCGTGGTCGTATGTGACAATGGCCGCCATCGTCGTTGCCATCGCGCTTCTCGTGTTCTTCGTGTTGAGGTCTCGCAGAGCCGATGAGGACGAGGATCTCGACGACGAAGAGGACGACGATACGAACAGTCGGGCCGCATAGCAGGGGTCTCGGGATCGCGTGAACGTGATCTCCGGAGGCGAACGATGAAGACGCTCTTGCGTAGAAACAGGCTGTGGCTGTTGCCGCTTGTGGTTGCCGCGGGCCTTGCGGTCGGCGTGGCCCCCGCTCAGGCCCAGTACATCACGATGGCGCTGCCCTCGTTCACGACAGCCAACACCTCTGGATTCATCCTTGATGGGGTGCACGCCCCTTCGAGGGTTCCCGAGTTGCCGGCGTTTTGTCCGTACATCCCCGCCGGAACCGGCGTCATCCGCCTGACGGATTCGGCGACCTGGCTCGCCGGCACTGCGGTTTCCAAGCAGCTCATCGATCTGCCGGACGACCGCTCGTTCAGCAGCTTCTTCTCGTGGGCGATCCCGTCCCATGGAGCCGATGGACTCGTCTTCATCCTTCAAGGCGCTACCAACACCCCGAAGATGCTCGGGGGCGGGATGGGCTTTCTCGGAAAGCCGAATTCGCAGCCTAGGTCGTTGGCCATCGAGTTCGACACGTTCAACAACGGGGCATCTGACAACGGAGTGACCGTCAACGATCCCAGCAACAACCACATCGGCGTGGACTTGAACGGGTCCGAGCAGTCGGTGGTCACGACATCGCCGCCGGGTAGCGCCGATCTGGCTGGCAAGCCGTGGAACGTGTGGGTGGACTACGACGGCGGCGGGCAGATGCTGCAGATCCGCATGTCGCGCACGACCGCGCGGCCGGCGCTTCCGACGCTGGCCTATCCCATCGACCTGACCCAGGTGATCGGCCAGGACGTCTACACCGGCTTTGCCGCTGGAACCGGAGCCGCATGCGAACAGCACGACCTTATGTCGCTCTACTTCGATTCGAGCTATCTTCCCGGAGGTATCACGCCGTCGACGACCCAGTATTCGTCCGCTCCCGACGTGGCATTCGCCTCATCAGGTGCGACCCAGACCGTTGCGCCTGGGTCGACCACGACGCTCACCGCGACGTTCCAGGATTCACTGGGCAATGTCGTTGCGCAGATGCCAGCGACCTTCACTGCAGACGGGGGGTCGATCAAGCAGTTGGCACCTGCGACCGACGCCAGCGGGCAGGTCTCTGCGAGCTTTACCGCGCCTTCGACTCCGGGCACATACACGGTCATCGCATCGGGCAGTGGCGCCATATCCACGAGCTTCACCGAGACGGTGCCCGACGTCACCGCGCCGTCCACTGCAGCCTTCGGCGTGCCGGCGGGTTGGTCCAGCACGCCGGCCACACTCACGCTGGTCGCCGCCGACGACGTCGGTACGTCCGCCACCTACTACGCGATCAACGGCGCGATCCCGCAACGCTACATGATGCCGCTGTCGATCTCGACCGAGGGCACGACCACGGTCACCTACTGGTCGGTGGACGTGGCAGGCAACGCGGAGGCGGTCAGGACCGCGGTCGTACGCGTAGACGCGACCCCGCCGACGGTGGCGATCTTTGGCGTGCCAGCCTGGATCGTCCGCGCTCCGGTGACCTTCTCGCTCTCGGGCGCGGATGCGGGCTCCGGCGTGGCGTCGCTGTACTGCCGTCTGGGTGCGGAGACGGAGCAGCCGTATGTCGGTCCGATCACGGTGTCGCAGGCCGGCACCACGGTGGTGAGCTACCGAGCCGTGGATGCCGCGGGCAACTCGAGCGTGGAGACTACGGCTGCCATCACCATCCATCACGGTATGCCCACATCGTCGGTCTCCGGGGTGCCCGGGGGCTGGGTCTGCGTGCCAGTCACACTCACGGTGGATGCCGCCGATCCCGACGGGGAGGCCGTGAGGGTGCTTTGGTCGGCTGACGGCTCAGCGCCGGTCAACTCGGGTGTGCCCCTGGAGGTGCCCGTCTCCGGGGAGGGCACACACACGGTCGTCTACCGTGCGATCAATGGCTCCGGCGTTACGGAGGACACCGAACACCGCGCCGTCGTGCGTATCGACACGAGCCCGCCGGTGTCGTCGGCGGCCGGCATCCCCGCTGGAGCGACGCCTGGTCCGGTCACCGTGACGCTCGCAGGCGACGACACCCTGTCGGGCGTGGACTCCATCTACTACTCGTTGGACGCCGCTCCTGCGGCCCCATACTCGGGTCACCTGAGCGTCTCCTCCATCGGGACCAGCACCCTAAGCTGGTGGGCCGTCGACAGTGCCGGCAACCGCGAGGCCACGCAGTGCGCACAGATCGTCATCTCCAGCGCACAGACCACCTCATCGGTCCCGGCTACGCCCGCCGTGCCACCAACCGCTCCTCCGGTGCCTGACCCTCCGCCGATCGACCACCACATCGGCCAGATCAACGGTGACGTGACCACCAACGCGCACCTGGGGATCACGGTGACCGGAGCCGACCTGCACTACGGGTCCCCGGCGTTTGGCTCCACCGGAGTGACTGAGATCAACGGGACGCGCACGGTGCTCACGAACACGGGGGATGTGACTTCGGGCCTGTACATACAAGGTGACGGACCGGCGCTCGTCGCAGGCAAGGCGGGGTCCTGGGACATGGCCGCGCGCGCGGGCTCCGACGCGTTCGCGTGGCGGTTCACAGGGACCGGTGGCTCCACGGCCGACGTGACCACGGATGCCGCCGCCGATCTGGGGACGCTGGGCTTCGACGACTCGGCCGACTTCGGCTCGTCCATCGACATGCCGGTCTTCAGCAGTCACACCGGCGCGTACCGGTGGTCGGCTACCGTGTGGGTGACGGCACCGTGATGGGAACGGCCATGGCATCTCGCAGAAGGACAGGCCTGGGTCGCCGGCGCCTCGCGCTCCCGCGCTTGTGGCTGCACTTGGTCGTCGTCGCGTCCGCGTGGGTCGTGGGCGCGTCGCCCGCGCAGGCCCAGGTCATCACGATGGCCTATCCGTCCTTCACATCCGCAGATGCGGCGGGGTTCGCCCTAGGCGGGGCGCCTTCTCCCTTCTCGGCCTATGTCCCGGACACGGCCGACGTCATCCGTCTCACTGACGACGCAGGCAACACGGCCGGAGCGGCGTTCTCCAAACAGCTCATCCATCTTCCGACGGAACGCTCCTTCAGCACCTGCTTCACGATCTCAATGCCCACCCATGCCTCGACCCAGTACGCCGACGGTATGTTGTTCGTCCTTCAGAGCGGCACCACGGCCCCGCTGGTTGCAGGTGACGGGATGGGCTTCCTGAAGAACCCGGTCGGCAGTCCGAACTCCCAGCCTCATTCGCTTGCCATCGAGTTCGACACGTTCCAGAACACGTTCGATCCGTCCGTTCCTCATGTGGGTGTCGATCTCAACGGCTCGTGGCTGTCGACCATCACCGCCCCGACCCCCGGCAATGCGCCGCTGTACGGTAGCCCCTGGAACGTCTGGGTCGACTACGACGGGTCGGCCAAGATACTCGAAGTGCGCATGTCGCAATCCGCGAGTCGGCCGGTTGCTATGACGTTCTCCTTGCGGATCGACCTGGTACAGGTCATCGGCCAAGATGTTCATGCCGGATTCACGGCGGCAACGGGCGGTTGGCACGAGGCCCACGACGTCCGGGCGTTCTACTTCCAATCGAGCTATCTTCCCGGGGGCGTCGCCCCTTCGACGACCTCGTACTCGACGGCAGGCCTCGACGCCCCGCCTGTAGACCTCCACATCGGCCAGATCAACGGCGACGTGGACACCAACGCGCGCCTGGGCCTCACGGTGACTGGAACAGACCTGCACTACGGTTCGCCGGCCCAAGGCTCGAGCGCCGTGAGCGAGATCAACAGCACGCACACCGTGCTGACCAACAGCGGTGATGTCGCATCCGGCCTCTACATCAAGGGCGACGGCCCGGCGAAAGCTTCTGGCAGCAACGCCTTCTGGTCCATGGGGGATGCGGCGGCCACAGACGCGTTCGTCTGGAGGTTCTCAAACGCGGGTCTCGACAGCGTGCGCGTGACCTCGGCCGGTGCCAGTGACCTTGGAACACTCGGCTTCGACGACTCCAGGGACTTCGCCTCGGCCATCGACATGCCGACCTTCAGCACAGGGACTGGAATCTATGAATGGTCGGCCACCGTGTGGGTGACAGCCCCTGAATAGGCGTGAAGCGATCCGCGAACTCCCGCCGATGACGCCTGGAGCCGACTAGAATGGGCCCAGGGTCAGGATGACGGGCGAGCTGGTTTGCGCGTCGTCCAACAGGCGAGCCTGCGTGATGTCCCGCCGAGTGTCTCTGTGGCGCCGGCGTTTTGGGGGGTCTGACGGTGCTGTGGAAGAAGAAGTCGACAGAAAGACTAGGCGATCCCGTTCCCGATCCGGTGAGCGGTGACCGCTCGGGCCCTTCGTCGCCTCCACCGTTGCCGCCGGTCCATCGTGGCCCCGCATCGGGACCCATCACGCTTGTGCAGCCTGCTGTGGCTTCCCAGGGGACGCGACCCGGCGAGTCCACCCGATCGGCTGATCCGCAGGCTGGGAACAAGTCCCCAGTGCCCAAGGGAGCAAAGAAGCGCAAGAAGAAGTCGGCGAAACCACCCATCGGTATCGGTGGGATGATCCTGACGGTCGTCATCGTCTTTGCGGTCGTGATCGGATTGATGCTCTGGATCCAGAGCCAGTTCGGGAGTCTGGACCTTCGGCTCGTCGAGACCCAGAAGCGTGTCGACCTGATAGGCGCCATGCGGGCTCTGACCGGCGGTGCCCCGTCTGGCTCGGTTGCGACCACTTCTGCGGGCGGTTCGAACGGCACGAGTCTTACCGCGACGCAAGGTTCTCCGACCGACACCGGTCCTGCGCTGGAGACGGTCATCGGTCGAGTCGTCAAGGCGCAAGAAACCAAGAGCTTCTGGAACGTCTCCGTCGATCCGGCCCAACTGCTCACGGGCAAGGCAGCTGCATCGATAGCTGCGCATCGCGGCAAAGTGCCTATCAACGGCCAGTTTCTTGACGACAGCACTCATGCCGTCCGCGTGATCCCTTGCTCGGCAGGAGCGCCCGTGAGGGCGAAGGGGCCGCGTGCGGGCGAGGCGGCTCCGGCGACCGCGAAGGCGCTATTTGCCGCCCTAGATGGAGCAGACGCCGGCTATTGGCGCGCCCAGTACTTCCGCATGACGCTCGATTCCGACTACATCGTGGGCTTCGAGCAGTTCACGCTCGGGCCATAGCCCAGCCCCGCGCCCTAGCTTTCGGGCGAAAAGGGAGTGTCGGCGATTCCCAGCGCGTTGCGCACGGCGCTACGGTGCGGGCGGCTTACCGTGATCAGGGTTTCTTGGGCCGTGTCCATTTCCAGAACGTAGGTCGAGGGTGACAGCCATCGTGCGGCGCGCACCTTGTTCGGGTTGACCAGGAAGGATCTGTGCGCGCGAACGAACCGGTCGCCCAGCTGCTTGGCGATGTCGCCGATGCCGGTCGAGGCAAGTCTGGCGTCGTCGTAGGTGTGAACGTGGCAGTAGTTGTGGGCAGCGCTGATGTGCGTGATGTCCCGGGCATCCACGAATCGGCAGCCGCCCTTGGGGCTATCGACGACGACGCGGGTCTTGTCCTCGCCCGCTCGTGGGCTGCCGCCGTAGCGGCGAAGCAGCCCGGCGATACGTAACAGAAGCTCATCGCGGTTCGGCGGCTTGAGAAGGTAGTCGTCAGCGCCCATGGCCAGGCCCTTGAGCCGGTACCTCATCGGGTCATGGGCCGTGAGCATGAGTACCGGCATGGTCGCCGTTTCGGCGGACTCGCGGATCGCGGCGAGGACCTCGAAACCGTCCCTATCGGGAAGTTCCAAGTCCAAGACGACAAGATCCGCTTGGGCGAACCACTGTTGGAGACGGGGGTCGGTGCTCGAGGTGGAACTGGAAACCTCGTAGCCCGCCTTGGTCAGCAGGGCGCTGATGCTCACGAGGAATGCCTCGTCGTCCTCGACGATGAATACCTTCGGATGGCTCACTTTGCCCGCCACTTCCGCCCCCCCACTTCACCAGATCGGCGCACACCCATGATAGCCCCGCCAGCCGGTGCGCGGGCTCGTCGTGACCCTGCGGGTAGCGTACGTTGGTGGGCGGGGCTACCGGGTCGGTCGATAGCGCGGTCGAGAGGGGGAGGGATGCGGAAGAACATCCAGGTCGTGGTGACAGGTGTGGCGGCGATCCTCGGGATCGGCCTGGGCGCGATCATCGTCGCATCGTGCCGCCGTCCTGATCGGGCCGTCGAGCATCCCGCGGCCGAGCCCGGTGCCGTTTCCGTCGCGCCGCTCGAGTCGCTGCCTCAGTCGCAGCGCCGCCTCATCCGGGAACTCGGCCATGATCTTCGTTCGCCGCTCGCCTCGATCGTGTCGATGTCAGAGGGCCTCCAGGAGGGCGACTTCGGAACGCTCAGCGATGAGCAGGCCTACGCGTGTGGCCTCATGGTTGACACCGCCAGGCGCCTGGTCGACCGAACCGAAGTGCTCTACGCGCTCGCCGACGAGGTCTAGGGGCTTCGGCCTAGTCGCCTCTCGGCGGTCCGTTCTTGTGGCACGTGCAGTTGACCTGCGCGTACGAGACAGGGTGGCACTTGTTGCACGCGATGTTGCGCGAGTTGGGCATCTGGGTAGCCGGATGCTGGAACGTGAACTTCGGCCCGGGTGCGTGACACAGCTGGCACTGGCCGCGCGACTCGTGCGGAGCCGCGTGACATGCCGAACACGCCATTGCGGCCATGTCGTGGCATTGCGAGCACGACACCGCGTTGTGTCCTGGGATGTTGGCCTTGCCTGAGCCGGGAACGGCAGCGGCGCCGGCCGTCCGTACCCTCATGGCGGCGTTGCGCGCGTTGAATATCCCGGCGGCCTGCAGCGCCTGATCTGAGACATCGTGGCCGGTGGTGGC
>JBAXOQ010000165.1:0-9549 GCA_037133175.1 Actinomycetes bacterium
GTGCCCGTCGTCCTGGTTGAAATCGATGCACCTGCTGTACTGATCCCCACCGGCGGCGGTCACCTGACCCTTCGACCGCGCCGCCGGAGCCTTCGACCGAGATCGTTTGCTCTTCGAGCGCGAGACCGTGTCCATGCGTGGGGAGTAGAACAACCTGGCGTACCGCAGAGTGAAGATTGTGTGGACAAACAGCCAGGCCAGCAGCACGCAGAACACGCCCAAGACCAGGGCGATCCAGTCCCACGATTCCCCAGTCTTTCCCGCACGAAAGATGACCAGTCCGACAACCAGCAGCGCGGCCACGGCGGCGACCACGACCAGGGCGTCCATGACCTCGTTCGTCCCGGATTCCCCGGCGGCCCGATCCTTGGTGTCACCGCCGCCCATTCGCCAGATTTTGGTCCACGTCCATAACAAGAAGACCATCGTCCCCGCGATCATGGCGATCAGGGCTGCTAGCTGCCACGCCAGCAGGAATCCGCACAGCACAGCCGTGGTAACGCCGACAGCGATCCCGATGAGCAAGTGCAGCCTAAAATCATAAACTTGGCGACTCACTGGCTTCCCCACGTTGGTGATCGTAGCGGCGGTCGGCATGTTTCCGGTGATGCGTCGGTATCCGCCGGTTCGAGACCTCATGTTGTGAAGAAATCCGAAGGCGGTTGAACAGGTCGGGGACGGGTCCCGGTCACAGACAAATCCTTAGGGCGGACTCGAACCATCTGTCTGCGCCCCAAGGACCGTCGCTTGATCAATTCTGCTAGAGGCCGTCCTCGTACATTCGCTCCAGGATGCGGTCACCGCCCGCGAGGTAGGCGTTCACAGCGTTGATGTAGGGCAGGTCGGGATCGTCGCAGTCGGGCGGGGGACTTTCGGCCATCAACTTCTTGATCAATTCCCGATGGTAGGCATCCGGTTCCTCCATACCGCCGTATTCGAGCACGTTCATGACATGCTCAGCCGCCTTCGCGTTCTCCAGTTGTCCGTGTTCGACGAACCTTCCGGCGGCGACATGTTCTTCGTAGGTCCTGTGTTTCTGAATCGGCCAATCACTCATCTTGTGTTCCTCTCGTGTGTCTTTCTGGGTTTCTTTCTGCATTCCTTGCGCCCATCAGCGGGCATGTTCGTGTCGGGTTGAATTCCAACTACGGTCTGGCTGTGAATCAACATCAATCGATGTCGTCTGCTGCCCCTGTTGTCCCCCTTACATAAGGGGACGGGGGGGACAGAACACCTCTTTCGGAACGGATTCTCATGGTTTATGACTAGCTACCCTGTGAAGATCAAATATTGAAGTCTGGCGCTGCCGCTGGGGTGTCATTGCCTGTTCCCCCCGTCACCCTGCGAACGGGTTGGGTACCCTGACAACGGGACGTCGGTGGTCATGAGTTTCTTGCTGACCTTGTAGTGCTTAGAGTTCTTGTCGCCCACGCTGTAGACCAACTTCTCACTGTCGGAGAGGGCCTTGAGTGCCTTGGAGTCAGCCCCTTTGGAGAACTTGACTCCCGCCTTCGCCAGTTCCTCGCCGATCACTCCGGTCTGACGCTCCTGACCGTCGGCCATGATGCGCATGATGCTGTCGGCCAGCAACTCGACCTTGTTCGCCCTGGCCAATTGGCTTCGGGATCCCAGGTCGGCGAGTCGGAGTTGGCGTTTGTCCGGATCAAAGATCAACTGGTCCTCATCGACATCTACATCCCGACCGAATGCGGACAGGAAGCGCACCTTGGTGTCCTCCTGCTCGGTGACCCGGATAATGCAATCGGCCCAGTCCTCCAAGGCTGATGAACCCCGGACCCGTTCTCCCTGGTGACCGTGGTGTGCCAGCAGGATGACCTCGTCGACCCCGGCATCTGCAACCAGATCATTCAACCGACGGAGCCACTGGCCTGCCGGTCCCGCCGCATTCTGGTCGGCACCATCGAAGGCGGCGGAGAAGTTGTCGACGATGAGCAGCCCAACATCGTTCGCCCGGAGGTTGTCCGCTAGGCGGGTTCCGGGCCCGAACGCGCTGGCTCGATTGCGCCGGTCGAAGATCACAAGCCGCTCGGGTGCGATGCCCGCGTCCTTGAACCAGGTCTTAAGGTGGCCGACGGGCATATCAAAATTGAACACAGCGATATTGCGGTTGTTCGGGGTCGTCTGGAATCGACCCAGCAGTGGATCACCAGAGATGTAGGACGATGCGATGCTCAGGGCCAGTGTTGTTTTACCTGCCTTCCGCTTGCCGGTCATCAGACAGCGACAACCCTGAACCATCAAGCCTTGGAATCGCCATTCGACTCTGCGATCGTCAGCATCTGACAGCGTGGTCGCCTCACAATCGTCCACAGTCCCAACCGCATCGGCGAGTTCGGCATCAAAGATCAACTTCGCTTGATGCTGGGCGCACATGCGGTTGAGTGCAGTCATCACTGAATCATCGGGGGGATGAGTGATCTTCGATAGGCATCGATCAACTTCCTGTTGGACGCGGCCCTCGTACTTGCCACCATTTCTGGCGTCCCACTTCTTCATGACCAAAGTGATCTTGTAATCGGCGACGCCGTCGTGACGCGCTTGCCTGACGATCCGGAAGAACTGCTCGGATCGTTGACCAACCTGGACGGATTCGAAGAACAATGCATTCAACTCAGGCGAGGACTTGGATCGCTGTTTGGGACTGTTCCCAACCAGGCCCCTGGCCTGGAGGTAGCTCTCAAGCATCGCCCAAGCCCCTCGCGTGGATGACCGCGTAGCCGAGACCCCGATACTTCGGTCGAATCGTCGGGGGCACGAACACCATTCCTCCGGCTGCCTGAAAGTCGATTCCATGCTGGTTGTTGGACTTGGGTCGTCCGGAGGCTTCGACATAGAAATGGGCACCGACACCTGGGGTTCTGACTTCGGCGAGCACCGTGACGCCGTGTTCGGCTAGGGCGTCCCGTTCGGCGTCCACGTTGCCACCGTTGCGAGGATCGACATCCACGACATCGAACGCAACCCCCGTCACTGCGCATACAGCGTCACCCTCGGACCAGGTCGACAAGCTGGACCGGCCGGGCAGCGAATGCTGCCACTCACGTGGAAAGCTGAACTCAGACTCACGGGACCCCGCTACATACATGCTGTTGGGTGTAGCCAGGAACAACGGCGCACCAAACTTGACGAGCAAAACCGCGAACCAAAGCGGATCATCAGGTCCTATCATCGGACACCGCCGCCAAATGGGAGGCTCTTGTTGGGTCTGCCATGGGACTTGCCGGGAGTGAGCGGACTCGGGCCCAGGTTTGACCTCTCCGCGGCGTTGTTGCTTGCGATGGTCGAATCCTGGTCCTGCGGGTGATCCTTCTTGCCCTGAGAATCAAGCTTGGGCCACATCCAGACGCTCTTTGCCTCGCTGGCGCCGGTCCGTTCTCGGGATTGCGGCATGGGTTGTCGTAGGCGCGGTTTGGGGACTGGCTGCTGCCGTGATTGGCGTGCACGCTCCAGGGTGGTTCGGGTTATGAACTGATCAACCCGGGTATCGAAATCGACGGGGTCGACTCCGCGACACGGGTTCTCCACGATCGCCTCACGGACTAACATCGAAGCCCCACAGGTGAAGGCGCCCCGGACGTCCGGGTTCTCCCCATCCAAGAGCCAGGCAAACTCCAATATGTCGTTGATCCGGGCTGGGCTGATCACAAAGCCAAGCGAGTGCAACGTCAGGAGGCCATCCATGAATATGGGTAGGTCGCCGCGTGCGCACATCGTTACTAAGCGGGATCGGGCCCGCATTCTCAAAGTGGCGGGCGGCTGTAGATGGGCCATTCGCGCCGCACTCATTTCCGAAGCAGCTCGGACTCAAGGCCGGCAATCGACACCGGGGCCATGAGTTCGTCAGGTGTCGGAATCGCAGCCACTAACTCCCGCCCGGCACGCACGCTCGCACAGCTCTGGACAATTGCAACGCTGGCCTTGTCCTCCGCGAGATTGATAGCAAGTCGGGCGGCATCCGCATCAGCCTCAATTTTCTCCCTGCCTAGCTCCAGCAGTCTTCTGCTGCGGCGCTCAGGACATGGGGGATAGAGCGCACCCTCGATGATGTCTTGGACGCCAAGACGTTCGAAAATGACATCCATTTCAGCGTAGGCTGCTTGCTGGATGTCTCTGGCCGCGGACTCGGCTTCGTCCACAATTGGTTCGAGCTCTTCCATTCGAACTGACACAGCAGAGCTCAATTGGGCGCGCAGTTCGGCTGCTCTTTCTTCGATTCGCCACCGAGCGACGCCTGCATGCTCCCTCACCGCCAATTGAAGGGCAGCACGCTCATGCAGCGTCAGGCCGGCGTGCGAGACGTTTGACTGTGAGTCTGCCGTAGCCACTGTCTGCGGCTGACCTTTGAACGCTTTGCCGGCTGCCTGTGCGCACACAGATGGGATCCCGTCGTCTCGATTGGAATCGAGCAAGCCGGGGTCTTGGTTTGACGTCACGACGCCGTCTTCCTGTCCGTCATCAGGGTCTTCGGGTAGAATCGATCTTGCAGTCATGGATAACTCTTCTCCCGACTTACGCCGCCCCGTTCTTGGCAGATACGGCGGCGTTTCGTCGTTGTTGGGACCGATGATCGGTCATGTGGTTTCGTCTGTTTGCACGGCTTGCGAGGCGAGTTCAACAACATGCCCGGTGACCGCAGGACTGGTGCGACGCCTTAGAACTCAGTTGCCCGGCAAGATCAGGTTCGCATCTAGGAAGTCGTCCAGGTCAGCGACGAGGTACTGGCACCGGCGGCCAACCTTGAAGAATCTTGGCCCTCCGCCGTAGACGGCCCAATGAGCCAGAGTCGACACCGGAACCATGAGATAGAGCGCAGCGTCGTCTCGGTTGAGCCGAGTTCCCGGTGAGTGTCGGCCCGCAAGAAGAGGTTCCGGATTGGTACTCACTTGTACTCCCATGATGTCGATTCCTTCCAGTTCAAGCCGATCGACTCGACTGTGCTCAACCAGATTTACACACAATGAGGTATCACGCAAGGGTTAGAGCAGTGTTTTTACCCCAGTCTGACTGCCGTATTGAGCTTGACTTGTATGTTTTAGCTCATTAGAGTACGGTCGAAGACTGCGAGGTCGTGTCGCCCAAGCCGAGGGAGCAACGCCAGATGGAGACCGCAGACCAAGAACTCAATCCCGAAGATCAGCGCATCGAGTACGAGCTCAAGCAAGCTGTCGAGGCCGAGGTTGAGGACTACACCGACACGGCACGCATGCACGGGAGTAGCCCGACGCCAGCCGACGAAGCGGAGTTGCGAGAGCAGCTTGACGTGGACAGAGCGAGCCGCCTCGCCAACCTCATCAAACAGCGGCGCGGCGTGCTGATGCTCACCCAGGAAGAACTGTCCGATGCTGGCGCACCGAGTGTGCCCACGATCAAGCGGCTGGAAGGTGCGGATCATCGCTGGAATCCGCGGGCGAAGACGTTCCGGGAGTTGGACCAAGGGCTTCAACTCCCCAGTGGAACGAGTGCCGGAGTCTATGCAGGCACAGTCTTCTTGTCCTCGGCCTTGGTCGGACTACCCACGACAGCGACCGAGATCGAAGACCGGAGCAGTGCAGCCACACCCAGCGGATTCACCGAGGTATGGCTGCCGACTGACCTGGCAAACAGGCTCCGAGGCGGGGCCGAGCGTGAGGGGCTGTCCGTAGCCGAATTCCTGAGAGCGTTTCTCGAACAGAAGGAGAACTAGAAATGGCGATTTTTCGGAGCACCAAGAGACACAAGAAACGAAACCGTGCCGGGGAGATCACCGGCTTCGGGCCACCGTGCCGGGCGATACTTCACGACACCATCAACGGCATCGATATGGATCGCCGCTGCCCGCGAGCAGGGTTACCTCGGCCCAGGAACGGCACCTGCGATCAAAGGCGAAATCGAGCCGAAGAAACCGCTCGCTCAGGACACGGAGGAGAAACGCATGAGCGCCATCGACCGGGCGGGAATTGAACATCCGAAACCGCTGGCCGAGTTCCTGAGCATCAAAGAAGTCTGCCAGAGGTCCGGCCTCTCGCGCTCATTCATCGCCCAGAGACTGAGCAGCGGGGAGATCGAATCGATCAAGAAAGGTCGCCGTCGCCTAATCGCAGTATCGAGCTACAACAAGTTCTTCGGAGAGAGGTAGACATGGGAGTCGCCAAGAAACCCAAAATGAGAGATGGCGTGGTCAAACGAGGTCACACCTGGTATTTCGTCGTAGGCGTACCTGACCTCGCAACCGGGAAGAAGAAGCAGACGTGGTTCCGCGGCGGGGACACGCAGCAGGCCGCGAAGGATGCCCGCATCGAGAAGCTCAACCAGATAAGCAATCGGACATTTGTCGCGCCGGTCAAGGTCTCGGTTGGCCAGTACCTCGATGGTTGGCTCAAGTCGCGAAGGTCCGCCCTGAAACCCAAGTCGTACAACAACTACCGCGATTGCGTGGATTACTACTTGAAGCCGACCCTTGGCGACTTTCAACTCCAAACGCTCAACCCGCTGCTGATCAGTCAGTCATACACCCAGTTGATCGAATCGGGCGGCGGGAAGAGCAACGGCAAGGGTGTCTCCCCCAGGACCGTCGAGAGCGTGCATGCCGTCCTCAGAACAGCCCTGAACGACGCCGTCGCCAACCGACTGATACCCGAAAACCCGGCCCTCTCCAAGGCACTGCACACGCCAGCCGGGTCCCGGTCAGAGTCCGAGATACGGGTAATGACCAAGGCCCAACTGAAAGCCGTCCTGTCGGCGGTCGCCGACCACCGCCTTAAAGCCCTGTTTGAGCTTGCGGCTCGCACTGGTATGAGACGCGGTGAGTGCGTCGCCCTCCGATGGTCCGACATCGACTTCGCGGCAGCGACCATCCACGTCAGGCGCAACGCAGGCACCGTCAAGAACGAGAACTACGACGGGTCAGGTCTAAGGAACCGGAGGATCGAAGGCAATCCCAAAAGCGGTCGATCACGAGTAATCCCGATCAGCAAGAAACTCGTGGCTATTCTGCGGGAGCACAAGGCAAAACAGTCAGCGGAGCGACTAAGGATCGGTTCACTTTGGCGGGGGTCGGACGACTCGGTATTCACCACCGAATTCGGTGCCCAGATTCATCCCGACACACCAACCGGACTGTTCACACGGCTAAGGCCACTTCTGGGTCAACTACCCAAAGACCAACGCCCAACCTTCCACTCCTTCCGCCATACCCATGCCACCACACTGCTGCTCAGCGGAACCCCACCACATGTCGTCGCCCACCGCCTCGGCCACAGAGATGCCAACGTCACGCTTGCGATCTACGCCCACTTACTGCCCGGCTATGACGTTCAGGCCGCCGAACTATTCGACGCCGAGATGGACAAACCAGTGGAGGGCGAGGCAACAGATGAAGATCAAATTAGCAAATCCAGTTAGCAAGCGGGCCGAACACAGCGCCATTGGCGCTGACAGGCCAGTATTTACGGGGGCCCCGCTGCGGAATCGAACCGCAGACCTTCTCATTACGAGTGAGATGCTCTACCAACTGAGCTAGCGGGGCTTGACCCACTGACGGGCCGAGAACGGAGTCTACCCAGTCGGCTGGGCGAACGCGCTAGCAGGTTGACGGGTTCGGCGGCAGGTTCCCACCGACCAGGAATCCGTCGACCAGTGCGTCGACGCACTTCGACCCGCGACCGTAGGCGGTATGGCCGTCGCCGTTCCAGGTCAACAGCGAACTGCCGACCAATTGCTTGGCGGTCGCGACCGCCCACGGATACGGCGTCGCAGGATCATTGACGGTACCGACCACCAGGATCGGCGGTGCGCCCGCGCCGGAGATGGTGTGAGGCGCGTCTGTGGCTGGAGCTGGCCAGTCGTGGCACGGCAGATTGCCCCAGGCCAGATCAGGACCGTAGGTCGGCGCGGTCTTGGCCCACTCAACCGACAGCGCCTGAGTCTGCGGAACGTCGGCGCGATCCGGCCGGTCTAGGCAGTTCACTGCGTACAGCACATCGATCGAGTTCTTGGGGTAGCTGCCATCGGGCTCGCGACCGGTGAACGCATCGACGATGTCCAGCATCATCGAACCGTCACCGGCCAGGGCCGACCCGAGCGCCACCCGCAGCGCGGGCCAGCCATCGGTGTTGTCGTACATGGTGGCGACGAAGGCATTGCCGGCGATCGGCCGCGTCAGCGGGCGGCCCGGCGACGCCTTCAACGGCGTGATGGCGACCTTTGCCAGAAACGCTTGAATCGTGGCTAATCCCTTATCCTGACCGGCTGGCAGCGGGCAGTCGCGGTGCTTGGGGCAGTCCGCGATGAATCTGGACAGCGCCGCCTGGAAGCCCTTCGACTGACCGCCGGCAAGCTGGTCGTTGGTCAATGTCGGATCGATGACGCCGTCGATCACCGTGCGCCCCACGTGGTCCGCGAACAAATCGACGTAGGTGAGACCGATGAAGGTGCCGTACGACTTCATCAGGAGATTCAGCTTCGTCTCGCCGAGCGCCCCGCGCAGGATGTCCGTGTCACGTGCGACCGCGACGGTCCCGACGAATGGTGTCAGGTAGGCGGAGTTCCGTTCGCAGGTAGCCCCGACGGTGCTGGTCACATCCACCACAGCGGCTAACTGAGCAGGATCGGAGGGGGCACCGGTAGTCGCCACGAACCGCTGGGTCTGCTTGTCGTCCATGCAGTCGATGGGAGTGCTCTTGCCCACACCCCGGGGGTCGAACCCGACGATGTCATAGGCAGAAACCAGATCCGGCGACCAGGTGAATGGCACCTGCTGCGCGTACTCGACACCAGAACCACCGGGCCCACCAGGATTGACGACCAGCGTTCCGATTCGTTTGGCAGGATCCCTGGCCGGGACCTTCAGCACCGCGACTTTGATGGACTTGGCCTGCGGGTCGGAGTAGTTCAGCGGTACTTCGATCTCGGTACACAGGTCACCACCGGCACAACTTCGCCACACGGGCTTCTGCTGGTAGAACGACGCCAGCCTGGCGTCGTCACTGGGAGACGATGGGCTCGGTGTCGGATCAGCCGACGGTGAGCCGCAGGACACGAGCACCGCGGCGACCACCACGCCGGCTAGTGCCGCAACCGACCGCGACCACGTTGCGGATTTCACTGCAACCCGCGCAGGTCGGGGTTACGCAAGTCGATGGTCAGCGCCTCCATAGCCAACACCGGTGTCACATTCGCGTCCAACGCGCGCCGCGCTCTGTCGATAGCATCGATCCGTTGAATACACGAATCGGGATCCGTCGCTTGCGCCATCCGCTCGATCGAGGCTCGCATCTCCTCGTTGACGAGGTCAGTGGCGCTCTGGCCGATCTGGAGGGCGAACTGCACGGCCAACACATCGCGATAGTAGGCCAGCAAATCGACCAGCGCCCGATCAAGCTGATCTCTGGCCGCCCGGGTTCGACGTGAGGCTTGACGACCTTCGAGCTCCTTCAACGCCCCCTTGTGACCGCGTGCGCCTGCCTTGACCCCACGGCCCTCCGAGCCCACTCCCCAAGCCAACTCCAGATCGGCGATCTCCTTCCCGTCCAGGGCATTGGTGATCTGCTG
>JBAXOQ010000166.1:0-9526 GCA_037133175.1 Actinomycetes bacterium
TCTGCCTGCGAAGCTGTCATGGACGGCTCCACCAACACGAACTCGTCCGCGCCGAATTGGTGGGCCGTCGTCAGATGGTCCGGGAGTTGCGATCGGCCATTGCCAGCGGCGCAATCGACCTGGCCTATCAGCCGATCGTGGACCTGGCGACCCGCGAGGTGGTCGCGGTCGAGACGCTGGCGCGGTGGCGTGACAGTAGCGGCAAGAACGTGCCGCCGCCGGTGTTCATCGGTTTGGCGGAGCAGGTGGGCATGATGGGCGCGCTGGGATCGCTGATCTTCGGTAAGGCCATCTCTGAGTTCTCGGTGTGGAATTGGGAACACGAGCACATGTCAGCGATTCGGATGTCGCTGAATGTTGCCCCCGCTCAGATGCTCGACCCGGGCTTTCCCGACCGGATGCAGGCGCTGCTCGAGTTTGCCGGCATCGACCCATCACGCATCACCTTGGAGGTCACCGAGTCCGGTCTGGCGCAAGCCACCGAGATTGCCGCGGAGCAACTGCATCGTTTGCGCTCATTGGGCTTTGGCGTGTCGCTGGACGATTTCGGGACCGGCTACTCCAGTCTGACCAGATTGGCGGCGTTCCCAGTGACGGAATTGAAGATCGACAGGCAGTTCATCGACGAGTCGCTGGAATCGGCCGGGGTCATCGTGCCAGCGGTGGTCGGGCTCGCTCACGCATCCGGCCTGACGGTCGTCGCCGAAGGCGTCGAGACCGAGGCGCAGTACCGGTTCGTGACGGCCAACGGTTGCGACTTCGGGCAGGGGTATTTGTTTGATCGACCGCTGAGCGGTGATCTCGTCCCCGATCACGTGCGGGCGTCGCTGCGAGGGTGAGGGACGATCCTCCGGTTGGTCCTGCTGCGCTGAAACCAACGCCTTGGTCGTGCCAGAATGACGCCATCAGGCTCGCAGACCAGGAGGCATCATGGGTTTCGGAACCGCAATCTCGACCTGCTTCTCCAAGTACGCCACTTTCTCGGGTCGCGCCCGTCGTAGTGAGTTCTGGTACTGGGTGTTGTTCATTTTCATCATCGCGATCATCACGAATATCCTCGATAGCCTGTTGGGCACCAAGATCAACTTAGGCACTGTCGGGGGCGTCACTTCGACGACGTACTACAACAACGTCGGATGGATCACCCTCGCAGCTGAGCTGCTGCTGTTCTTGCCTGGGCTGGCGGTTCAGGTGCGGCGCCTGCACGACACCGGACGCTCCGGTTGGTGGTGGTGGCTGAACATCATCTGCTGCATCGGCACGCTGATCTTGTTCATCATGTACCTGGGCGACAGCACCGCGGCGAACCGCTACGGACCCAACCCGAAGACCGCCAACCCATATCGGTAGGCCTGCCGTCGGCCCCGATCCTCAGCTCCACGGGATCGGGGCCAGCTCGGCCGGTCCGCCACGGATCACCCCGGCCAACGTCGGCACGCTCACCGGGAACCCACCCCAGGCGTCCACGCCGACGTTGATCATGCGGCCTTGTTGCAGCCACTTCTCGTGAACATGACCGTGCAGCAGCCAACCACCCCGGTCGACCGGGCGGTTGTGGACGTGCCGCTCGATGTCATGGGAGTCGGCAACCGGTTGCCTCGGGTCGGAGCGCTGGTACGGGAAGTGGTTGATGATCACGCTGTGGTCGGCGATGAGCATCGGGTCAGGGTGGTCGATGATCTGGTCGAAACCGGCGTCGGAGTACAGCTGGCGGGCTTGGGGACCCTTGCCTCCGCGTCGGCCCGACCAGCATTTGTCGTGGTTACCCGGGACCAGGATCTTGTGGCCGTTCAATCGGCTCGCCCACCCAAGTGCGCCCGCGGATAGTGAGAAATCGCCGACGATCCAGACGGTGTCGCCGTGCTCAACGACCGAGTTGTGACGATCCACCAAGTCGTGGTTCATCTCTTCGGCCGTGGTGAAGGGTCGGCCGCAGTAGCGGATGATGTTGAAGTGTCCGAAGTGCGGGTCGGCGGTGAACCACACAGTCATGCTGTCCAGTGTCCCTGACGAGAGGCCGCTTCGGGCAGGTGGCGGGCGTAGCATGTCGCGGGTGCTCGTCGTTGATCGGTTGACCCGCCGCTACGGGAAAAACGCGGCGGTCGACGGCATCTCCTTCACCGCAGAACCGGCCATGATCACTGGACTGCTGGGTCACAACGGGTGCGGCAAGTCCACCACGTTGCGGATGCTGGCCGGCGCGATGAAAGCCTCGTCCGGCTCCTTCACTTTCAATGGCATCACCGGGGGAGTCGATTCGCTGGCAGTCAAGTACCTGACCGGCTACGTGCCCGACATCGGCGGTGTGTTTCCTCGGTTGTCGGGGTGGGAGCACATGCAGCTGGCATCGCGGCTGTTCCGGCTCGGCCCAGAGGAACAGTGGGCGCCGAGGGCCAAGGATCTGCTGGAGAAACTGGAGATCGCGGACGCCGCTCCGGCACTGGCCGGGACCTACTCGCACGGCATGAGCCGCAAGCTGTCGACCGCTCTTACGCTGTTGTCCGATCCGCAGTTCCTGCTGGTGGATGAGCCGTTCGACGGCGTCGACGCAGCGGGTGTGACGACGATTTCGGAGCTGTTGATCGGCCGCGCCGAGGCGGGCGCCACGGTTGTCTTGTCGACCCACCTGCTCAACGTCGCCGAGCAGTTGTGCGGGCGGACCGTTCACATGACAAAGGGTCGGCTGGTCTGATGTCCGTCATAGCCCCAACATCGGGTACGGCCCTGGCAGATATCCGTACCGCCGTGTGGTTACGTACCCGGCACTTCTCGTTCGGGCGACTGAACATGGCATTGCTGCTCGTCGGCTGGGCGGCCTACCTGATGTTCTCGGTCTGGGCGGCCGCCTACGCCAGGTCCCGGGAGGGTCTGCCGCAGTCGGTGGTGCTTGGGTACCTGACGCTGGTGTGGCTGCTTTGGGCGCTGTTGCCGGCCTTCGGCGGTGGCGGCGAGATGGACCAGGCTCGCTATCTGGATGTGTATCCGATCCGCAAGACCTTCCTGGTTACCTCTGGCATCGCCGCGGTGGTGTTGGACCTGCAGTACCAGATCATCGCGCCCTGGGTGCTGGTCGCCGCCTACGGCACCTGGGGCTGGTTTGCCCTGCCGGTCGCAGTGCTGTTCATCGTCGGATCCGGGGCGCTGGGTCAGGTGTGCGTGTGGTTGGTGACCGCCCATCCGCGTCAGCAGTGGCTCACCATGGGGTCGTTGGCGCTGGTTCTGGTCGTCATCGCGGTGGTATTGCAGACCCACCCGGATTGGGGCCCGGCCGGGTGGTTCGTGGCTGCTGTTGATACCGATGGTGGCGGGTACCGCTGGTGGTACGTGCTGGCCCTGTGCCTGCCGATCGCGCTGTTCGCAGCAACCATTTCGCACTTGTCGAGCGCGACGCTGCGGGCTCGCGGCGAACGCGCGGCGTCCCGCACGACGATCACCGGCTTCTCGGTGCTGCCGGCGGCCTTCCAGGCGCACTTGTACGGAGTGTGGCGTTCGAACACCGCCAAGGTGACGTTGTTCTCCTGCCTGATCATCCCGATCGTGGTGGGCAAGGCAGTGCCGCAGGTCAACACCAGCACCGTATTGACCTTCGTGCTGATCGCCGGCGGCGCGGCGCTAGCCACCAATTCCTTCGCCTACGACCACACAGGCACTCTGTCCCTGCTCGCTTGGCCACGGCGACGCTCGGTGATGCTGACGACGAAGGTCCTGTCGGTGATGGTGTGGTTGCTGCTGTTGTGCATTCCGGCGACAGTGGTGTCGTTGGGGGTCGGCCTGCCGCTTAACGCCACCGGCAGCGTCGACTCGCTGCTGCTCGGTGCCGTGCTGATGGCGGCGGCCGTGACGATCGCCGGTTTGGGCACGTCCTGTCGGCGCCCGTGTGAGGCCGACCACGACTCGCTGCGGGTTCGTCCGGCGCCGGTTCCCTCGGTGCTTGGCTACGGGCTTCGGATGATTATCATGCTTTCGTTGCTGGCCCCGCTGCGTGAGATCAGTCTGTACCCACCGGAAGTGAGCATCGCCTGCGCCGTGCTGTTGGTCATTGTCGCGAGCTTCATCGTGGTGCGCGCCTATCGGGCTTTCCTGGACGGAGCGCAGTTGTGCGCGGCCTTCAAAGTGTGACGGGTCCAGCGGTGTGATCGATCAGGTCAGGTAGGTCCCGGTGGTGCGGTAGGCGTTGTAGGTGCCGGTGGCGGGGGCGGACCAGGTGATGCGCAGCATCAGCTTGAACCCGTAAGTGCGGATCTTGAGGGCGCCGGCCCGGCAGTACCGTGAGCCAGTGCCGGTGGCCGCAGTGGCGGCGGTCCGGGTCCTGCTGACTTGGCAGTACAAGGTGGCGAAGCGCAGGTCGCCGCGCTGGCGGGCGGTGAACGTGACCCCGACGTGTTGGCCGGCGTTGGTGTGGCAGCCGTTCTTCATCAGCGTTCTGGTTCCGCGACGAGGGATGGATCGCGGGGTGCCGGCCGTGACGCAGTTGCCGACCGGGGTTTGGGCCGTGCCTCCGCTGGCGGTGCCGGTGAGCGCTAGTGCGTTGGACGCCGCGGCGCCGCCGTTGTAGGCGATGGTCACAGACGCCCCGGTCAGGGCACCGGCCGCTGCGGGGGTCCAAGCCAGCCAGATCGTGCACGTGCCGCCGACAGCGATGGCGGTCCCGACCGCACATGTTCCCGTGCCGGTGGAGCTGACTCCGGTGCCGACCGGGGTTATCGCGGTCGGGACGGCGGCGGCGGTGCCGGTGTTGGTCACGGTCACGCTCAGCGCTGTCGGGGTGCCGACCGTGGCCGTCCCGAAGTTGCCGGGGCTGAAGGTCAACGGACCGGGCAGGGGGGTGATCCCGCTGGCAGCCTGGACGATGTAGTCGGTGCCGTTGGAGCGCTGCCAGACGGCGATCTGTTTGGTGCCGTCCGCGGAGGAGGCGATGTGCTGGTCTGTGATGCTCTGCCCGCCGGCGGACAGGTTGGCGGGGTTAGCCCAGGTCGTGCCGGAGTTGGTGCTGGCGGCGGCCTGGACGGTGCCGGCGGTGCCGTCTGTGCGGTACCAGATGGCGGTCTGCCGGGTGCCGTCGGCAGATGATGTGATCTCGGGGTCGAAGTTGTCCTGGCCGGTGGCGGATAGGTCGGTGGGGGTGGTCCAGGTGGTGCCGGAGTTGGTGCTGGTGGCGGCCTGCACGATGTAGTTGGTGCCGTTGAAGCGGTACCAGACGGCGGTTTGTGTGCTGCCGTCAGCGGACGAGGCGATCCGCGGGTGCAGGGCGGTCCGGCCAACGGCGGAGAGGTCGGTGGGGGTGGTCCAGGTGGTGCCGGTGTTGGTGCTGGTGGCGACCTGGACGATGTTGTTGGTGCCATTTGTGCGCTGCCAGATGACTGATTGTTTAGCGCCGTCAGCGGAGGAGGTGATCTCGGGGTCATAGGCGCTCTGGCCGGCGGCGGATAGGTCGGTCGGAGTGGACCAACTGGCACCGGTGTTCGTGCTGGTGCTTGCCTGGATGATGTTGTTGGTGCCGTTGAAGCGGTGCCAGACGGAGGTCAGTGTGGTCCCATCGGCGGACGATGCCACCTGCGGGCTGTGCGCGTCCTCGCCGGTGGCGGACAGGTCGGTGGGGGTGGTCCAACTCGTGCCGGAGTTGGTGCTGGTGGCGGTCTGGACGATGTTGTTGGTGCCGTTGAGGCGGTACCAGACAGCGGTGAGGGTGGTGCCGTCGGTGGAGGAGACGACGTGTGGGTCACTGGCGTTCAAGCCGGTTACGGACAGGTCGGTGGGGGTGGACCAGGTGCTGCCCGAGTTGGTGCTGGTGGCGGCCTGGACGACCACTCCGGTACCGGTCACCCGGTACCAGACTGCAGTGAGTTTGGTGCCGTCGGCGGAGGAAGCCACCTGCGGACTGAGGGCATCTCGGCCGGCGGCGGTTAGGTCGGTGGGGGTGGACCAGGTGGTGCCCGAGTTGGTGCTGGTGGTGGCCTGGATGATGAAGTCGGAGCCGTTGAAGCGGTACCAGACGGCGGTGAGCTTGGTGCCGTCCGCGGACGACGTCACCTGCGGGCCGTAGGCGCCTTGACCGGCGGTGGAGAGGTCAGCGGGGGTGGACCACGATGCTGCCCATGCCCGCGTCGGCACCGCGACCAACAAAGCCAGCACACCCACCACGATGATGATCAGTAGCAGGGAACTGCGTCCGGTGTTCGGCCGTGCGAGCGTCACCATGGCTCGAATCGAACCACAACCCAGGGCAGCAGACAATCAGCGAGGTCAGTGCTCCGGTGAAACACCCGGTGTGGCGTCAGCCAGCATCGCGGCCACCGTCTCGTTATCCGGGTTCAGTTGGTAGTAGTCCAGCAGGAACGATCGCAAAGCGGCACCCGCCACCGTTTCCGGCGCCGACGCGCGACCGGCCGCGGTCGTGAAGATGATCGGGCACAACCACCGGAACTCCGGCTCGCCGGCTGCTCGGAATCGGCCCCCGAGAGGCTCGCCATAGCCGACGTCCAGTTGTTCGCCGCCGACCCGCGTCCACTTGTGCACGTGCTCCTGCGGGACCTCCAGCATGATGGCCAGCAGTTCCGTACCGCGACGTCGGCAGTCAGCCGATCCGATGTCGGCCATCGCCTCGATCAGCGAGGTGAGCCACCCGCGCGGCAACGTCGCGCGAGTGCGGTTGTCCACCGCGACGTAGTGCGCGAGCACTACCCCCCGGCGGGTGTTCGTGTGTAGGACGAAGACCCCGCATGGACCGCGAGCGTCTCGGGCCAACCACAGGTGGATCACGATGTCCGGGTCGGGCCACCCCTCGGCCAGCCACTGCTCGAACTCGGTGACCATGTGCGGGTATTCCGGGAAATGCCGTTGGTGGACTTGTTCGAGCGCGGTCAGACCGGCCCGCCTGGTGGCGTCGTCCAGCCGCGGGTCGGCCAGATCCACCACTGTCAGTTGCGGCACCCCGCGAAGGGTGAACGCCGAGTCGTCAGGACTGGTCATCGGCGGGTGGATCCTGCTCGTGTAGCCGCGCCCGCAGGTCGGCGGACTTCTTGACCAGGTCCGCGAAGAAGTCCGTCCCGGCTAGTTCGTCAACCGTCTCCTTACGTTTGGTTTCGTCGATCTCGACCCGCAGGCGCTGGACCTCAGAGGTGAGCGACCGCTCGCGTTCGGCGACCTTGCGGGCCATTACTTCGAAGGACTGCCCGAGTTCGTAGATCTCGTCCGGGAACCGAGTCCGAACCAGCGACCGGGGGTCCAGGTCGTACTCGCCGTCCGCGATCCGCCGGGTGGCAGCGGTCAGTCGGCGCACCGGCCGCACCAGCGCGCTCGACACGATCAGCACCAGCAACAGCAGCGACAGGTAGCTGGCGACCAGCACCGGAACCAACGCGCTGATGGCGTTGCGTTGGGTCTGATCAACGTACGAGGTGGGGTAGTCGATGCCGATGGCGCCGACCACCCGACCTTCCGTGTCCAGAATTGGGCTGTAGGACGAAATCCATGATCCGTAGCTATCGGTGTAGGTCGGCTCGTCCGTTGTGGCCGTCAGTCCGGAGCGCATCCGGTCGTACGTGCTCTGCCCTGACACCGATGCGACCGGAACCTTGTAGGTCGCCCCGAATTGCGGGCTGAACAGGTAGCCGACGGAGGCAGCGAAATACAGCTGGTCGTCTTTGGGGTCGCGGAAGTACGTGTACGGCAGGGCTTCGGGCACGATGTCGCGGATCCGCATCAGCTCCCTGGCGACCGTGGTGTACAGCGGGTTGTCCGGGTAGCCGAGCCCGGTCGGGTTCGCCGGGTCGGCCACCGGCGGCACGGTCGTGACCAGTGCTTCGAACACCCGGTCGTCGAGCGTCTGGGCGCCGCCGAATGCGGCGCTGTGCAACTCGGCAGTCAGCCGGTCCATGGCGTTCGCGGCCGAGTGGTTGATCACCCATAGTGCGATGAAGATGAACACGACGGTGAAAGCCAACGAGAAGCCGGCCAGCATCTTCCACCGCATGTTCAGCCGCAGTTTGCGGTGGCGCTTCACCGGTTGGTCGGAGGGCTCACCATCGTTTCCGGTTGCCATGAGCTACTCGCGATCATCGCTGGAGAGCATCGGCGATAGCGTCGATCTGGCGCGACCAGGGGTGATCGGGATGGGTGAGTGAGAACAAGCCGCCAGAGGCGTTGAGCACGACTTGCTGGGACAGCGGCAGCGCCGCCACAGTCTGGGCGCCGTAGGCCTTGTCCACCTGGCCAAGCAGGTCGTCGGTGTCGATCGCGTCCGGGATCTTGTTCAGCACCAGCAACAGTGAAGGGACAGCCAGGCGGCGGGCGATGTCGACGGTCACCGCCGTTCCTTGGAAGTCCTGCTTGTCCGGCCGCAGGATCAGCAGCAGTACATCGCTGATGGTGATCGACAGCATCGTCTCCTCGTTGAGCCCGGGGTGCGTGTCGATGAACAGGTAGTCCAATCGCAAGGAGCGGGCCAGGTCCCGGAAGCCCTCGTTCAGGGTCACGACGTCGTAGCCCTCGCGCAACACTCGGGTGATCTCCTGCGGCCTCATGCTTGAGGGCACCAGGCACAGCATGCCGCCAGCTTTGACCGGGGTGCTAGCGGCCACGATCGAGGTGACGTCATGGGCTGCGCGGTCGATGCTCTCGCGGCCCCAAAGGTAGTCGTTGAGGGTGTCGCTCAGGTTGTCGCCGAAGCCGAACAACACATGGATTCCCGGACTCTGGATGTCCGTGTCGATGATCCCGACGCGGTGTCCGGCGGCAGCGAGCTTGGCTGCCGTGTTGGCGGTGATGTTGCTTTTTCCGGTGCCTCCGCGAAACGAGTGGACCGACACGACGGTGGTCAACGGTGCTCCTTCCGGCAACGACGGGTGCGGCGCATTCGGCCCGTTTCGATCCTACACAGCGTGGTGCCACGACAGCGCCGTCAAACGTTGCTCGCGGGGCGACAACCATGGATACAGAGGGCACAATGACGCCATGGTTGCGGTGGTCGTCCTCGGCGGAGGACCTGGCGGGTACGAAGCGGCACTGGTAGCGGCACAACAAGGCGCCGAGGTCACTCTGATCGAGGATGTCGGACTCGGCGGCGCCGCTGTGCTCACCGACTGTGTGCCGAGCAAGGCGTTGGTCGCTATTGCCCGATCGGGATCCTTGGCGGCGCAAAGCGGTGACCTTGGAGTGCGAATCCAGGGTCAGCCGATCAATCCCCGTCACGTCGGAGTGGACCTGGATGTGGTCGACCAGCGCATCGAGGAACTGGCCTCGGCGCAGTCTCGGGACATTGAGGCCCGACTGGTTCGAGATGGCGTCAAGGTCCTGCACGGTCACGGTGAACTGGCGGCTGATGCTTTCGTGGACGTCACGTCCGGCGAAGCCGCGGGGGCGCACGTCCCCTATGACCTGCTGCTCATCGCCACTGGCGCCAGTCCCCGCGAGTTGCCCGAGGCTCAGACCGACGGCGAACGCATCCTGAACTGGAAGCAGGTGTGGAACCTCACCCAGATGCCCGAGCGACTCGTGGTTGTTGGGTCAGGGGTGACCGGTGCTGAGT
>JBAXOQ010000167.1:0-9518 GCA_037133175.1 Actinomycetes bacterium
TAAAGTAAGTCCAGCATCTAGTAAAGCGCCTCGTGCCACTTCAGCCGACGCCTGCCCTCCATGGCTTCAGCGATCGTGGTGGGGGTGTGCAGGCCCCGGAATGCCGCACCCAACTCGGGCAGGTGGTACCGGTTCCGTACCGGCAAGGGCAACGGATCGGGTTCGGCCGTCCAGTCGATCTGATCGATGACCAGCGCTACCGCGTTAGCGATCTTCCAGGAGGCGACGGCCGCCGACGCCGGATAGACCGGGATGATCTCGGCTGCCCATTTGCCGACCGAGTCCGGATCGACATCGTTGTCCAGAAACTCATACTCGGGGTGCGACAGCTGCAGCTTGCCGCGGAACTGCCCGACCTTGCCGGCGAACAGGCCGAGTCGGCCGCTGGTCATCTCGCGCTCGCGCCAGGCCTGGTTGAAGTACGTCAGGCTGAGGTTGGAGTGGCCGTCGGTGACAATGACTTCCAGCATCTGTTTGCGGTTCGCGGTCCGACGACTGGTGACGCTCTTGACTCGGGCGACAACGGTCGCCTGATCGCCGATCTTCAGGTGAGACAGGTCCGTCAGCTCACCGCGCTTGGAGTAACGGCGCGGAATGTGCATCAGCAGGTCCGCCACGGTGACCATACCGAAGGACTTCTCGAAAGCCGACGCGGTCTTTCCGCCCACGCAGTCTCGAAGAAGCGTGGATAGTCCAACCCTGCCCGCGGTCACAGCGCCATTGTCATCGATGGCCCGACAAACCGACTACTCAACTCCCATGATCAGCGGCCACAACGGCTGCTGCCCGTCGATCACCTCGACCTCTACCTCGCGACCCTCCTCGGCGGCACCGACGACGCTGTTGATCAGCTCCGGGTCGGCCTGCTCGCCAGCTATGATCGTGACCAACTCCCCACCACTGGCCAGCATCCGGGTCAGCACCCGGACCGCGGTGGCAGCAATCGAGTCCCCGATCTCGACGATTTCGCCGTCGACCAGACCCAGCACGTCCCCTATCCGGCACTGCCCCGCAGAGGTCAGCGAATCCCGTGACGCGGTGGTCACGGCCCCATAACGGGCGGCGCCGGACTCCCTGCCCATCGCGACCAAATCGTCGTCGAAGTGAGCAGTCGGCTGGTGTACCGCGACTGCGGCCAGCGTCTGCACGATCGAGCGGGTCGGTACGACAGCCACCCGGATGCCCTGGTCCCGGGCCTGCGCGGCGGCCGCCTCAGCCACCGCCCGGGTATCCTTGTCGCTGGGAAGGACGATGACTTCCTGGCCGCCCGAACGCAAGATGCCACCGAGCAACTCGGCGGTGGACGGCCTGCGGCCGGGCACCGCAGGCACCACCGTGACGCCCTCCTCGGCCAGCAGCGTGGTCACTCCGGGACCATGTGAGATGGCCACCAGGGCACGGCCCGAACGTTCCGAATCCAACGTTTCGCCATCACCCCGGCCGCTCTTGCGCAGGCCCTCGGCCTCCTCCAGGTGCGTCACTTTGATCCGATAAGGGCGGCCCGCGGCTATCCCAGCTTCGATCGCGGCGCCGATGTCGTCGACGTGGACGTGCACGTTCCACAACCCGTTGCCGCCGACCACCACCAGTGAGTCTCCGAGCCCAGCGAGTTGCGTCCGCATTGGTGGCACCAACTCGTCGTCGCCGTCGAGCAGATACATCACCTCGTAGGCCGGTCCACCGTAGGTCACCGTGTGCGACTCGATAGAAGCTGAAGCCGTGACCGCGCCTTTGTAGGCGATCGATCGGTGGTGCACTCCGGTGACGGCCTCCGCCAGCGCGTCCAGCAGCACTACCAGCCCGCGTCCGCCGGAATCCACCACTCCGGCATCCCGCAGGACCTCAAGTTGCTCAGGAGTCTTGTCCAACGCAACCTGGGCAGCCGCCGCTGCGGCACCCGCGACGTCGGCCAACGAGCCCGCTTCCGACGCGGACTGCTGGGCAGCCAGCTCGGCAGCCCGTGCCACCGACAGGATCGTCCCCTCCTTCGGCGCCGCGACGGCCTGGTAGGCCAAATCCGCGGCGCGCGTCAGCGCGTCAGCCAGCTCTTGGCCCTGCACCGGGCGATCGTCTGCGGCGCAGACAACATCGGACACCCCTCGCAGGATCTGGCTCATGATGACCCCGGAATTGCCACGAGCCCCGAGCAGTGCGCCGAGCGCGAAGGCGTTGATGACCTCGAACAGCGGCGGCTGAGCCTGCGGACCGGCCCCTGCCAGCACGTCGCTGACGGCCTCGGCTGCCGATTCCGCAGTGAGGAACATGTTGGTACCGGTATCCCCGTCTGGCACCGGGAACACGTTGAGGGCATCGATCTCGGCTCGCGCCTCACCGAAGCCAGCAAACGCAGCTTGCGACCAGTCCCGGACCGTGCTGGTGTCGAATGACTCGCCCACGCCTACCTCCTGAGGTCCCAGGCAGCGGACCTGGGATCAGCTGCTTCGTCGTTCGTGCTTTGGGGACCGATAACCTTGCGGCACCCGTCGGAGCCAGAGCTTAGCCCGGTTTACTGGCTCGCTGCTGCGTTCTGAAGGGCTCTGGAGTAGCATTGGCGTGCGCAGGTTGGCGGCGGAGCGGCTAGGCCGGTCTCCCGCGTCACTGCACCGACTTCCCACGAACCGATCAATCAGGAGATTACTGTGGCAGCGAACTGCGACGTTTGCGGCAAAGGGCCCGGCTTCGGAAACAGCGTCTCGCACTCGCACCGACGCACACCACGACGCTGGAACCCTAATATCCAACGAGTCCGCACTCTCATCAACGGCACCCCGAAGCGCCTGAATGTGTGCACGAGTTGCTTGAAGGCCAACAAAGTGACCCGGGCGGTCTAGCACCCACCAGCAGTCCGAAACAAGCCCCGCCCTGCATCCAGGGAGTGGGGCTTCTTTCGTTGTCATGACCGGGTCCGACCACTACCGGTAGTGGTCAAACCCGGATAGGTCAGCCCGAGCGACGCCATCGACCAGCACCGGCCGGTCACCTACCCCGGCCTCCAGCACTTGACCTATCACGGTGAATCCCTCGGGTACCTCAGCGTCAGCTGGGAAGGTCGCCACCAGTGCGTGGTCGTCCCCACCCGCAAGTACCCACAAGAGCGGATCAAAGTTGAAGGCAGCTGCGGCGTCACGAACCGGATCATTGATGACCACCAGGGAAGTATCGATCGCGATCGTGACGTCCGAGGCCTTGGCAACGTGGGCGAGGTCGGCCACCAGTCCGTCGCTGACGTCGATCATCGAGGTCGCCCCGGCATCCGCCGCCAGCGGACCCGCCGCATAAGGCGGAGCCGGGAAGCGGTGTGCCTCCACCAGCTGCCGTGGTGCCTTGAAGCCCCTGGACAAGACCGTCAGTCCGCCAGCCGCCCAGCCGAGCCGCCCGCAGAAGGCGACCACGTCCCCGACCCGCGCGCCAGCTCGGGTCACCGCCTGACGGCCCTCCAGGTCGCCCAGCACTGTGGCTGACACCACGATCTGATCACCACCGGCGAAGTCACCTCCGGCAACTGACGCCCCCACCAGCTCGCACTCGGTCGTCAGCCCCTCGACGAAGTCGAACACCCAGCCGACGGTCGTGGTCGGCGGCAGCACCAGGGCGACCACCAGAGCCGTGGGCTTGGCGCCCATCGCCGCGATGTCTGCCATGCTGGCCGCCGCGGCCCGCCGACCGACATCGTGCGCACTGGACCACACCGGCTTGAAGTGCCGACCCTCCACCAGAACATCAGTGCTGACGACAATCCGACCGTCGGTGGTCCACAACAATGCCGCGTCGTCGCCGGGTCCCAGGCCCACCGCGGTGCCCTGCTTCAGCCTGGCTCCCACCTCAGCGATCAGCACATGTTCGCCGACTTCCGAAAGAGCGGAATCGCGGTGCAACTCAGTCATGGATGGGTCACCTTCCTATTGCCTCGTGACCCTCATCTTCCCGCAACCCATCGCCCAAACCCCCAAACCACCCCGCAAACCCCCGCCAAATGCCGGTTTTCAGGCCTGAAAACCGGCATTTGGCGGGGGTTTGCGGGTTTACTACGACCGGACGCGGTCGAGGGCGAGGCAGATCAGTTCGTCGACCAGCGCGGGATACTCGATGCCGCTGGACTGCCACATCCGCGGGAACATCGATATCGCGGTGAAACCGGGCATGGTATTCACCTCGTTGATGTAGATGGCTCCATCCGGCGCGAGGAAGAAATCGACTCTTGCCAGGCCGTCACACCCGAGCGCGTCGAACGCGGTAACCGCCAACGCGCCCAGCTCCTGGTGCAGCTGCTGCGGAATATCAGCCGGAACGCTCAGCCTCGCGGAATCATCGAGGTACTTGGCTGCGAAATCGTAGAACTCATGATCGCCGCCGACGATGATTTCGGCACAGTTACTCGCCCGCGGCGGGAGGTGCCCACGGCTCGCCAACACTCCGCACTCAATCTCGCGGGCACCTTCAATCGACTCCTCAATAATGATCTTCCTGTCGAGTTCACGCGCCGCCTCAATCGCCGCCAGCACCGCAGATGGCTCGTGAACCTTGGTGATTCCCATGCTCGAACCTGCCCGAGCAGGCTTGACGAACACCGGAAACCGAAGTTCTCGGACCCTGGCAAGAACCTCGTCACGTTGGCAGAACCATTCGTTGTCAGAAACAGCAACGTAGCCACCGACCGGCAATCCAGCGCCGGCGAGGAGGACTTTGGTGACCTGTTTGTCCATCGTCGCCGCCGACGCCAGCACCCCCGAACCGACGTAGGGCATCGCTGCCATCTCCAGCGCGCCCTGGATGGTTCCGTCCTCTCCAAATGGCCCGTGCAGTACTGGAAACACCACGTCGGCCGAGATCAGGCCGGCAACTTCGTGGCCGTGGTCGACGATGTGGTCACCATCGACGCCGGGGGCGAGCACTGCCCTTGGACCCTCGCCGACTACCGAAGGCAACGTCACACCGTCGCGACGCCAGTCGTCCGCGTTGTCGCTGACGTGATGCCAGGAACCTTTTCTGGTGATCCCGATGGCAACGACCTCGTACTTGTCCCGGTCGAGAGCTTCCAGGATGTTCGCTGCCGACAAGCATGAAATGCTGTGCTCCGAGCTGCGGCCGCCGAAAACGACAGCTACTCGAATCTTGGCCAAGCGCGGACCGGTCACGGACCGACTCTACGCATCGGTGTCCGCGCCCTGGTCCGCCTTGGGGTCGCGCGACATGAAATTCCCGAGCATCTCGCGCGGGGACATGCCGTGATGAACTACCTGCACCACTTGCTGCGTAATCGGCATATCGACGCCATTGCGCTCCGCAAGATCGAGCAGCGATTGACAGCTCTTGACACCCTCACAGGTCTGCTTGGTGCGCTCGATCGTCTCGGCAACCGTCAAGCCGCGACCCAGGTTCTCACCGAAGGTACGGTTGCGCGACAGCGGCGAGGTACACGTCGCGATCAGATCGCCGACCCCGGCGAGCCCCAGAGCCGTCAACGGATTGCCACCAAGCGCGGCAGACAGCCGCGACATCTCCGCCAGGCCGCGCGTGATGATCGAGGCCTGAGAGTTCTCACCGAACCCCATTCCATATGCCATGCCGTTGGCCAGCGCGATCACGTTCTTCGCGGCTCCCGCGATCTCGGTCCCGACCATGTCATCGGTCCAGTAGGGCCGGAAGTAGGCGGTGCTGACCGCCCCCGCAACGAGTTGGGCATTGTCCGCGCTTGAGCACGCGACCGTGGTCGCGGCCGGCTGCCGCTGCGCGATCTCGCGTGCCAGGTTGGGTCCGGACAGCGCGGCGACCTGTGCCTTGTCGCGCCCGGTGACATCGACGATCACCTCACTCATGCGCATACAGGTTCCGAGCTCAATACCCTTCATCAGGCTGACGAAGATCGCGTCTGGCGCCACCATCGGCTCCCACACAGCCAGGTTGTCCCGCAGGGTCTGTGAGGGGATGGCTAGCACCACCACTTTCGCCCCGGCGAGCACCTCAGCCGGGTCCGAACTCGCCCAGATCCGCAGTGGGAGTTCTATGCCCGGGTGGTACATCGAGTTTTCGTGCTTGGTGTTGATCTCTTCGGCGACCTGCTGCTCACGGGCACAGATGCCGACATCTCCTCCGGCATCCGATGTGATCATGGCCATCCCGGTACCCCAGGATCCGCCTCCCATAATCGCAACACGTGTCATCGTGGGTCTCCTTGAATCCGTCGTTCGCCGAGTATGTGTCTGCAGCACGAAGATGTCCGTTGGGTAGTTCATACACGTTTTCGCTGGCTTTTGCTTGCGAACCACCGCCGCGAGAGTGAGTACTGAAGGGAATCGCTGTCAGTCTGCGTCGCGCTGCGCCGAGCCCTGTTCCTGCTGCTTTCGCCATTGGCGAAAATCGAGCCGCTGCTCGGGAGCGGACTCGCCTCTGATCTCCTCCAACAGGCCCGTGATGGCATTCATAATCCGCTCGGTGGCTGCGGCCAACAGTTCAGTCGTCAGTTCCTTATCCCGGAAGTCATCCAGGTCGACCGGCTCGCCGATTCTGGTGACCAGCGTCTTACGCGGAAGCACGTGGAACTCGTTCTTGTAGGCCCCCATGATCTGCTGTGGACCCCATTGAGCAAGCGGGATGACCGGCGCCCCGGTGGTCAGTCCAAGGTTCGCCGCTCCCGGGCGACCGGTCATCGGCCAGTAGTTCGGATCCCGGGTCATGGTGCCCTCCGGGTAGATGACCACACATTCCCCGGCCTGCAGCGCCTCACGCGCATCGCGCAACGCGGCGGCTGGATCGTCGGACTCCCGATACACCGGGATCTGACCGGCATTGGACATCACCGGTCCCAGCACCGGGAATCGGAACAGCTTGTCCTTGGCCATGAACCGGGGCGGGCGCCCCCCGTCCCACAGCACATGGCACAGATTCATCGGATCCATCCATGACATGTGGTTCGCCGCGACGATGATCCCGTCGTTCGGCGGATACTCGCGCTGCAGGATCTCCAGGCCGGTGCGATCGCGCTTGGTCCACACGGTCATGGTCGGTTCAATGATGCGTACCGCAAACCAGTAGTACGGGCCCAGGTGCGGCGCCCCATGGCGATGTCTGGCCATTGTCTGTCCCCTTGCCCGTGGCTGTATTCGGTGGGCGTCAACCGCATGACAGCAACCGCCCGGTTTGAAGGACCGACCGGGCGATCCTGCCGCTCAGTATGTCGAAATCTTGATCCGCGTCAACGGCTGACACAACCGAACACCTCGACCGCGTGCGTCGGAGGTGATCAACGGGCATGATGGGCGGCAACAAACCCCAACTACTGCCGCGCCTGCGTGGTTCGCACCTCACTAGTTGGCTGTTCAAACAACATCAGAGAAAGGCCGGTGAAGCGCATGTCCAATGCCGTAGCCACTGGCCAACTCGACTCCCCGCGCACGATGCGCCCAACACCGATTCGTCTGGTCGGTTTGGGGGTATTCACCTGCCTGTTGTACGTCGCACTGGCGATTCTGGGCCGCGAAGCAATCCTGCCCGCTGTCGGGGTATCCCTTTTCTGGCCGCCAACCGCCTTCGGGTTGGCGATGGTGGCGCGCTTCCGCGGGGCCTGGCTGGCGGCAGTAATACCGGCACTCATCGCCGGTGAGTTTCTGGCGGACCTCTACGTCTTCGCCTTCCCGGTCGGGGTTATCTGGCTGTTCGTACTGGCCAACGGCGCAGAGCAAATCACCGCCGGTCTGGCCATTCGTTTTCTGGGGGCCCAAAGACTGGCCACCATCCGCGACTTGATCATGCTGCCGATCGTGTCAGCGTGCGTCTTCGCAGTGAGCGCACTGCTAGGCGCCGAAGCCGGCGTGCTGACCTTCGGCGGGACCTACCAGGATTCCTGGCGATCGTGGTACCTCGGCGCGCTGACCGCAGTGGTGGTGGTGGCTCCCTTCTTCTTGACGGTCTCGGTTGCCCGCGTAATGAACGCCAAAGCCCTCGGCGAGTTCGTGGTCGTCATCGGCGCAGTAGTTGCGGTGATGCTGGGGTTGCTGTCCTCGTCTTCGCCCAGCCTGCTGTTGGCGGCGGCTTTCATCGGGCCCCTCCTCGGCTGGCTCGGCATCAGGTTCGGCATCACCGCCGCGTCAGCCGCGGCCTCAGCAGTGGTGTATTTCTCCGCGCTTTCCGCCACCCAATCACGCGGGCTGCTGGCACCGATCTCGGGGCAGATCGGCATGATTATGGCCACCCAGATGGTGCTGGTGCTGTTCTTCATGACCATCTACGCAGCCGCGATCGTCGAGCGTGCCAGGATCGCCGCACTCATCGCCGAGCGCGATGCGAACGATCAGCTCCAGATGATGTTCAGCGACTCCCCGATCCCGATCTGTCGTGTTGCCAGCGAAGCTGGTGTGCCTGGACAGATCCTGGAGGCCAACGATGCCTTCGCAGCGATGCTGGCCGGGACAGTGGCAGACCTGGTCGGCCTGAACCTTGCCGATCTGTTCGGCCCTGACCTCGACCAGTTGCTAGACGACGGAGCGGACGATACCTCCAGCCCCAACGAAGCAACCGAGCTCGACCCACTTGCCCATGCCGATGCCCACAATCGGCAGCTCGTTCGCCTCGATGGATCGGTCATTCGGGTATCCGTCAGGATGGGTCTGGTCCAGCCACAAGGCGAGTCCCATGCGGGCTTCTTCATGCTCTTCGCCCAGGACATTACCGCCCGGTATCAAGCCAGGTTGGAACTAGAACATCAGGCGAACCATGACCCGCTGACCGACCTACCCAACCGCTACGCCCTGCTGGCGGCAACCCAAGCCATGCTCGAGCAGGACCAAGACGACCACACCAACACCACGTTGCTCCTGTGCGATCTGGACAACTTCAAAGACCTGAATGACTCCAGCGGTCACAGTGTCGGGGACGCGGTACTGATGGCGGTTGCCGGTCGCCTGCGGTCACTGCAGGACGAGGTGTCGATCATCGCGCGCTCCGGCGGAGATGAGTTCGTGCTGGTGATGCGCACCGACGACGAGGCCCACGCGGTCATGATGGGGACCCGGGTGAGGACCGCCATATCGGACCCGATCCTCGTCGTCGGGCAAGCCCACACGATCGGGGTCAGCATCGGAATAGCGCGAAGCGAACCAGACACCCACGGCGTCGGGGATCTGCTGCGGCGAGCCGACCTGGCTCTGTATTCGGCCAAGGAGTCGGGACGCAACCGCACCGTCACGTACTCACACGACATGGAAGCCAGGTTGCAGACCCAGGTCGAGATGCAGGCCCAAATCAGGCTCGCGCTGGCAGAGGACAGGATCGAATGCTGGTTCCAGCCGGTCGTGGACGCCGCCAGCGGACAGATAGCCAGCGCGGAGGCGTTAGTACGACTCCGCCAACCAGACGGGTCAATCCTGTTCCCCGACAGTTTCATCGACATCGCCGAGGCCAGCGGTCTGATCAGTCAACTCGGAGATCGAGTGCTGCGACTGTCCCTGCAGTGGCTGGTCAGACAGCAGGGGTGGCCTGCACAACCTGCAGTCGCGGTCAACGTGTCCGTTCGCCAGTTGGAC
>JBAXOQ010000168.1:0-9446 GCA_037133175.1 Actinomycetes bacterium
GTAGGTGGACCTCCTGCTCGCCACCGACAAAGGGGTCGTCCCCGGTATCAAGGTGCCGATCGATCGCGGACTCGCCGGAAGAGTCCACCGACACCCGATCGTGAACCCGTGACCGGGCGCCGACAACTTCGACATCCAGGTCGTGGCGGGCGCGGCTGACTCCTCGCGCGGTACGTCGACGCTCCAGAGTCCGCATCGCCCGGTGGAACGTAAGCGTGGTTCGGTGCTCGGAGTTCCGCTCGTGGCGACGCAGCCACTGCGGCACCAGCACCACTGCCCAAAGCACGACGACTGCTGCGTAGACCAAACCTGTGAGCACGCGGTAAGCCTAAGAGTAAACCTCGGGTTGACCCAGGGTTTCAAACGGCGTTTCCCGGCCCCATTCCAAGTCGGGGTTCCATTCCGTCGGTCCCGGCGTTCAGATACCGGTGCAGCACCCCATCGGTGACCTCCTCCGCCGTAACCGCGAAGGACAAGTGGTCGCACCACTGCCCGTTGATGTGCAGGTAGCGCTCCCGAAGTCCCTCGTAGCGGAAGCCCAGCTTCTCAACCACTCGCCGACTCGGACGGTTCTCCGGCCTGATGTTGATCTCGACTCGGTGCAGACCCAGTGATCGAAAACAGTGGTCGATGCCCATGGCCAGTGCGGTAGGGGCGATGCCCCGTCCGGCGCACTGTTGGTCGACCCAGTAGCCGGCGTGCGCTGACCGTAGCGATCCACGGGCGATACCGCCAACAGTCAGCTGGCCAACGAGCCTGTCATTTTCGGTGATCACCCAGGGCAGTGTCCGACCGGCCCGGGCTTCGGCCCGCAGCATGCGGACCATGGCCCCGAAGGTCGGCGGCACATCGGCCGCCCCCGCTGGCGACGTCGCGTCCCAAGGACCGAGCCACTCACGGTTTCGCAACCGCACAGCCCGCCATTCGTTGGCGTCCCGTAACCGAATCGGGCGCAGCCCGATGACACCAGAGCGAAGGGACGCGACGGCGACCATTAGCCCCGATCCAGTCTGATGACAGCTACTCGATCACCCGGCTGCAAGTCGGTAACGCCTTCTTCGACGATGGCCAGCGCGTTCGCCTGCTGGAGCCCGACCAGCGAACCGGTGTCTTCCAGCGGCTCGACGCTGACTTGGGTGCCCCGAAGCGACAGCACGGCCGGCACGAATCTGCGGATGTCCATGGGAGCGCGCAACGGCCGAGTCAGCGTCGCGCGCACGACTGGGCGGAAGAGGTCCTCCCGACCGGATAGCAACCTGATCACGGGGCGCACGAAGACCTCGAAAGCGATCAGTGCGGCGATCGGGTCACTCGGAATGGTGATGATGGGCACGCTCGCGGAACCGACTCTACCGAAACCGATAACCGGTCCCGGGTCCACGGCCGTCGAAGAGAACCGCACCGTACCCAACTCATTCAAGGCCTCGAAGACGGTGCCCCCGAACCGGTCGCCAACCAGCTCAGCGCGGCCGGTAACAACGACCAGGTCAGCGCGGATGAGCTGATCGAGCACCACAAAGGCCAACCGGTCCGGATTATCGGGCACCGGCCGACCTCGGAACGCCTGGGCACCAGCATCGATCGCCGCCGCCACAAGGGTGGTGGCATTGAGGTCATGCACTTGGCGCGCGCCAAGCGGCTGGCCAGCCTCGACGAGCTCATCGCCACTGGAGACGATAACGACCCGGGGATGGGGATGGACCCTAACTCGGAACCGTCCCGCCGCTACGATCCCGGCGAACTCGCGTTCATGAATCGCAGCACCCTCCGGCACGACAACCCCGCCGACAGCAACATCACCGCCGACGCCACGAACGCCGGTCCCGGACTGCACTTGCTCGGTGACCGACAACCATTCGACCCCATCCGAGGTGGTCACGGGGTGAGAGCTGGCCGACAGCACGGCGTCCGCGCCGACGGGAATCCTGGCTCCGATCGCGACCCGGACGGCCACTCCCTGCGGCATTTCCAGATCCCCTACGGACACGGAGCTATCGCCCGCCGATTCAGCCTGGGCCGCCTCAAGCCGTCCCACGATGCGCAGGGATACCGGCGACCCGGCGGAGGCATTGGCCAACTCGCGGGCACACACAGCGAACCCATCGACACCGGCCATGTCGACCGCGGGAATGGGGTTCTCGGCGACGACGTCCTCGGCCAGAACAGTGCCGCGCGCATCAAGCAGCGGCAGATCCAACGGCTCCACCGCGATGATGGAGTTCAACATGAGCTGAAGTTGCTCTTCGACACTACGCATGGCTGGTCAGCCGCTCCCGGTAGTCGGGGCCGCGTCAAGTTGGGCAAACTCATCCGAGCCGACATACTCGGTGAGCCAGCCGCGCAGGAACGGACCCAGTTCATCGTGCTCGGTCGCGAGCAGAATGTTCGCCTTGAGGTAGGACACTTTGTCGCCGGTGTCGTAGCGGCGGCCACGGAAGATCACTCCGTGAACTCCGCCACCAGCCTCCGGCGAAATGTTGATCAAAGTCGCCATCGCGTCCGTGAGCTGAATCTCGCCGCCGCGACCGGGGGCAGTTCGCTCCAGCACCCCGAACACCGCCGGGTCAAGCACGTAACGGCCGATGAGAACGAGGTTGCTGGGCTCTTCACCCCAAGCGGGCTTCTCTACGAGCGCGGTGACAGTCACCACGTCGGGATCACTCGTCGGCTGGACCGCGGCGCACCCGTACAGATGGACCATGTCCTCGGGCACTTCCATCAGACAGATCACCGTCCCGCCGAGGCGCTCACGGACATCGAGCATGGTGGGAAGGACCTGATCCCGCTCGTCTATCAGGTCGTCTCCGAGCAGCACCGCGAAGGGCTGATCGCCCACGTGGGCCTTGGCACACAGCACCGCATGACCCAGTCCGAGCGGCTCACCCTGGCGCACGTAGTGGATCTGGCCGAGGTCGGCCGGCTCGATGATCTCGGCCAGCCGCTCATCGTCGCCCTTGGCCTCCAGCGCGCGTTCCAGAATCGGCGATCTGTCGAAGTGGTCCTCCAGCGAGGACTTGTTCCTGCCGGTCACCATGAGCACATCGACGAGACCGGCATTGACCGATTCTTCGACGACATACTGGATGGCCGGCTTGTCGACCACGGGTAGCATCTCTTTGGGTTGTGCCTTTGTCGCCGGCAAGAATCGAGTGCCGAGCCCGGCAGCCGGAATCACAGCCTTGACGACATTTGCAGCGCCCGCGGTCTTTGGTTCGGTCATGCCTAGACCATATCTGGACCCTGCACGCCAATCGACACATGTGAGGAAACGGCGCGTGGACAAGAGCGAACTTCGCACCCGCATCCGCCAAAGCCGCCGCCTGCTCCGGGCACAGGCCGATGTCGGCCCATGGCGTCAGCGAGGCTCGGTGATCGCCAAAGGGGTGCTGGCGGTCCCGGAGGTGTGGACCGCCTGCAACCATGGGTCCGCCATCGCCAGCTACGTATCGTTCGGAGGCGAACCGCCCACCGAGAAGCTGAACGAGGCGCTGGCCGCGGCCGGCGCGCGGGTACTGCTGCCGGCGACTGCCCGAGACGGCCGAACCTTCGACGACCTGGCCTGGGCGGATCTGGAGCAGGGCGTCGACCGCGACTCGTCCGCGCTGATTCCGACCCCTGCCGGACCGCTCGTCGGTCGCGGTTCAGCAGGACTGCTGGACCTTGGCTGCGCGGTGATCATCATTCCGGCGCTCGGGGTCGGGCTCGACGGCTCCCGGCTCGGTCAAGGCGGCGGCTACTACGACCGGATGCTGTCCACCCTGCCTCACCCCGGTCCACTGAGGTTGGCGCTGGTCGGACCCGGCGAAGTGTTCGATACCGTCCCCCACGACCCTCACGACCAGCCCATCGACCGCTACCTGGAGTTCTGATCCCGTCCCGCGAGGGTAGGCCACCCCGAAGGCGGCCATCACCGGCCTAGACGGTCAACGCGTAGCCCGCCGTTGCGAGGGCGAAGCCGGCGATCACCGATCCCAACGCGTAGGCGGTGCCTTTCCAATGCGAGGGATTGATGCTCATGTCGAGCACCTGGGAGACGAACCCGCTGAAAGTCGTCAAAGCGCCGCAGAACCCGGTGCCGAGGAACGCCGACACCAACTCCCACCCTCCTGCCGAGCCGCCCGCCGCGCCCAGCAACAGGCCGGTCAACAGCCCCAGAATCAACGAGCCGGCCAGGTTCACGACCAACGTGCCATACGGGAACCCGGGGCCCTTGTGGGCGATCAGGTATCGGTCCGTGGCGAACCTGAGCATCGCTCCGAGGGCCGCGCCAACGGCGATGGCCAGCCAGATCATGCCTCGTCCTCAGTCGTCTCACGAACCTCCTGCGAACCGCGCAGAATCGGCACCGGCGGACGCCCGGCGATCAGGCGAGCCACCAGCCCCGCCACCAAACCGCCGAGCGCGACCGCAGTGACTCCGGCCACCAGCGAGCCGAACACGTAGAGCAGGGCGGTCGGTGTTCTGTCGCTGACGACCAACCCGTGCGCCTCGACCATGAACGTCGAGAACGTCGTGTAGCCGCCCAGGACACCCGTGATGATCAACGGGCGAAATCGTCGGGCAATTGTGCTGGCTGTCGGATCGGGAACTGCGCGCCGCGCGATGATCAACACGATTCCGAGCACGAATGCCCCAGAGATGTTCACCACGAAGGTGGCGGTCGGCCAGCCGTCGCGTGCGCTCAGGATCAGCAGGTCCAGGCCATGCCGACCGAAGGCACCGATCGCCCCACCGACGGCAACAGCCAGGTAGAGATCTGCGTCCGCGAACCTGTCGCGCCCATTAGTCCCAGTACCGGCGTGACTAGGCATCGCGGACTTTGAACACCGCGAACGCCGCCCCGATCAGCACAACGACCCAGGCCAGGAAGACCAAACCCGAGCGCACCACGTCCGTACCGTCGGCGAACTGCACCCCCGCGGTGAAGGGCAAGATCTTGGTCACCCACGGCAGCGGACCCGACAGGAAGCCATTGACCAGCGGTTCGAACACCAGGGCCACCACGACGGGCACGATCACGCCGAGGGACAGTACTCGCGTCAGCACCGTCACGGCAAAGACGATCAGGCAGAAGCCCATCAAATACAGCCACGACCGACCGAAGAAAGCCACAAACCCGGTGGCGGATAGATCTGAGGAAAACAGGTCGGTGTGCGGCTTGAGGATCACCGTCGCGAGCACCAGGGCGACCAAGAACGCAATCGTGATCCACAAGCCGCAGACCAGAATCTTGCTGACGAAGATGTACACCCGGCGCGGGAAGGCCGTCAGAGTCAATCGAATCGTGCCGTGGCGATAATCCTGACCGAACGCCTGCGCGGCGACGGTGCCCAGGATGACCAGACCGATGAAGTTCGCGGCGGATTGGTTGATGACCGAGGAGAGATTGATCATCTCGAACGGCGCGCTTTGGGCATCGCTCTCTGTGGCAATCCGCAGCTGGTCCGTTCCCCAGGCGATCAGGAAAGCGAAAGCGACCGCGATGATCACTGACGAACCGAGCAGGATCCATGTCGCCCTAATCGAGGTGATCCGCCGCCACTCGTAACGCAATGACCCAATCATCAGCGCTGCCCCCCAATTCCGGTGGTTGGATCAGCGGTTGCCGGGCCGCTGGTTGTCGGCGCACCCGGGTCGGCACCCGGTGGTCCGGCTGGCCCGCCACCGGTGGCGAACTCCTGTTCGTGGCTGGTCATCTCCAGGAACGCCTGTTCCAGGCTGGCCTGGCGCCCGGTGAGCTCGCGCAACTGAACGTGGTTACGGAAGGCGATGTCGCCGACTCGCTCTGTTGCCGCGCCTCGAACAGCGAGTCCGTCCTCGCCTTCTGGTGTCGCTTCGACTCCCTCCCCGACCAACGCGGTCAGCAATGCGTCGCGATCGACGGCTCGGACCAGCACGTCATTGCGGGTACTGCGGCCCACGAAGCTGGCCATGGACTCGTCGGCGATCAGCCGCCCGCGAGAGATCACCACCAGCTCCTGGGCCATCACCTGCATCTCGAACAGCAGATGGCTGGAAACGAACACCACGTTGCCCTGCCCTGCATAGAAGTGCAGGAAATCGCGAAGCCACTGGATCGACTGCGGATCGAGTCCATTGGCTGGCTCGTCAAGCAGCAGCACCTTCGGCTGAGCCAAGATCGCCCCCGCCAGTCCGAGCCGCTGACCCATTCCCAGCGAGAAGGACTTGGGTCGCTTCTTCGCGACATCACTCAAGCCGACCAGCGAGATCACCTCGTCGACCCGGGAATCGGGAACCTTCGCGTCCGCGGCCAGCATCCTCAGGTGAGCCCTGGCGGTCCGATTGGGGTTGAAGAACCGGGCATCCAGGTGAGCACCGACGATCTTGGTAGCGTGCGGGTAATCGGTCAGTTGCTGGCCGTCCCAGGTCGTGCGCCCCCCGCCGTGGTCCAGTCCGAGCATCAGCCGCATGGTGGTCGACTTGCCCGAGCCGTTGGGTCCAAGAAACCCTGTCACGACTCCTGGCTCCAGCGTGAAACTCAGATCATCGACGGCTTTCTTGCCGCTGTAAACCTTGGTCAGACCTGCGGCCTCGACTGTCATGGGATAATTCCTCTCCTCTGGCCACGAGGCTAGCGAAATCTGGCGTCAGTATCCTGTTTGACTGTCCCAGCACGTTCCGAGCACGCAGATCACCGGAGTTCACCAGCCCACGGATGAACCGCGGTGCCGAAGAACACTACGAAAGGCCCGATTGTGCCGACCTATGAGTACGTGTGCACGCAGTGCGGTGAGCCGCTGGAGATCGTCCAGTCGATTCACGAACCGTCGCTGACTGTGTGCCCCAAGTGCGACGGCAAGCTGCGGAAGGTATTCGGCAACGTCGGTGTCGTGTTCAAGGGCAGCGGCTTCTACAAGACGGACAGCCGTTCGGCCGAGGCCAAACGCAAGAAGGCTGCCACCTCTGACTCGAAGTCCGATTCTGGATCGGGCGAGTCGAAGAAGCCCACGGAATCGAAGTCGACGACAGAAGGAAAAACCCCAGCCAAAGAGGGATCGGCCTCGTCCACATCATCTGGATCAACGTCGTCTGGATCAACGTCGTCTGGATCGACAACGTCCAAGCCATCGGACAGCGGCGGTCGCCAGTCAGGGGCCTCGGGCCCCAAATCTGCCAAACCGAGCTAATCCGCTCGTCCGCGGTGTCCGCATCATCTGTGGACGACGGCATCTGTGGACGACGACAGCGGCGAGACACTGAGTCGGTCTAGCGTTGCACCTGTCCGAAGACGGCGGCCCTGACAGCGGGCCCGACGGACACGGCGGGGGACTCAATGATCAGAAGCAGCGGCGGTTCGCGCACGCCAGGCGAGCGGGTGGCGCTCATGATCCGGCGACATCGGCGCCTACTCGCGGCCGGGTTGCTGGCGCTAGCGGTCCTGTGCGTCGTCCGCGCCCTGCAGCCGGCACCTGCCAAGACAACCGCCATTGTGGTAGCCGCGGCAGACCTGCCGTCGGGTCACATGATCGAATCGTCCGACGTCACCACCACCGGGTGGCCCACCGCTGTGGCCAATGGGTCAGCCTTCACAACAACTGAGTCGGCAGTCGGTCGGATCACCAGTGGGCCGCTCGCCCGAGGGGAACCTATCGGCGCATCTCGGATCGTCGGCCCAGGTCTGCTGGCATTGGACACGGCGGGTGCCGACCCGCCCTCCGGCGCCCGGGGGGACTCCAAAGGCGCCGTCGCGGCGCCGGTGAGGTTGGCCGACGCCGGTGAGGCTGCTCTGCTGAAGCCGGGTGACTTCGTCGACGTCTTGGCCGCGACGGCCCCGGGAGTCGGCGGCGGTGGCACCCGCGAGGCCGGCGAGGTGCGAACCGTAGCCAACTCCGTGCAGGTCATCGTGGTCCCCGACTCCACCAGTGGTACTGGTGGTGGCCTGCTCGGCGGCGGTTCCCGAGCACCGACCCGCACCGGCGAGGCTGATTCGATGGTCGTTCTCGCGGTCGATTCGGCGACCGCATCCGCGCTGGCCGGCGCCGCCGCGACGAGCCGACTGTCCGTTGTACTGCGTCCGCCGCCGACTGTCGGCGGTCGCTAGGCTTGGCCCACCGCCCAGTCGATGCAACCGCGTCTACTGCTCGCGGTTGGCACGCAGTTCATCGCGGATCTCACGCAACACGGCGATCTCCTCGGAGACCTTCTCGTCCTTGACCTTGCCGAAGCGATCTCGGAACTTGTTCATCGGCAGGACGAAAATGAAGTACACGACCGCCGCCGTGATAACGAACGCGATCACAGCGTTGACCAGCAGGCCGAAGTTGAACACTTGTCCGTTGATGGTGATCTCGCCGCCATGAATCCCGCCGCCGAGGATCAGGTTGATCGCAGGTTTGATCAACGCCTCGGTAAACGCGGCGATCAGTGCCGTGAACGCGGCACCGACGACAACAGCGACCGCTAGGTCAATGACATTACCGCGCATGATGAAGTCTTTGAAACCCTTGAGCATGTTGGGTCCTCCTTGGCCGCACCAGTCGGCCGTTGCGTGGATTGAACTTGCGGGTCAAGCTAACCGCACCGACAATGCCGACTCCGGCGACGGGGTCTGATCAGGCACGACGCGATGCGAAGGTGCGCGCCAACCGCTGGGTGACTAGGGTGCGGTGTCGTGACGATACCTACGAATCCGGCAGCCCTCGCAGTGCTGGCCGACGGAGCCCTGACCGGACGCAGCGCCCTGGTGACGGGCGGCGGCAGCGGCATCGGTCGCGCCTGCGCACTGCTGCTGGCCCGCCTCGGAGCGCGAGTGGCGGTCACGGGCCGGCGCGAAGAAGAATTGCAGGCGACCGCGGACTTAGCCAGGCAGGCTGGCTACGAGTTCCCGATCCTGACGGTCCCCTGCGACCTGCGTGAACCCGAGAACGTCGACGCCATGCTCGACGAGGTTCTCGCGGCTCACGAGTACATCGATGTGCTGGTCAACAACGCTGGCGGGCAGTTCATGTACCCCGGCGAAGACATCTCGTACAAGGGCTTTCGAGCAGTCACCCGGCTGAATCTGGACGCGACGTGGTACATCACCACCCGCGTCGCGAAACGCTCGATGATCGACCGCGGCTACGGCAAGATCGTCTCAGTCACGATGACGCCTCGCCGAGGAATCCCGGGCATGTCCCACTCGTCCGCGGCCCGCGCGGCGGTCGAGTCACTGACCCAGACTCTCGGCACGGAGTGGGGCAAGTACGGGATCCGCATGGTCGCACTGGCGCCGGGGATTGTCCACACCCAGGCGTGGGAGAGGTACGGGCTGGACCCTGAGGTCATGGCATCAAAGATGCCCACCGGCAGGCTCCAGTCGGCCGATGACGTCGCCGCCCTGGTCGGCTTCCTGGTCTCACCCGCGGGTGACTACATCTCCGGCTGCACGATCGTCGCCGACGGCTCCTTCGAGAACGTGTATCCGATCACGAGTCTGTAGCTCC
>JBAXOQ010000169.1:0-9378 GCA_037133175.1 Actinomycetes bacterium
ATCGTACGTGCGGCTCAGGTCGCTGACGGCACGCATCATCAGCGGCGGACCGATCGTGACAACCTCGGCAACCGTCCGGCCCTCGCCTCGCTGGTTGGCCTCCAGCAGCTCCTGCAGCGGCCCCGTGACGAATCCCGGTACGCCGAACGACCCGTCGTTAGTGGTGTAGATGACCTCCAACTGGTCACCGAAGTCGGCCTGTGACCGGCCCACCCGCTCGTCCGGTTCGGTCCAGAACATCAGGTCGGCGCTGCGGAACCCGCTGATCAACGTCACGTGGTTGCCAGCCTGCAGGTGTTCGCGCATGATCGGGTACACCGGCGGGAGCCCCAGGCCACCTGCGGTGAACACAACTGTCGTGCCGTCGGGATGCCGATGGATATTGCTTGGGCGCCCGAGAGGTCCAGCAATACCTGTGAAGGACTCGCCAACCGACATTGCGTTGATCTCGATGCTGGACGTTCCGACACCTTGCACGACCAGGTCGATCGTGCCGGCCTGCGCGTCCCAGTCGGCCAGCGTCAGCGGGATCAACTCGCCATCGGGCCGGGGCAGAACGCGGACGAACTGCCCGGCTTGGGCCGAACGCGCGATCAGCGGTGAGGCAACGGTGAACTCCACGATTCCGCCGCCAAGGTCAGTTTTCTCCAAGATCGTCGCCTTGGAGGCGGCTCGTTTGGTGAACTCCAGCGCCCGCTCGACCAGCTCGGGGATAGCGTCAGGGTCGAGGTCGGCAATCTGCAGGATCTCGCGGGCCGCGTCCTGTCCGTCGCCGGCTGCCAGGATGGCTGTTGAGCCGCCGCGTGCGGCGTCGCCGCCGGTGTAGACGCCGGGCAGCGTCGTCTCTTGCGACCCCCGGTGATCGAGGTTGATGGTGCCCCACTTGGAGGTCTCCAACCGCGGCTCGGAGTCTTTGATGATGGGGTTGGCGTCGTTGCCCAGAGCCATGATCACCAAGTCGGTCCGGATCGTCTCAGAACCTCCGGTGGCCACCGGTCGGCGGCGTCCAGAATCATCGGGCTCGCCCAGCTCCATGACGTCCAAGGTTGCTGCCGACACGAACCCGTCGTCCTTTCCGATGAACTCCGACGGCGAACGCAGCACCTGCACCTTGATGCCCTCTTCCAGGGCGTGGTGCAGTTCCTCGACCCGAGCGGGCATCTCGGCCTGAGTGCGGCGATAGACGATTGTCACGTTCCCGCCGAGGCGTCGGGCGGTGCGGGCCGCGTCCATGGCGGTATTGCCGCCGCCGATGATGATCACCTGTTTGCCTGCCGTCTCGGGCAACGGGGTCTCGTAGTCCGATCGCAAGCCCTGCATCAGATTGACCCGGGTCAGGAACTCGTTGGCGGACATCACATTGAGCAGGTGCTCGCCGGGAACGTTCATGAACCGAGGCAGGCCAGCGCCGGTTCCGACGAAGATCCGCGAGAACCCGGCGTCGCGCAGGTTCTGCAGCGTCGCGGTCTTGCCGACCACGAAGTTCAACACGAACTTGCCGCCCAGCATTCTGATTTTGTCCACCACGTCGTCGATCAAGTCGTTGGGCAGGCGGAACTCCGGAATCCCGTAACGCAGTACCCCGCCGAGGGCGTGAAACGCCTCGAACACCGTCACCGGGTATCCCTCCGCCGCCAACAGGTATGCGTTGATCAGACCTGCGGGGCCAGAGCCGATGATGGCCACCGGTGGTTTGTTCGCCACCTGCCAGGGATCGCGAACTCCGGCGAACGATCGGGCCGTGGCCTCCGGGTCGACCAGCTTCTCGCGTTCAGGAAGGAACCACTCCAGCTGACCGATCGCCAACGGCGTCTTGAGCAGACACACCCCCTGGCACTGCAGCTCCTGAGGGCATACGCGACCGGTGACGTCGGGTAAGGGGTTGGCCGACTCAAGCAGTCGTAGGGCATCGGTGAACCGGCCCGTCCCGATGAGTTCGATCATTTGCGGAATATGGATCGACACAGGGCAGCCGCCCGTGGGTTCGCGGTGATCGGCCAGGAACACCCCGAGCTCACACGGCTTCTCCTCGCACTGCTTGTCCCGCAGCACCTCGAGCCATACCAACAGGTCGACATCGCGAACTGTGTACCCCTGTTCCAGGTAGCCAAAGTAGCCCTGGTTCACCAAGCCGAAGTCCTGGGAGCGGGACTCGGCATCGCGCACGTACGGCTCGATGCCGTTGTTCGCGGGCCAGTCCACCGACAGGCCGGCGAACATCGGGTAGCGGTCCGACAGGTGCGCATCGATCGCCCGGATGAACTTGCGTTTGCCCCCCAGCGGCAGGTTCCACACGAAGCGCATCAGCACGGTGCTGCTGTCGTCCCCCCGCGAGAGCATCGACCACAGGCTCTCGGTGAACTCAGCACCGAGTTCCGGCTGTCTGAACTCCCAGGCGACCGCTGCCATGCCCTCCGAGATGAACATGTCCCGGAAGGCACGCGGGTCGGCCGCCAGCCGGCGCTTGAGCAGGTCCGCTTGCAGGTCGAGCAGATCCGCCGACGTCTCTTCCACACCGGCGGTCATCGGATGATCTCCGCATCGCACGTTGCCCGGACCCGGTCGATGCGTTTGGCAATCTCGGGGGTGATCTCGACACTGTCGGCCGCGCCCGGGATCACCTTGGCGATGATCCGGGCCTCACCGTCGATGACCACGGTGGTCTTGGCGAAGAACTGCGGCAATTCCTGGTAGCAAGTGCCGCAATCGTTGCACAGGGTCTCGTCGGCGGGGTCGATGTAGACCGGTGCTCCCGCAGCGCCGTCGGCTGCCCCGCCTGGTGCTGAGGCTGGCCCCGGCGCGGCCCCCGGCACAAGGCCCGTCGGCGAGAAGCCACCGCTGCCGGCGGGAGCTTTGCTCGATGTCGCGAGCTCCGACATGGCTCGGGCAATGTCGTCCAGGGAACTCTCGCGAGAGGCCATGGCCTCGTCGTAGCGGATGCGCAGTTCCTCGATATCGAGGCGATGCAGTGAAGCCAACGCGGCCGCATGGACGCCGGACAGGTACTGCAGCGTCTGCCAATAGCGCAGGCGATCCTCGACCAGCAGGACGATCGCCGCCGAGCACACGACCTTGATCAGATGCCGGTCGTCGTCGGTTGCGTGAACGAACGGCAGGTGTGCCGCGCGCTGCGCGATGGGCAGTTCGACGTACTCGTCGATCGGCAGGGCGATGGCTTCCTCGTCCGGGGTCAGCCTGCGGAACTGCTTGGAGAACCGAATCTCGCCGAGGGCGAAAACTGCCGGCGTCAGCGGCGTGGTCAGCAGTTGCAGCTGGCCCTCGTCGTCGATGTATTCCAGGGTGCTTGTGGTCCACATCTTGTCGGCGTCCGGGTTACCCTCGATCGAAAACCGATCATGCAGCGTCGGGCCGCGCCGGGGGTCATGGATGAACAGTGGATGCATCCGACTTTCAACCGCGAGCCGGGCCCGGGCGTTGGAGGCTGCCTCAGGGACGCCGTGCTCGGAGCCGCACGGCGTGTACACGTTCATCACGGCCGAACCGGTGGCGTACCCCAGCAACTCCGCTGTGGTGGCCAGGAAGTGACCGTGGATCGCAGTGCTCGTTGCACACGCGAAAACGTTCGGGTGGAACGACGCCAGCAAAGCGAGTTCCTTGCGCTCCTCGTGCTTCCCATTGTGGGCACCACCGAAGCGGGCAAGGTCCGAGTCTTGACCCGTGAAGCTCGCGGTCGAAGCTTGGCCACCGGTGTTGGAGTACGCGCCGGAATCCAGCACCAGCATCTTGATTGGGGTGTCGCTGGCCAGAATGCGGGACATCGCGCCGAACCCGATGTCGTAGCTGGCGCCATCGCCCCCGATGGTGAGCACCGTGGGCAGCAGTCGTAGTTCCTCTGGGGTGAAGTGCTGCCAGGACAGCGTTCGCAGTTCGTGCTCCCTTTCGGTCGCGGCGCTATCGGTCGTGTCGGCGCCATCGGCGAGTTCGAGCGCGGCCAAGCGCATCGCGCGCACATCCGGCGTGGTCTGGGCGCAGATACCCTCGAAGATGCCCTTGGCCAGCGGGGCGGTGTCCTGGAACAAGCTGTTCACCCAGGGGTCGATGTACGAGTTGTACGGCATGGTCGAGGCGTACACGCTGCTGCAGCCCGTGGCGTTGGCAACCACCATCGGTGCCGGGCCGTTGCCGGTCGGGCCACCCTCGTAGGTGTAGAGACGTCGCTCCAGAATCGGGATGAGGTCGAGGATTCGTGCGCGGCGCGCATCCTCGTCCAGCCCGAGGGTGTCGAGCCTGGCGTGCAACCCGGTCAGCAGTGTGTCCAGCTCCTGCTGATGTGCACGTCGGTGCTGCTCGCCTAGGGCATGAGCGGTGGCCATGACCAGCCGGATTGCGGTGACCTCGCCGCAGCCGCGGCAGGCCCCGTGGCCGCCAGTTGTCGAGTAGTAGTTGGGTCGGTCCAGCATCAGGCGCTTGAGATCGCCTTCCGGACCCGTCGAGTCCTCCAAGAACCTAGCCGGCGTGTTCGGCAGTGAGGTCATGAACTCGAAGCGGTCTTGCAGTGTTAGCAGTAGGTTCTCGTCCTGATTCTGTGGTGACAGTGACCCGGGGCCGCACACTTCGATGCACTCCAGGCAGCCGGTGCACTTCCATGGATCGATCGTGGCGGAGAAGAGCGCGCCGGTGCCCGGGACTGCCTTCTCCATCGCATCGAAGAACGGGCGGGTGCGAGCGACCGGGTAGGTCGACAGCGTGGCGACGAGACGATCGAAGTTGCGCGTCAGCGTGGGCTGCCCGGTCGGGAGGATCCCGGCCGCCTCGGCGACGAGCTCATGAAATGCCCGTGGGGTCTTGTCCTGCCGGTAGGCCTCGCGGACGTGTTCGGCCAGGGGATAGACGTACGCGCGCAGCGCCTCCCGCTGCGGCTCGGTGACCTTGATCTCCTTTATCCCGGTCAGCAGCAGATCGTGGATCTCGTGAACGGTGTTCGGGATGGCTGCGTCGGGGCAGGCGAGAGCGCACTCCATGCAACCGGTGCAGGTCGAGAAGTCGAAGTCCGGGACCTCGCGTCGAAACAGTCCCTTGTCCTTGCTGGCGGCGGTACCGGCGGGCATGAACAGCCCGGCGCCGGGCATCACGGGGGCCTCGCTGATGGTTCCCTCGCGGAACGGCCGGGCCGCAATGTCCTCGTAGTACGCAGGGTCGAACAGACCCGCGGTGCTTGCCGCAGCAGCGCACATCGACGCGGACAATGCGACGCTCCTCGGAGCGAGCATCGGGGGTTTCTCGTCGATGGCTCGGAACAGCGGCGTGTCGTATTCGACGATTCGGGTCGCCTCCATGCCGTCGCGGATGACTGACATGTTGCCCTCGACCACAGCGTTGCCTTTGGCCCCGAACTTCTTGACGATCTGGGCGCGCACCTTCTCGGCGATGGCCTCTGGGGGTGCGCCTCCGGAGACCCGGTCGACGTGGCCGACGACTGCGCCGATGAACGCGATCCCCATCATCCTGGTCTGAAGGTCGGCAGTCGGCGCGTGCCGTTTGGCGACATCGAAAGCGTCCACCACCAGGAAGTGGATGTTCTTCTCCCGGATCGATCTGCGGGCGTGTCTGGGCAGCTCGCGCCAGACCTCTTCCGGGGTCAGGCTGGTCTGCAGGATGAACGTGCCACCGTCGACCAATCCTTTGAGCGGATTCGTGTGGATGAATGCCCGGTGGTCCGGCGAGATCACCACCTCGACGTCCTCAAGTTCGGCGTTGGTGATCAGCACCGGCTCGGGGCTGAGCGTGATGTAGTAGTTGGTCGGTGCGCCGCTCTTCTCGGAGCCGTACTTCGGCGCCGACTTGGAGTGCATGTCCAGGACCCCGGCGAGGATGTCGGTGAGCAGCTTCCCGGTGGCGATGGTCCCGTACCCGCCGACCGAGTGGAAGCGGATGCGCAGTGCCGAAGGCGGAAGTAGAACCGGGTTGGGCTCTGTATCCAGAGCCATCAGTACGGTCTCCGGATACGCCTCGCGTAGCCGGGATTGGATGGCGCCGATGGCAGCCGAGGGGTCCTTCTCGAAGAACTGCGAACCGAGGTAGATCAACGGTGCCCCGTTGCCCCCGGCCATGTGGTCGAAGGCCGCGATGATGTGGCGTGGCTGCACGTCGTGGCCGCCGAGACCGAAGATCGCCGTGGTCAGTCGAGGGATGGCGTCAAGTGCCCGGATGCCGTCGTACTGCTGGCTGTCGGCGTTGGCCCGAGCTTTGAACAGCGCTTGGGTGATCAGCGCCGTCAGTGCAGTCTGGTCCGAGCGCTCCAGCACGGTCACCGCTTTGGCGCCGGCCAGCGCCTCGACCAGTTCTGCTTCAGGGAAGGGCTGCAGCAGCTTGACTGAGACAACTCCGACCTTCAGGCCGCGGGCGCGCAGGACGGGCAACACCGCGCGCACGTCGTCGGTGATCGAGCCGAGGCCGACCATGATGAAGTCGGCGTCTTCGCATTCGTAGGCATGCACCGGGGAGTAATGCCGACCAGTGAGAGCGGAGTACTCGTCCATGGACCGGCGGACCAGCGACGGGATCGCGCTGGCGAAGTGCGTGCGGTGGTCCACTGCGCCGGCTTGGAAGTCGGGTTGATTCTGAACCGGTCCGGTCAAGCCGGGGGTGTTCACGTCGACGAGGGCAGGGACCAACTGACGCGTGCCTCGCTGCAGCGCATTCACCCACTGCCGACGCCATTGGCCGTGCAGTTCCTCGGGGACCCAGGCCAGCGTGTCGTCGACCAGGTCGCCGTCGTTGTCGAGTTCGACTGCTTCAGCGATGTCATCGAGGTGCGCGGCGAGCAGGGCGGCATCGGCTGGGTGGAAGTCATCGTGGTGGCGCTCGAGGTACTGGTTCAACTGGAACACTCGGCCCTTGGCTCCGAAGAGCAGGTCCTGTGCCACGGTCGGAGATTCGATCCGCCCGGACGGGTCGCCGAGGTACTCGCGCAACAGCTCGGGCTCGGGCAGTCGTGCTTCGCAGAGCATGTGGCTGGTTGCGAAGCCGTCCATCGCGTTGGCCACCGGGATCAGCGACAGCGCGGAGGTCCGGTACGAGATGGCCGCCAGGTCGGCGGCCTCCTGCGGGTTGGAGCCGAACAGGATTGTGTACCCCGAGGACAGCAAGGCGTACACGTCGTCGTGGCCGGCCATGACGTTCAGGGAGTGTTTTGACACCACCCGGGCGGCGACATGCAACACGAAGCCGCCGATTTTCTTGCCGACGGTGACGTAGTGGGACTCCATCGCGTACAGGATCCCCTGGCTGGAGGAGGCGTTGGAAATGAACTGCCCGCCGGTCAGGGCCGCGCCGAGGGCACCGCTCTGGGCCGAATGTTCACCCTCGGGTTCGAAGAAGAATGGGTGCCGGCCCCATACGTTGACCCGTCCCTCGGCACGCGCTGCCTCGAACAGTTCGGAGATCTCCGTCGAAGGGGTGATCGGGTACCCGATGACGCCGCCGCACACATGTGACATGACGTGCGCGAGTGCGCCGTTGCCATTGATGACCATGGGCAGGCCGGGGTAGCGGGGATGGAGGGTGGTTTCGAAGTCGCGTTCGGCGAGGATGGGGGGATGGTCTCCGGCCGCAGTCGCTGACAGGCTCATTGTTGACACTCCTCAAGTATCGCTCAGGTGATGCTCCAGGGGAAACCATGGCTGCTCCTTTTATTGTCGGGCCGGCCAGTTCCTGCCGACGAACACGTGATCGCAAGGCGGGCGGGCCCAGGCCCGCCCAGGCCCGCAGGCATTGTCAGGGGCAGTGGGTACTGTCCTAGCAACGTCGGAAGTGATCCGTCGTCGAAGTCGTCGAACTCGGTTAGGGGGCACCATGAGGCTGCTGCTGTTCTCTGACCTGCATCTGGACACGCACTTCAAGTTCGCCGGCGCCGGCGCGCGTCTTCGGCGAACCGCGTTGCGCACGACCTTGGGTAAGGTCATGGCCTTGGCGCAGGAGCAGTCGGTCGATGCGGTTCTGTGCGGCGGTGACCTCTACGAACACGACCGGTGCTCTCCTGACACGGCAGCGTTCCTGCGGGCGACGTTCGAAGCCGTCGATCTGCCGGTCTTCCTGGCGCCGGGCAACCACGATTGGTACTCGTCAGCGTCCCTGTACCACCAGGTGGATTGGTCGCCGAACGTGCATGTCTTTACCTCGGACCGACTCGAACCGGTGCCGCTGGCCGACGGGTTGACGCTGTGGGGTGCCGCGCATCGGGCCCCGGCGAACACTGATGGGTTCCTCGATGACTTCCGCGTCGATCGTGGCGGAATCAACGTCGCGCTGTTCCACGGGTCGGAGCAGGCAGCGTTGTGCTTCCAGGAGTCGGGCAAGGCGCCGCACGCGCCGTTCCGCGCTGAGCAGATCGAGGCGGCCGGTCTGGACCAGGCAATGCTCGGCCACTTTCATACCCCCCGGGACGGGCTGCGCCACACCTATCCGGGCAACCCTGACCCGCTGTCGTTCGGGGAATCTCCCGGCCGCGGGGTGGTCATCTTCGACATCGCGGACAACGGCCAGATCAGTCAATCCCGCCACAGTGTGGCCACCAGTGAAGTCCACGATGTGACTGTCAGCCTGGACGGCGTCGCCAGCGCCAGCGACATCAGGCGGCGCGTCGCGGACGCCGTCGCACCCCTGTCCGGAAGTGTCCGGGTGACCCTGGTTGGTGAAGTGGCCCCTGAGGTTGACGTCAGCGACGATCTAGGGGGCGTCGATGACGGCAGACTGGCAGATGACGGAAGACTGGCAGATGACGGCAGACTGGCAGCCCTCATCGTCCGAGCCGGGGCGGTGACGGTCGGCTACGACTTCGACGTGATCAGAGCAGAGATGACGGTGCGCGGTCAGTTCGTTCGGGATGTGCTGGACGCGCCCGACTTGGACGACGACACCAGACGCAGGGTGCTGATCACCGGGATGCGGGCGTTGGACGGGCGTGACCAGGAACTGGACGTGAGATGATCTGCGGCGGCCACCATGCGTATTGAGTCGGTCACGGCGCATGCCTTCGGCCCGTTGGCCGGTCAAACCCTAGAACTCGCGCCCGGGATGACCGTGGTGACCGGGCTGAACGAGTCGGGCAAGTCGTCGTGGCATGCCGCCTTCTACTCCGCGCTGTGCGGGCGCCGACGCGGACCGGGCGCGGGACTGGCCGCCGATCGGGCATTTGCCGAGCGTCACCGGCCGTGGTCCGGGCAGGGCTGGCGAGTGTCGGCGATCGTGGCCCTTGACGATGGGCGTCGCATCGAGCTGACCCATGACTTGTTCGGTCAGGTCGATTGTCGGGCGACCGACTTGGCTTTGGGCAACGACGTCAGTGGGGAGATCATGTTCGAGGGTTCCCCCGACGGCAGCAGGTGGTTGGGGTTGGACCGAAGATCGTTCCTGTCC
>JBAXOQ010000170.1:0-9330 GCA_037133175.1 Actinomycetes bacterium
ATCCCGGCGAACTGCCCGGCTACGGCCCGGTCCCAGCCTCAGTCGCAAGGGCGCTGGCCGCCGACGGCACCTGGGTGCGGTGGGTGACTGATCCGACCACCGGGGCGTTGTTGGACGCCGGCCGGCGCACCTATCGCCCGTCGGTGGCGTTGCGGGAATTCATCAAGGCCCGGGATGTGTACTGCCGCTTCCCGGGGTGCTCAGCCCGCGCCGATGGGGCCATCACCGAACTCGACCACGCCGACCCGTTCCACCACCCCGACCCCGACGTCGGACCGGGCACGACCCGGCAAAATCTTGGTCCGGTCTGCCGAAAACACCACGCGATCAAGACCGCCGGATTGTGGTCCATCACCGACTCCCAACCCGACGGAACCTGCGACTGGACCTCCCCCACCGGCCACAAATACCCACACCACCCCGAACACCTCACCGACATTGCCAGCCAACCCGACAGTCATGTCGACGATCACCCGGCGGGTCGGTTCGACCCGGTTAGCCCTGACGACGGCACGGGTTTGCCCGGCGAGCCGTTCGCCGACGATCCCTTCGTCGTGGAACATCGGTCTGGGCTGTCAGGACACGACCCGGTCGACCTATTCCCCGCCCCGCCGCCCGAACAGCGCGCCGGAGACCACCTGGTCGACCATCCCTGGACCGATGATCATTCACCCGGCCCCTGGTGGCTCGACGAACCCGTCGACCTCGACCCGCCCGACCCCACCCCCGACGCAGACGGTCTCAGATCGCTTCGGCAATTCACCTCATTGGAGCACCAACTCCACCACGCCTTGTGCGCCTGAACTGCCAGGAGGTCGCCCTCGCCGGGCTACGCAGGCCCAACGTCAGCTTCGCTTGGCCGATCAGACTCAGACGTTTGTGCTGGGAATCGGTCGATCCCCGCCCTTTTCGGCAGGAGATTTCCCGATCGCCCGGGCAGGTCGACCCCAATACCCTCAACTTAGAGTTACATGGGTGTAAGATGGTTGTATGGCGCGAGCTGGGCAGCAGGTGGTGCGTGACGAGGTCGGTTTAGCCGATCAGATCAGTGTGGGGTTGTTGGCGAAGGCGTTCCCGCGGGCGACGGTGGAGGCGGTCGTTGAGGCGGCCGGTGCCCGTGAGCAGCGTTTGCGGATGTTGCCGGCGTGGCTGGTCGTGTATTACGTGTTGGCGTTGGCGTTGTTCATGGATATGGGTGGGCCGCGGGTGATGCGCAAGCTCGCAGGCACTTTGACGTGGGCTGGGCGTGGGGTGCCGGTGAGGATGCCGTCGGAGGAAGCACTATCGCGGGCTCGGAGCCGGTTGGGTCCGGTGCCGTTGCGGTTGCTGTTCGAGGCGGTGGCCGGTCCGCTTGCCGGTCCGGAAACCGCTGGTGCGTTCTGGCGGGGACTGCGCGTGACCAGCGTGGACGGCAGCACCTTGGATGTGCAGGACACCGCGGCGAACTGGGAACGTTTCGGTGGCCCGAGCACCAAGAACGAGGCAGGTCAGCGGCTGCGGGGCGGGTTCCCGCAGTTGCGGTTGGTGGTGGTGGCCGAGTGCGGCACCAGGGCGCTGATTGCAGCGGCGGTGGGCCCATACAGCACCGGGGAGAAGACCCTGACCGCTGGGCTTTTGACCTGTTTGAACCCGCAGATGCTGGTGTTGGCCGACCGCAACTTCCCCGGCTATGAGCTCTGGCGCGATGCGGCAGCCACTGGTGCGGCGCTGCTGTGGCGCATCGGCGCCAGCTTCGCGCTACCCGTGGACGAGGTGCTCGCCGACGGCACCTACCTGTCCCGGCTGCACGCCCCCAGACCGTTGGCCCGCGCCGGGGCGCCGGACCTGAGCGTGCGGATCATCAAATACCACCTGCACGACCCCGACGGGCAGGTCACCGACACCTTCACCCTGGCCACCACCTTGCTCGATCCCGACCAAGCCCCCGCCGAAGAACTCGCCGCGCTGTACCACGAACGCTGGGCGATCGAAACAGCGATCGGGGCCCTCAAATCCGGACTCAAAGGCAACGGTGTGGTGCTGCGCTCGAAAACCCCCGACGGTGCCGAACAGGAATGCTGGGCGTTGCTATGCGCCTACCACGCCGTCCGTGACGTGATCTGCGCCGCCGCCAGCCTCACCGAACGAGACCCACTACGGCTGTCCTTCGTCAACGCGCTCGACGCAATCCGCGGCCAGGTCGGTGACCAGGCCGCTTTTCCCCCCTGACCAACCGGTCACCACCTTGCCAGCAGCCTGGCTGATGAGCATCGCCAACGTCCTCAACCGGGTACGACACGGCCGGTCCAACCCACGCCAGGCCAAACGAAGCCACCGCTACCCGGCCAAACCAGCCGACCCCGCCAAACGCCCCCCACCACGAGGACACCTCACCCTCGCCCTGCTCCCACTACCCATCAACCCCGACCCCTAAGTTGAGGGTATTGAGGTCGACCCCAACCGCCGACCTTCGCGCACACCAAGTCGCTCGACCGGCTCACCAACCGCGGGAGCGGTTCATCCGCGGCTCAGCCCGCAACGTAAGTTCTGTTCCCATGACGACGGACGAAGGTGCAGTTTCCAAGGCGATCTTGACTGTTCTGAGCGACGGCCAGGCGATGGGCTACGAGAAACTCGAGGATGCGCTGCTGGACCTCGGAGTGGATCTGGGTGACGACCCGGCAGGGATACTCGAAGAAGCCCTGGATTCCGATGATCTGTTATGGATTGTAGACCTGCCGGACGAGCGCATGGTGCTGCTGCCGGCGTTGCTCGACGGGCGGATGTTCACCCATCGGCTCACAGCGGTCGAGTGTGGGTACGACGTGCTGGAGATCGCGCCGGACTTCCAGCCGATGGCGGAGCTGCTGGAGGACCGGGAGTTCGCCCGGCTGCGGGACGGGACTTTTCTTGAGGTCATGCCTACCTGTACCTGTGAGGACCATGTGCTGCACCGCGACCGCGGCATCCCTGGCGGAGTGCTTGCAGAAGGCGGCGCGCTGCTGCTCCCCGCGGGGCTGCTGACCAGTCTCGGTCTGGCACCTGGGGACTTGGTTGGCCTAAGGTTCGCCCGCGGCGGACTTGACGTCGTCCGCGTTGATGTGGGCCCGCAGGTCCCAGATTCCACTGAGCTGACCGGCGCCATCGCCGATGCCCTAGAGCAGCGCCTAGACCACGACGCTCCGATGGATTTTGATGTCGCACTCTGGAGCGCGATGGCTGAGTCGCAGGGACTTTTTCGCACGCTGACAACACCGCTTGGCGAAGCCCTTGACACGGCCGGGTTCGGCCACGATGACGGGTGGCTTGCCCCGCCTGAGCTCGACCTCGTCGACTGGTCAGCCCAGCAGCGCGCGCGGGGGATCAGGCTCAAGTTCGATCTGTCCACCGAGCAGGCAGAAGCAGTGGACGGTCTGCTCGGTCTATTCGAAAAGGTGGCCGACCTCATCGCCGGGGCGCTCGTCTCCCTGGACGACGCTGAGCTGGACGACGCTGAGCTGGACGACGCTGAGCTGGACGACGCTGGGGCGCTCGCGGAGGTCATGCCACAGACCAGGCTGGCGATTGCCGACCTGCTGAACCAACCGGGCGGCGCCCGGGACGAATCCGGGGCCGTTGGCGCTGGCAGCGGGCAGGATTCGGTGCGCGGCCTGCTTCGGGACTTCACCAACCCCGCTGCCGCCGAGGCGTTGATCTGGTCGGCTATCGGACCGGACGCCGACGACGGTGGAGCTCTGGTTCTGGCCGTGCTGGCTGGGGCGTTGGAGTCGCACGCACCCCGAGCAGCGCTGGCCAACCTGCGGTGGACGCAGGCCAAGGCCTGTGAACGGTTTGGGCAGGTCCTGGCCGCCGAGAGCCTGCTGCGGCAGGCCTTTGATGTGGACTCCGATCACATCGCGGTCTTGAACGACTTGGCGCGCTATGCGTCGGACCGGGGCGATACCACTGCCGGTCTGGCGTATCTGCGCCGCGCCGGGCAGGACGCGGATGAGGAACTCGTCGAGGTGCTCGAGCGCTATCAGGCGGCGGCGCACCGGGACCTGGGCAGCAAGGAGCCGTGCTGGTGCGGCTCTGGACGCAGGTACAAGCGCTGCCATCTGGGGAAGGAGACAGCGCCGCTGGTCCTGCGGGTGGATTGGCTCCACCACAAGATCGGGCGGTTCCTCAGCGACGGTCCGTGGCATGAAGAGATTTACGAGGTGGCGCAGGCTCGTGCGCAGTTCTGGGATCGCCCCGACGCTTTCAGGGCGGCCCTGACCGATCCGTTGGTCGCAGACACGGTGCTGTCTGAGGGTGGTGCGCTGGATCAGTTCCTTATGGACCGCGGCGTGCTGCTTCCGGCCGACGAGTTGCTGCTGGCGCAGCAGTGGGCGCTGATCGAGCGGTCGGTGTATGAGGTGGAGGCGGTACGTCCCGGACAGGGGTTTGAGGCCCGCGACCTGCGCACCGGCGAGCGTCAGGTGGTGCAGGAACGATCGGCCAGCAGGCAACTCAAGGTCGGCGATCTGATCTGTGCCCGGTTGCTGCCGTGCGTCGATTCCGTGCAGGTGTTCGGTGGCATCGAGCCTGTGGCGCTGTACCAGCGAACCGGCCTGATGGAGCTGCTGGACTCCGAGCCCGACCCGGTGGAGTTGGTGGATTTCTTGTCCGCGCGCTACGCGCCGCCCACCCTGCAGAACACCGAGGGCGAACCGTTGATGTTCTGCCAGGCCACCCTGCACATCCCCGACCCGGCCGCGATGGCAGCCCGTCTCGACGAGGCGTACGAAAGCGACGAATCGTCGGAGGGCGAGTGGGTTGAGAACGTGCAGACCCACGGCGCGACCCGGGTGCGGGCGTTCCTTCGGCTGAGCGGCGATGAGTTATCCATCGAGACCAACAGCGAATCCCGCCTCGACCGGGTGCTAGACACAGTGATCGGCCTGCAGCCGCAGGCGCAGGTGGTCTCCGAATCGCGTACTCCGTTCGGTCAGCTACCCGAGACCGACGATGATGACCTGGACGACGACACTTCGGCAGGCTTACTCGACCAGCAGGACCCGGCGGTGCAGCAGCTGCTTGCTCAAGTCGTGCGGGAGTGCGAGGTGAAGTGGCTTGACCAGTCGATTCCGGCGCTGTCTGGTGCCACGCCCCGCGAGGCGGCGGCCGATCCGACCCGGCGCCAGGACGTGATCCGCTTGATCGATTCGTTCCCGTCCGCGGCCGGACCGGGCGCCATGGACCCCGAACGGCTCAGAGCGGACCTTGGCCTGGTGTGAGCCCGCTGGGTCTGAGCTGGCTCGTCCGAACCCGGCCTTCGACGCTGTCGTGTATGAGAGGATCAGAAGGAACCCCTGGAGGCGTGCCCATTATGAATCTCGCTGAATTGCTGACCGAAAACGAGCAGAGTGTGCTTGATGAGGCGTACTCGGCGCTTCAGCGCTCGAACGCTGTGCACTACGAATCGGCAGGGGAGGCCTTCACCCGCCAACGCCTGGCTGACTTGTTCTCGCTGGTCGTCAGCGCCATATCGACTCGCAATCTGGCCGGTGTGAGCGCGTACTCCGAACAGATCGCCGGAGAACGTTTCAACCAGGGCTTCGACATCTCCGAAGTGCAGACTGCGTACAACGCACTGGAGGAAGCGATGTGGCGACGGGTGATCTCTACGGTGGATACCGCAGACCTGCCCGAGGCGATCGGACTGCTCAGCACCGTACTTGGATTCGGGAAAGACGCCTTAGCGCGCAAGTACGTGTCGCTGGCCAGCGAGCGGCATGTTCCATCATTAGACCTCACCGCACTGTTTGAGGGTGCGACCTCCTGATCGGGCTCTGAGCCCAGACGCCAAGTTGAAGGGATAGGCCGTTGCCTTTGCCAGAGCACGGGACGCCGCGGGACGAGCTGTTCGCCCGGATTCGCCAGACGAAGACGCGCGATGCCAAGTGGGATCAGGGCAAGACCTTCAGCTTGATTTACCCGACTGGCAGGGACGATGTTGACGAGGTTCTGATGGAGGCCAACAACCTCTATCTGTACGAGAACGCCCTGAACCCGATCCGGTTTCCAAGCCTGCAGGTGATGGAGGCGGACATCGTCGCTAACACTGGCGCTCTGGTCAATCTGCCAGCGGCCGGCGGCGGGACGATGGCCAGCGGCGGTTCGGAATCGATCCTCATGTCCGTGCTGGTCAACCGCGATCGCGCCCGCAAGGAACGCGGTGTGCCGGTGGGTGCAGGGAACATCGTGTACCCCACCTCGGCGCACGCGGCGTTCGCCAAGGCGGCCCACTATCTGGAGCTTGAGGCGCGCGCCATCCCGATCACGGCGGAGTTCACTGCCGACGTCGACGCGATGGCTGAAGCGGTCGATGACAACACGGTGTTGGTTGTCGGATCTGCCTATGGATACCCGCACGGCGTGATGGATCCGATCGAGGACCTGTCCACCATGGCTCTGCAGCGGGGCGTGGCGTTCCACTCCGACTCGTGCGTCGGCTCGTTCGTGCTGCCGTTCATGGAGCGGCTCGGCTACGAGGTCCCGCCGTTCGACTTCCGGCTCCCTGGTGTCACCGAGATGTCCTGCGACGTTCACAAGTACGGCTACACGGTCAAGGGTGCTTCGGTGATCCTGCATCGGATGTCGGAGTGGATCGGGTACCAGTACTTCCTGTACATGGATTGGCCGTCAGGGCTGTACGGAACCCCGACGGTGGCAGGCGCGCGACCTGCCGGGCCGATCGCGGCGGCGTACGCGATCACCAACTACCTGGGCATGGACGGCTACTTAGACCTCATGGCCGGACTGATGGCGACGACTGAGAAGATCAAGGCTGGGATCGAGGCCATCCCCGGACTGCGGATCATGGGCAAGCCGATCGGGCCGCTGCTGACGTTCACCTCTGACACCATCGATACCTACGCGGTATGCGACTTGATGGATGATCGGGGTTGGAACCTGGACCGAAACACCAATCCGAACGGCCTGCACATGATGATCTCGCCGCTGCACGCTCAGGTGGCCGACGAGTTCCTGGCCGATCTGCGCTGGGCGGTTGCCAACCGCGGCGAATCCAGGGGAGTCGAGGCCCGCTACAACTGAGGCGGCGCCGTTCCTCCGTTGGGGTTTGTTGAGTAGTTCTAGAGCAGGGTTGCCGTCGCGGCTGCATCGGTCGGATCGTCGTCGTGGTCTTCGAAAGCGTCCGCGATCGCCTTGGATCGCGACAGCCAGACGATCCCGACGAAGATGACGATCGCCGAGACGATCATGAGCACGATGCCGATTGCGCTGCTCGTCAGCGTCTCGCCGAACAGGTAGACGCCCAAGATGGTCGCCACGATCGGGTTCAGCGACATCACCGCAGGGAACGATGCGGTGATCGGCCCGGCCCTAAATGCCATCAGCGGGAACAGCACCCCAAGCAGTGCGGCGATCAGGGTCACATAGATGAACCAACTTGAGAAAAGCGCGCCGACTCCGTTGGACGCCGAATTGATGGTCCCTTTGGTGAGCGGTGCCACCAGTCCGTTGATCAGACCGCCGGATACCCCGATAAGGGCCGCGCGGGCCGCGCCGGTCATCCGGTATCCCAAGACGATCACGATCAGGCACAGCAGTGAGATCACGCCGATAGCTACCAGCCAGCGCAATCCGGCGGCGTTGCTGTCACCGGCGGTGGGCTGGGCGATTGCCACGAACGCTGCGATTCCGAGGGTCACGACGGCTGCTCCGCCCCAGTCGCTAGGCGAGATGTGCGTCTTGCTGACCATCTTCGAGAACGGCAACACGAACACGAGCTGCGTCACGAAGATGACCTGGATGACTGCGAGCACCCCGAATCCCAGTGACGCGACATGGAAGGCGTAGCCGACGATCATCAGCAAAAATCCGAGTAGGAAGAGCGGCTTCTTGAGTGTCCTCAGCACCGCCCCGGCCTCGCTGTGCCCGGGTTCGCGCTTGCTGCTGTTGGCAGCCTTGTGCTGCAGCACGTTACTCAAGGCTTCGACCGCGGCCGCGATGAGTACCAGCACAATTGACAGGGTCTGAGTAGCCATCGGGCATGCTCCTCTGTTGGGCAGGGCGGCCAGTGAACGACTCGCCCACACTACAGATCATCGGCGCGGATGGCAGGGTTCCGCGGGGGTGGGCTTGTCAGCAGTCCCCGCGCACCATCTGCGGACTTGCAGGACGAACTTTGACGGTGATGGGCGCGCTACTGCTGCCAGCATCTCTTGCTATGACTTGGAGCTGAGAACGATTCGTGAAGAACCTGACGACCCAAGTCTTGGCGGGTCCCGACCGTGTTGCCGCAACCTTGACCCACCGCTGCTGCACCCTCACCCAGATCGTGATGGGTCGACCTGCTTTGAAGTCCAGGCCATTCAGGCTCACGACCATTCGGCATCGTCTGATGGTGGCACGGGACTTCGTGATCGCGACTTTGGCGGAGGTCGCCGTTTGAACCGCTGGCGCGGCGGACGTGGTGGCTGTTCCGTTGATGGTTCCAGTGAAGGTCGCGGTGAAGGTCAGCTTGCCGGCGGTCGTGACTCTTGCCACGCATGATCCGTGACCGTTTGATATCGGCGCCGTGCAGGCGTAGTTGCCGTTCAGCTTGACGATGGCGCTGCCGACGATTCCCGAGGTGGTACGAGCATCCCGTTGCGTTGTCGCTGGTTTGGATCTTTGCACCATCCGTCCGTCGGTGATCACCACATTGACCGTCACCTGCTCTCCGATGACCGTCTGCTCCGGCAGGCCGACCAGACTCACCGTGGCCGTGTCGGCAGCGGCACCGTTCCCGACGACTGAGGCCGACCCGTCTTCGTAGTCCGCTCGGCTGGTGGTGATGGTGGCGGTGGACGTGGCCGCGGCGGGAAGGCCAGAGACCGTGACCAGGCCGGAGTTGGTGATGGTGACCGAGCCGCCGCCGGTGGCGGTGCCGGCCCAGGTGAATGCCGGGTCGTAATTGGTGATGTGGACGGTGAATCCATCGGTTGTCGGGACCGGAGTGTCAAATGTGGGGATCAGCGCGGGGTTTATGGCGATGTGGAATGTGCCGTCCTTTTGCGGTGCCGCGTTGTAGGTGCTATTGCCAGCCTGGTTCGCGTGCAGAGTGCAGGTGCCGACCGTAACCAGGGTGACGGTGGTGCCGGACACAGTGCACACCGCCGGTGTGGCTGTTGAGAACGTGACCGGTAGTCCAGAGGTGGCAGTACCGCTCACTGAGACTGTTGCTGTGGCGAGGGTGGTGTTGGGCGGCGGTGTGAAATCGATCGTCTGGTTGGCTTTGCCCACTGTGACGGTCTGTTCCGGTGAGTTGACCGGGTTGTAGTTGGTGTCCCCGGCCTTGGTGGCGGTGATTCCGCAGGTGGT
>JBAXOQ010000171.1:0-9310 GCA_037133175.1 Actinomycetes bacterium
CCGTCGGCAGCCACAGCAACCGCGTAGTTCCTAGTCAGCGAAGCATTGCTCGCCAGGGAGTCATCGAAGCTTGAGTCTGGCATAGCCATCGGCGCGAACAGGCGGGTACGTGTGTACTTGCGGAACGACATCCCGGTGACGTGCTCGACGAGGTTCTGCAGCAGCACGAAGCCGGAGTTGTTGTACGCCCACACCGTGTTGACTGGCCGCTCGGGATACATGTTCGCCAGCGCCTTCACCAGCCAGGCCCGGTAGCCAGGGTTGGTCCGGTAGTTGGTGAATAAGCCATTGAAGACGTCGCCGGGAACCCCGGAATGGTGATCCAGCACCGTCCGCACCGTGATGGCATTGCTGCGGTACCGCGGCAGCAGCCGGAACTCCGGCACGTACCTCGCCAACGGAGCATCGAGCTTGACCTTGCCGCGCTGCACCAATTGCATCACCGCGACGGCGGTGAACGTCTTGGACAGCGAGCCGATGTGGAACAGCGTGTCGGCGGTCACCGGTTTGCCTGTTGCTTTATCGGCGAAACCAAAACCCTCGGTCCACACCACGCGATCGCCGTCGACCAGCGCGACCGTGGCACCGACGGTTCCGGTGGTGGCCAGCACCTTTGGAATCTCGTCGCGCATTGTCGCGATCACACCCGAGTAGTCGACCACGGTCGCGGCCCGCTCGGCGACGATCCGGCCACCCTGAGCATCACTGCCCTGATCAGCCTGATCAGCCTGATCAGCCTGCGCAGCCGCCATGGCAAACCCGCCCGAGACAGTCAGGATGAGCGCCAGCGCCAGCACCCTGATCAGGGCCCGCCGAAACCGTGTGTCCATGCAATTCACGGTACGCCCAGATCCCCTCCAAAGCGGGCCGACCTCACCGCCGGGGTGAACCTCGCGCCAGGGTCGCAGCGCTCAGCAGAAATGCAACAAAGACTGCATGAACAAGGCCATGAACCGCTGCCTATCCAGCGTCTGCGGCACCTCGACGGGTACCCCGCGCTGACCGCCGGTTGGCCTCACACCGCTGTGCAACTGAGGGCCGGGGGCGGCCGCGACATTCAGCAACCGCCCGGCCCGAAGTCCGGTTTGCTGCACCGACAGCGTCATCGCGTGTCCTCGACCCGAGTCGGCGACAAACAGGCTCCGGTCGACGAGATACGCGGCCGCGACAACATCCCAGGGGAAGAATCCTTGTGCGCGGAAGAAGAACTTGCGGTTCAGACTCAGCCACGGCGCCAGGGCCGCCACCAGATAGTCGGCCAAACCGCCGTCGCGACCCCTGAGCACGTCCAACTGCTGCTGCCGGAACACGCCGCAAGCGCAGACATCCATGGTGATCAGCGACTTCGGAATCCGGGTGGCAATCACCGCAGCTGCCGCGCAGGCGTCCCAGCGGAAGTTGAGCTCGCCGAACCAGGCGAACGGCCTAAACCCTACCGAACCGCCCATGACGACGAGTTCCTTCAGATTCGGTGCGAAAGTCGGGTCCAGTCTCATCGCGGTGGCCACATTCGTCAGTGGCGCAAGGGTCAGCAGCGTGAGTTCGCCGGGCGAGTGACGAACGGCGTCGATCAGGTAGTCGACTGCCGGATTGGACTTCCCGAGCTCATCGCGACTGCCCGCACCTTTGATCAACGGCACCTTCGCGTCCACCCGCTCAAGCAGGTCGGTAGCCACCCCGAAACCGACATCGGCCTTGACGTTGCCGAAGCACACGGTGATTCCTTCCACCACCACATTCGGCGCGGCCAGCAGCATCAGCAGGGCCAACCCGTCATCAACGTCCCGGTTGCGGATGCCCGTCGCTGGATCGCAGTCGACCAGCACACGCAGTGGAGCTGACGGCTGCTGCACGCCGGTCATGCGAATGCTCCGATCCGACGCTGGGTCACGGCGTGGCTCCATCGTCGGGGAGCAGGCGACTCAAGCCCACATATGACGGCTGGGCGCCGCGAAACTGAACAGTCGAACTCGCAGCACGGACGGCAAACTCGGCCGCATCGAACAGCGTCTCGCCCGAAGCCAGGCGCACCGCCAGTGCGCCGACGAAAGCATCGCCCGCTCCAGTGGTATCAACTACCGGCACGACAGGCGCGCCGACTTGGACGACCGTGCCCGCGTCGTTGGCGACCGCCCCGTCAGGTCCGATGGTCACCACGACGCACGTGGGCCCGAGGCGGCGCAATTGTTCGGTCACCTCAGCCCATTCGTTGGGAAGCCGACCCCCCAGAAGGAACTCCGATTCCGTCTCGTTCACGATCAGCACATCAGTGTTGCCCAGGGCCGCAGCGGACACGGACGTTGCCGGAGCCAGGTTGAGCAGCACCCGGGAACCTCGCTCGGAGGCCATCGACACGGCACGCTCCACGACCGTGGTGGGCAGCTCTAACTGCAGGACGAGGATTGTCCGCTCATCCAACAGGTCCGCCAAGCCATCAACCTCGGCGAAACCCACGCAGTGGTTTGCCCCAGGAGCCACGACGATGCTGTTGTCTCCGTCCGCGCCGACCGTGATGAAAGCTACCCCGGTGGGCGCTGCCACCCGAGCGACCCGGCTGGTGTTGACCCCGGCATCATCGAGTGCCTTCAGGACCAGGTCCCCGAGCGAATCCCGACCCACACAGCCGACAAACAAGACATCATCTGCAAGCCGACCAGCGGCCGCGGCTTGGTTAGCACCCTTGCCACCGGCAAGCGTGACCAGGTCCGCCCCGATGACGGTCTCGCCCACTCGCGGGGGTCGTTCCACCCGCACGATCAAATCCGCGTTAGCCGAGCCCAACACCACGACGCGGTCCGCGGCCCGGTTCATTCCCAAACCCGCCACTGCACTCACCTCACATTCGACCCCGTCCGGTCTCGATCATTGCAGAATGCACAGAGGGCAGGCGCGGAGTCGGGCCGGAGAGCGACTCGGTTGCGGGTCTATATTCAGTTCGACGACAGCAGGGCGGGACCTACGAGGGCGCCAAAGACAGGCACCGATCAGACAGGAGGCACTGTGGCTGCCCCGAAGCAGACCATGAGCCGACTGACGAAGAGTCAGCGGGCGGCCGCAATCGCGGCGGTCCTGTCGACCAGCTTCGGAATCGTGCTGATCATCTGGGGTGTGTCGCTGCAAGCGGTCTCCATGACCGGCGGCGGCGTGCTCTCCGTCGGCCGAGGCGTGATGGCAGCTTTCATCCTGGTCGGAATCAGGCTCTCCAGGAAGCACACTTCGACCTTTCCTGACGGCCTGTACAAGCTTGAGAACATCATCGCCGCGATTGTCGGTATCACCGTGCTGGTCCTCGCCTACGAGCTCGCAAGAGTGTCGCTGGCCCACCTGGACGGAACGTACATCTTCTCGAGCGACCCCAAGTACGCCTTGCCGTTCTTCCTGGCGGCCGCGGTACTGGCCACCGCGATGGGCTTGTACAAACGGCGAGTGGACAGGGTCGAGGGGTGCCCGAGTCTGGAGGCGGACGCGTACTTCTCATTCGCCGACGCCGTGGCCCTCATCGTCATCGGGGTCGCCCTAACCCTGGACATCGCTGGCGTACCCATGGTGGACGCGATCGCCGGCCTGCTCGTCGCAGCCTTCTTGGTGGTCGTCGGGGTACAGATCTTCCGTAACGCATTGCGGGTGCTGCTGGACGCCTCGGTCAGCCGTGACGTGCTGGCCAGAGCCAGAGCCATCGCCGAGGCGGACCCCGGAATCCGGGATGTCCTCGCCGTCGATGGCAGGAACTCGGGATCCTTTGCCTTCCTGCATCTGGTGGTGCAGCCTGCGGCACACGATCTGGCGCAAGCCGGGGCCGCTGCGGGCGATCTGGAACGACGACTGAAGGCCGCCCTACCGGACATCGACAGTGTCAGCATCGAGTTCGGCGCCCCGACCGGGACCCGCGATGCGGCGATTCTGCTGGGCTCCGACGACAGGCTCGCTCAGCGGTTCGAGACAGCCGCCAAGGTGGCGATTCTGGAGATCGACAACGGAAGGGTCAGCGGGCCAGCCGACGTAGTCGCCAATCCTGCCGTGGGTTTGTCCGAAGGAGCAGGCGTTCACCTCGCTGTGTTTCTGGGGCGGCGCTCGGTGGCCGAGTTGCTGGTCAGGAATGACATCGCCGACCTCGAAGTCCGCCAGACCCTGCAGGCGTATGCGATCGACATCGTGGTCAGGCCGTCAATCGACGACCTGGACGGCGCCAAGGCGGAGTTTGCTGCCCTGACGCCGGCAGGGAAGCATGCCCGATGAAGTTCCTGCGGCGGATGGAACCGACCGAGAAGGCGGAGGCGATCGCCGTCATCGCGTCGGTATTCATGGCCGCCGGGATGATCTCCGTGGCCCTGCTTTCCGGAAGCGTGTCCGTGCTGGCCGAAGGCATCGACACCTGCGTCGACATCATCACGTCGATCGCCGTGATCATCGGCCTGAAGTTGTCCCAGCGCCGCAGCAGGGACTTCCCCTACGGCCTGTACAAGATCGAGAACATCGTCACGGTGGCCATCGCCGTACTGATCCTTTACAGCGCCTACGAACTGGCCAAGGAATCCATCGGCGATCTGCTCAGCGCCCAGGAGACGATCAGCAGTCCATGGGTGGCGATGACGACGATGGCTGTCGTGGCACTGATCACTGGACTCCTGGCATGGAACAAAGGACGGGTCGGCAAGCGGGAGAACTCACCCAGCCTGTTGGCAGATTCACGCCATTCCTGGACCGACACCATCGCCAGCGCCGGGGTGGTCGTCGGGCTCGCCCTGAACGCTGCCGGCGTCCCCTACGTCGACTCCCTGATGGCGCTGGCGATCGCGGCGATCCTGGCGTGGTCCGGGGTTCAGGTCGCGGTCAACGCCTTCAAGGTCCTGCTCGACGCCTCCGTCGAACAGGACGTATTGGACAAAGCGACAACCACCGCGCAGGCAGATCCGCGGGTTCGGCGAGTCGTGCGGGTGGACGGCCGCAACTCGGGCAGCTACCGGTTCCTGCAGATGTCGCTGGTGCCCGAATCCCTCGACCTGTTGGAGGCAGAGCAGTGCGCGCAGGAGGTCCGGGATTCGGTCAAGGCGGCGGTCCAGAACGTCGAGTCCGTCCAGGTCGAGTTGGTCGCGGACGAGGCACATTGGTTTACCATCGCTGTCCCCTTACAGGCAGACAAGAACACGATCGCCGACGACCTGGCCACAGCGGATTCGTACGCACTGCTGATGCTCGATGCCCAGGGCCAGCCCCCCGATGGTGGCACCCTGATCCTGCAGAGCCCAACACTCGCTGCGGACCCCGGACGCGCCATCAACCTCGCGGTCGCGGTGGCCAAACACGGGGCCGACCGAGTCGTCATACGCGCGCAGATCCCGGCGGGTGGTCCGCTGTACGTGCTGGCGGCGAACTCTATCGACGTCCTGGTGCGACCAGACCTGCAGACCCTGGAGCACGCTGAGTCGTCGGTCCAATCCCTGCGGGACCAGGCCGGCGCTTCCACGCGTTAGCGCCGCAGATATTGCGCTGCGGGTGTGACCCACCGACATATGGCGGGAGGAGCAGACCCTGCCGGGGTCGTGTGTCGGGTCTGCGAGCTTGCCCCCAACACCCGAGGATTGATGATCGAAAACGTGATCCCTCGGGAGAACGACGGGTCCAGGTCACCGCGGCGGTAGTGTCATCCGGGAAATCACCCCCACATCCCTGCGTCGTACGCCAGACAGCCACGGAGGACCCATGACCACGCAGTCCCAGGGCGAGCGGACACTCACCGTCCAGACTCTGCGAACCGACATCAAATCCGGGGCCATTGACACGGTCATCGTGGCGATGACGGACATGCAGGGGCGCCTGGTCGGAAAGCGGATCCACGGCCAGTTCTTCCTCGATGACGTACTGCATCACGGTACCGAGGGGTGCAACTACCTACTGGCCGTCGATGTGGATATGAACACCGTGGACGGCTACGCGATGTCCTCGTGGAACACCGGCTACGGAGACTTCGCGCTGCGTCCCGATATGTCGACCTTGCGTCGGGTGCCTTGGCAACCGGGAGCCGCGCTGGTGTTGGCCGACGTGCTGTGGCTCGACGGCAAGCCCGTCGTCGCTTCGCCGCGACAAATCCTGGAGCTCCAACTGCAGCGGCTGGCCGAGCAGGGAATGACGGCCTTTGTCGGCACCGAACTGGAGTTCCTGGTCTTCCGCGACACCTACGAGCAGGCCTGGACCAGCGGCTATCGGGATCTGACTCCGGGCAACTTGTACAACGTGGACTACTCGATCATCGGCGGATCTCGAGTCGAGCCGCTGCTGCGCGAGATCCGTCTGGGGATGGCCGCCGCGGGCCTCACGGTCGAATCCGTCAAGGGCGAGTGCAACCTCGGCCAGCACGAGATCGCTTTCAAATACGCCGACGCGATGACCACCTGCGACAACCACGTCGTTTACAAGACCGGCGCCAAGGACATCGCGGCTGCGCACGGGCAGTCCATCTCCTTCATGGCCAAGTTCAACGAACGCGAAGGCAACTCCTGCCATATCCACCTGTCGTTCCGCGGCGAAGACGGCTCCATGGTGATGGCCTCCAACGACGATCCGGAACACGGCCTGAGCCGCCTCGGTCGCTCGTTCATCGCCGGTCAGCTTGCTCACATCGCCGAACTCACGCTGCTGTTCGCCCCTAACATTAACTCGTACAAGCGATTCGCCGAGGGATCATTCGCGCCAACCGCGATCGCCTGGGGCAGCGACAACCGCACCTGCGCGTTCCGACTGGTGGGCCGCGGTGGGTCGTTGCGGCTGGAGAACCGAGTGCCCGGCGGCGACGTCAATCCGTACCTGGCGGTTGCTGGGATGGTGGCCGCCGGGCTCGACGGCATCTCTCGCGGACTCGAACTTGGGCCAGGGTTCGGGGGCGATGCCTACACAGCCGGTCTGGACCGGGTTCCCTCAACCCTCGCTGATGCCCTGGAGCTGTGGCGTTCGAGCGCTTGGATCGTAGACACGTTCGGCTCAGAGGTTGTCGACCACTACACGAACATGGCACGCATCGAACTCGACGCGTTCGGGCGCACCGTAACCGACTGGGAGCGCTACCGCGGTTTCGAACGGTTCTAGACTCGCTGGCAACGAAGGCGGAAGGAGATCGCATGACCCACGAGGTACTGAACCCGGCCACAGAGACGGTCGTCGCCACCGTTGTGGCAACGAGCGCCGCGCAGACGAATGCCGCCATCGCCCGCGCGGCGGCGGCGTTCCCGTCGTGGCGCGCGGTCGCCCCCGCTGACCGGGCCCGACTGCTGCGCCGGTTTGCCGACCTCGTCGATTCCCATATCGAGGAGCTCGCCGCCCTCGAGGTCGCCAACAGCGGTCACACCATCGGCAACGCCCGCTGGGAAGCGGGCAACGTTCGTGATGTGCTGACCTATTACAGCGCGGCCCCGGAGCGGATGTTCGGTCGGCAAATCCCGGTTCCCGGTGGCATCGACATCACCTTCCACGAGCCGCTCGGTGTTGTCGGGGTCATCGTGCCGTGGAACTTCCCGATGCCGATCGCCTCGTGGGGGTTCGCCCCGGCTCTGGCGGCCGGCAACACCGTGGTGCTCAAACCCGCTGAGTTGACTCCGCTGACGGCCATCCGGCTCGGCGAGCTCGGACTCGAGGCCGGACTGCCTGAAGGGGTCTTCACGGTGCTGCCGGGCAAGGGATCTGTCGTCGGCAATGCGATGGTCGACCACCCATTGGTCCGCAAGATTGTCTTCACCGGTTCGACCGAAGTGGGCACCTCGATCATGGCCCGCTGTGCGCCGCAGGTGAAGCGGGTGACCCTGGAACTCGGTGGCAAGTCTGCCAACGTGGTATTCGCCGACGCCGACCTCGAGAAGGCAGCTGCGACGGCACCGTACGGGGTCTTCGACAACGCTGGCCAGGACTGCTGCGCCCGCTCCCGGATTCTGGTCGAGCGCAAGGCGTACGACCGTTTCATGAGCCTGCTCGAGCCGGCTGTGCAGGGCGTGCGGGTTGGTGACCCGACCGATCCCGCCACCGAGATGGGTCCGCTGATCAGCGCGCAACAGCGCGAGGTGGTTGCCTCCTTTGTGCCCGCCGACGCGCCAGTGGCCTTCCGCGGCAGCGCTCCTAGCGGCCCGGGCTTCTGGTATCCGCCGACAGTGCTCGCGCCGGTGGATTCGGCCGATCGAACCTACCGCGAAGAGATCTTCGGACCGGTCGTGGTGGTGGCGCCGTTCGAGGACGAGGCCGATGCCATCGCCATGGCCAACGACAGCGACTACGGGCTGTCCGGCTCTATTTGGACCCGCGACCTCGGGCGGGCTATTCGGGTCAGCCGCGGAATTGACACCGGAGCCCTATCGGTCAACTCTCACTCCTCGGTCCGGTATTGGACCCCGTTCGGTGGCTTCAAGCGGTCCGGTCTCGGCCGCGAGCTCGGACCCGACGCGCTGGATTCCTTCACCGAAACCAAGAACGTCTTCATCGACACCACGGCCTGATCCGAACGGCACAACTCAAACCAACCAACGCCCGACAAAGGAGAACAACCGATGCAGCGACTGAAGGACCGGGTAGCCGTAGTCACCGGCGCCGGTAGCGGAATCGGCCTGGCAACGGTCCGCCGACTGGCCGCAGAGGGAGCCAAGGTGGTGTCCGTCGACGTTGACTCCACCGCCGGGCAGCAAATTGCCGACGAGGTCGGGGGACTGTTCATCCGTGCCGACGTGACGAGTGCCGAGGATGTCGAGCGGGTCTTCCTGACCACGAACGCCACCTACGGATCCATCGACGTCTCGTTTCACAACGCCGGCATCTCACCCCCGGACGACGACTCGATCCTGGACACCGGCATCGATGCCTGGCGCCGCGTGCAAGAGGTCAATCTGACGTCGGTCTACCTGTGCTGCAAGGCCGTGTTGCCCTACATGCAACGGCAGGGCAAAGGCTCGATCATCAACACCGCCTCGTTCGTGGCCACCATGGGCGCGGCCACCTCACAGATCTCCTACACCGCCTCCAAGGGCGGCGTGCTGGCGATGAGCCGCGAACTCGGTGTTCAGTTCGCCCGCGAAGGGATCCGGGTCAATGCCCTGTCCCCCGGACCGGTGGACACTCCGCTGCTGCGCGAACTGTTTGCCGCAGATCCCGAGCGAGCCGCCCGCCGATTGGTGCATATCCCGATGGGTCGGTTCGCGACCGCGGACGAGATCGCCGCCGCAGTGGCCTTCTTGGCCAGTGACGACGCCGGGTTCATCACCGCCTCGAACTTCCTGGTCGACGGTGGCATCTCCGGCGCCTACGTGACGCCACTGTAGGCAATCGCGCCGGGCCGGTC
>JBAXOQ010000172.1:0-9308 GCA_037133175.1 Actinomycetes bacterium
TTGCCTGCCACTTCAAGCTACCCCAGCGGCGCCGGGCGTCCGTAGAGCCAACCCTGGCCGTGCTGCCAGCCCTGCGCCCGCAGCACCGCGGCCTCGGCCGGGGTTTCGACCCCCTCGGCGACGGTGTCCAAACCGAGACCGTCGGCAAGACCTGCCAGCGCCTTGGCCAGGCGTTCGCAGGTCAGATCGTCGGCAGCGAGGCCGGAGGTGAAGGACCTATCGAGTTTGAGCCCGGCGATCGGCAGGTCGCGCAAGTGGGCAATTGAGGAGTAACCGGTGCCGAAGTCGTCGACGTACCAGCGGACCCCGAGCTGCGCCAGGTCGGACATGATGTCGCGGACCCGATCCGTCACGCCAAGCAGCGCGGTCTCGGTGAACTCCAGGTGCAGCCGAGCGGGATCCACCCCGGACCGGCTCAGCGTCTCGACGACCCGTTCCAGGTAGTCCGGGCTGGTCAGCGTGCTCGCCGAGACGTTGACCGCGACGTGCATCTGTGGGGGCAGAGCTTTCAGCGTCTGCATGGACTGCGTCAACACCGCGAAGTCCAGTTCGGTGATCAGGGTCGACCGTTCGGCGAACGGCAGGAATTGATCCGGCAGAACCAGGCTCCCGTCGGGGCGCACCCACCGGACCAAAGCCTCGTAGCCAACGACCTGCCCGCCGTCAAGCTCCACGATCGGCTGGAACCAGGGGACGAGCTGGCCGGCACGCAGCCCGTCGCGGATGTCGGCCTCGATGGTGAGCCGCCGCCGCGCCTCGTTCGCCAACCGCGGGTCGACGAACTCATACCGGTCATGCCCGTTGGCCTTGGCTTGGCGTTTTGCCAGATTGGCATTTCGAACCAGCTCTTCGGCACGGGAACCGTGCTGACCCGTGGCGATGCCGATGCTTACGGTCGGTTCGATCGGGTGGCCGCCGATCGTGATGGTGCCCTTACAGGCCAGCCTGATCTGGTCTGCGACGATCCCGGCATCCGCACCGCTGGCCAGATTAGGCAGCACCACCAGGAACTCGTCCCCCGAGCCGCGCGCGAGCAGTTCCGGGTTGTCGCAGACCGAGGCCAGTCGGGTGGCAACAGTGATCAGGACGCGGTCGCCGGCCGCGTAAGTGAACGCCTCGTTCACGGATTTCAGCGAGTCGACCCCGACGCACAGCACCGCGACGGTCCGGCCTTGAGGCCGCTTGGGGAGGGCGGCCAGCAGGGCGTCAATCCGGGTCAGGGTCGCCGGTAGTTTCGCCAGACCGGTGAGTTGGTCGTGCTCGATGACGTGCTCCAACTCAGCCCGCGCCTCCACCTCTTCCTGAACATCTCGTAGGGTCACGACCTGGAATGTCGTGTCTCCGTCGTGGACCGATCGCTGGTGCAGCGACATCCACCGGAAGGATCCGTCAGCTCGCAGCATTCGGTACCGGCCGGCAGTCGTGCCCCCGCTGTGGCCGTCACCGTCGGTGGCGCTCGCCCTGTATCGGTCGTCCGGGTGGATCAACTCCTCGGCCATCCGTCCGAGGACCTGCCCGGGATCCCAGCCGAGCATCGCGGTCACCGACTCCGACGCCCATTCCAGTCGTCCGTCGGTGCTGACCTGCCAGATGACGTCGGAGGCGTTCTCGGCAAGCAGCCGATACCGATGTTCACTGTCCGCCAGGGCTTGCCGGGCCAGGACCAGATCATGGATGTCCCGAGCCGACGTGATGTGCCCAACCACGGCGCCGTCCTCGTCCACCGCGTTGCTGGCCGTGACCGCCATCCAGTGGTACTGGCCGGCGGCGGTGAGGATGCGCACCTCGTGGTAGATCCCCGATTCGCCGCCATTCGCTCGGGCCATCACTGCCTCCACCACGGGCACATCGAGGGGGTGGACGGTCATCGTCGACCTGCCCCCGATGAGGTCAGCCGGTTCGTACCCGCAGACGTCGCGCGATGATGGGGACACCCATGTGAAGGCTCCCGATAGATCGACCATCGTGACGACGTCGACAGCGTTCTCTGCCAGAAGTCGGTAGTTCTTCTCGCTTTCCGCCAGCGCCCTCTCAGCCCGCACCCGATCGCTGATGTCGGTGATGACCGCGACGTAGCCAGTGACCGCGCCTGTCGGGTCCGGGATGGGGTTGACGCTGACCAGCGCGGGGGACTCCGCGCCGTCTGGGCGGGTAATCATGAACTCACGTTGGAAGCCGGGTCCGGAGGTGAGGTCGCCACGCACCCAATCGATCTCCTCCTGCCGGTGATCCGCGCTGGCCAGGAGTTGGGCGTGGCGACCCACGACTTGTTCGGGTTGCCAGCCGGTAATCGCGGTGAACGCCGGGTTCACGCGGAGCACGATCCCGTCTTCATCGGTGACGAGGATGCCCTCGAGGGTGTTGTGGAAGACCGCTTCGGATTGGCGCAGTTGCGTCTCGTACCGCTGTTGCTCGGCGACATCGTCGATCGCGGTGGCGCTACGGGCCGCACTGGCGTCGTCGCCGGCTTGCTGCACAGGGATTGACGAGTGCCGCGCGTTGCCAGGCGCGATCGTTTCAGTCACCAGCAATCCTTCCAACAGAAGCTTTCCTGCCCAACCTACCGGGCCGAACCGAACGTGGCTAGACGGCGGAACCTGAGGCGGCGCGGTAGACGGTCGGGCGCCCTCGTCCCCCTTCTTGCACGGCGAGGCCTTTTCGGACGAGTTCCCTGACCGCCCGTTGGATGGCCTTCTCGCCGACGGCCAGTAACGGCAATAGGTCGCCAACAGGGCGGGGAGCTTCGGAGATCAGTTCCATGATCTGCAACTGAGTAGCACCGAGCCGTGGGATCGCGGCGAGGCCACTTCCTGCGTAGAGCACCGCGCTGAATCGAATGCCGTCATCGACAAGACGCGGTTCAGTCATCCCCGCATCAGCTAGGGAAGCAGCCGAGACGAGGAAGGTCCGTCCGTCTCTTCAGACCGGCGACCCGGGCGAGCCGGTCCGACCTGGCCACGTTATGGGACGATCTCGAAGGTCTTCCGGTTGTTGATTCGGTAGGTGGAGAAGTCCGAGCGGTCGACGGTGAAGATGAGGCGCTGGTTGAGGTGTTCGGCGACTGCGACAAGGGTGGCGTCGGCTAAGTCCATGTGCATGTCATGATATTTCTCCATCAATTCGGCTGTTCGATCGATCAGTGTTGCGTCCAGGTCGAAGACTGTCAGCTGTTCTCGATCGAGGAGTTTCCACAGCGCTTTCTGCGCCGGCCATTCGTTCAGGATGAACATGGCTTCAGTCAGGGCCGGCCAGGTGGTTACTAGGGGAAGCCGGACCGAGTTCAGTGCGTTAACGCACGCTTGGTGATGGGTGTCTCGCCGGTTGAGGATGGCGATGAGGGGTCCGGCGTCAGTGAGGGTCAACTGGCTTGTCCTGAGCTGTGGACGCTGCGCGCGTGCAGCAACGCACGGACGTGCTCGCCGGTGCGCTCTGAACTGATGGTTGGGTCGTCCACGCAACCGATGACGTCGCCGAGCAGGGCCACGTTGTCGATGCCTGCGAGAACGCGATCGGTGCGCTCTTGGACAGCCGATCGTACGAACTCGGAGTAGCCCACTCCTTCGAGCCGGGCTGCTCGTCTCGCGGCTTGCTCAAGTTCACCGAAACGGAAGCTACTCATGCCGCCACTGTAGCACAATGGAATCCGATGTAATACAACATCGCTGACCCAGCAGGCCCGGTTCGCCGGGCGAATCCGGGCTATTGATGAACCCGGGATTCCGGCTGCGGTCGTGGGGGGTTCGGTGGCGGCGCGCTCACGAGGATTCGAGTCGGGTGAGGGCCTCACGCAGTCTCCTGGGCTTGCCGAGGCCGGTCGTGCGGGTCTCGGTTGGCCTCGGCAATCGAGCGCCGCAGCGCCCTGGCGGTCGCCGGCGAGCGGAGCAGGTAGGCGGTTTCCTGCATGGACCGCTGCTCGGCCTCGGGAACCAGGAACACGGTGCCATGCGGTGACGTGATCTCGAATGTCTCAGCGTTGTCGTTGGCCTGCTTGATTAGAGCCGCGGCCCGCCGCAGTCGCGGAAGGTGCGGCGTGGCCGCGCACGCATTGTTATGCGTGACATTGCGCATGAAGATGCTACGATGGGCTATGCGCACAACGTATAGCCCCGCCCCCGATGTCGCCGCTGAGATTGCCCGGGTTCGGCGCGAGGAGGGTGTGGGGGTGAGCGAAGCGATCGACATTTTGGCCCGGCGTGGCATGGCTGCTGGCGGACAACGCCCCGAACAGTTTCGGCAGAGGTCAGCTCGCCTCAACCGTCGCCTGGATGTGACAAACATCGGGGACGTGCTTGATGTTCTGGACGGCCGGTGATGCTGATCGACGCGAACGTGCTGCTGTACGCGGTCGATGAGACGTGCCCTGAGCACGTCGGTGCTTCGCGGTGGCTGGAGTCGGCGCTGTCTGGACCGGTCCGGATCGCGTTTCCGTGGCAGACGATCGGGGCGTTCCTGCGAATTGTCACCGATCCCCGCGTCTACGCTCAACCGTTGACGGCGCCGGAGGCGTGGTCGTTTGTCGATGACTGGCTGGCATGTTCAACGGCGTGGATTCCGCCGACTGGCCACAACACCGCACGGATACTGCGCTCCCTGATGATCGACACGTCGGTTACCGGCAGTCTGGTCACCGACGCGCAACTCGCCGCCATCGCGATCGAGCATGGCCTGGCCGTGTGCTCCGCCGACACTGACTTCGCCCGGTTCCCGGACTGCCGGTGGGTTAATCCGCTGACGATCTGACAGCGCGGTTACGCCTCGATCAACTGGATGCCATAGGGAGTGAACCGGCTGTCACGTGAGACCGTGATCAGGTTCTCCAGGTGTGCCTGGGCGATGAGCAGGCGATCAAACGGGTCGTTGAGCCACCACAGCAACGTGTGGGTATCAAGAAGCAGCCGCACTCGGATGCTCCTGACCGGTGAAGGCAGCCGCCAGCTCAGCCGGTAGGTCGTCAAAGTCCTCAGTCATGGTGATCTGTCCGCGGCCCGACCGACGAACCGGGCGGCACACCGGGGCTGTCGGTGAACCCGGATCCTGGGGTGCTCGGCAAACCCGGATCGCCTGTTCAGTAGTGATACCTCAGCATGACGATCAGCAGATCCCCGGCACCGCTGATCGTGTAGACCATGCGGTGCTCCTCGGTGATCCGCCGTGACCAGTAGCCAGCGAGGTCCTCGCGCAGCCTCTCGGGCTTGCCCAGCCCGTCGTACGGGTCTCGTTTGGTATCGGAAATCAGCAGGTTGATCCGCTTGAGGATCACTCTGTCGTCGCGTTGCCAGCGAAGGTAGTGGCCCCACGCCGTTTCGGTGACGGTGACGTTCACTCGAAACCGCCGTCTTCGGTTTCGCGCGGGTGGACGAGCTGGCCCCCCTCGGCCTCGGCAATCGAGCGCCGCAGCGCCCTGGCGTTCGCCGGCGAGCGCAGCAGGTAGGCGGTTTCTTGCATGGACCGGTACTCGGCCTCGGGAACCATGAACACGTTGCCGTGCGGCGACGTGATCTCGAATGTCTCGGCGTCATCATTGGCCCGCTTGATCAGGTTGAAGAGTGCTTTGCGGGCGGCGGTCGCGTTGATGGCGTTCATGGAACCAATGTACGCTATCGCGTACATGCTCCCTGGCCGGCGCCCGCCGCTGCGTTCCCGGGCACGGTTGTAGCAGGCGAGGGTCCGTTACCGGCGACCTCGGTCAGTAGCTGCGGACGCTGGTTGTTTTGCGGGCTTGGACGGTGAGTTTGGCGCCGGTGCTTGTGCCGTCGGTGGCCCACACTGTGGTGCGCAGGGTGTTGACCCGGGTGGCGCCGAGTCCTACTGTGCCGGTGTCTTCCGGCCTCGCTGACCGGCGCCCGACCCACTTGGCGAACCGGGCGGCCGGCCGGCTGGCAGCAGAGGCGCTGATGCGGGCGCTCGACCTGGGTCACGACCGGTGACGTCATTCGGCGCGCGCACTACGCGCTGGCCCGACGCCCATACTTCGGGCGCGCTGCTTCCCCACTGATGCCTAGGAATACCGCGATCTGAGCCCAGGACCGGCCTTCGGCTCGCGCAGCATCAACGGCCTGCGCCAATTCTGCCTCGCTGCGTGAGCGGGCAACGGCACCCCGATGGACAGCTGCCAATGCCGGCGAACCATCGGCGTCAGGTTGCATGGCTTCGAACTTCTTGGCAAGTTCGTCCGCGCTGTCAATGATGTCTTGAACACTCTTGGGCATTGTGATCACCTGAGATACTTGGGTCGGGCTGGTGTCATCGCATGCACGATGACGTGGACGTTGCCACTGCTGATGAGGTAACCGATCTCTGCCATAGGACCGCTTTCGATCGGGCCAACGAGCACGATCAGTCCTTCGTCATCTGGGATATGGGCGATGATCGCGTTGCGGTAGGCGTGCCGGATGTCCTCATCATCCAAGTCATGTCGGTACGCGTCCTACCCGTTCTTCTGGAACACCCAGCCCTTGCAGTACCCGCCAAACTTGCGGGCAATGACCGAGCGTCTGGGGAAGGTCAGCCACGAGAACCTGCACATTCGGTTGGCGGACCGGTGGTGCGTGGTCGATGCGACCTTCGACCCGCCCTTGGCTGCTGTCGGTGCCCCGGTGACCGAGCATTGGGACGGTGTGAGCGACTGTGCGGTCGCCGTCGATGCCCTTGATGTCGTCGTTCATTCCTCGCTTGAGGCCCGCAATGAGTACGTGTTGGCGAGCAAGAGCGGTTGGACGGAGGGTGAGATTGCTCGTTACAACGAGTTCTGCGCTGCTCTGAATGTCTGGCTGATCGACGTGCGCCGGTCCGGGTCCACACCGACTGTTTGACGGCATCGATGACCGCCGCAAAACCGGACCGCTTGGTTGTCGCAGTCAGCGGTGCCTCGGGTGCCGTCTATGCGTATCGGATGCTGCACATGCTGTCGGAGACGACCATCGAAACACACCTGGTCATCGTGTGTGTTTTTGAAAGATTATCGAAACCACCAGCCCACCAGGGCGGCACAGCATGCCTCGGCAGTCGTTGTCCGATTTTGTTGCTGATCTGGAGTCCGCCGGGCAGCAGCGGCATGCCACCGATTCGCGCCGAACTGGTCGGCTAGACGGGGTCGCTGGCCGTACCCGCGACGGACCGCTTCGCGGCAGCGAAACGGCGCAGCGACACGCTCTGCATCACGATCAATACCGCCGCAACCAGCACCAGCAGCACAGCGCCCGGCAACGCCGGACCGGCAGCCGCGCACAGGATCGCAACCACCACGATCGCGATCGGCCGTTCGGGCCCAACCTGGTGTGCGGCGAACCACTTCACTACCTCGAGTCCGCCGGCGAACAGCGCCACCCCCAGGGCCAGCACGATCAGGTCCGGTGCCCCGAGATGGTGCGCCGGATCGATGACAACGTGCTTGGCGACCAGCGCGTAGAGCAAAATCCCGAAGACGACAGGGAAGTGCCAGTAGGTGAACAGGTTGCGCGCGACGCGTCCGCGGTCACCTTCGGCTGTGACCCGCAACGCATGCTCGACCGCCTGCGGAATGAACGCGAAGTACGACCACCAGAACGCACAAGCAACCGCCGCGGCCGCCAGCACACCCAGACCGATGATCACGTCGAAGCCCTGTGCAGCCGTCGAGGCGGCAACGCCGATGGCGACCATCACCTCGCCGAGCACGATGATGACGAACAGGGCGTGGCGTTCGGCGAAGTGAGTGGGATCGATCCGCCAGGAGTTCCCGTCCTCGCCGCCGGTACGACCACCGGCGAGCGCGCTGGCGATGTTGACCAGCGCGACCAGTACCCAGATGCTCGTGCGGACATCGCCGGAGAAGAAGGAGCCGACCAGTAGCAGCACGGGCGCTATCGCCGCCAACGGGATGTACTCCAGCCAGGCCGTTCGGGCGGCCGGATCCGACCACGCCGCGTGACCCTGGATTGCTAGACATAGCAGGTTCACAACGGCGTAAGCCCCAGCGAACTGCAGGCCTGACGCACCGTACGCCTCCGGGATTGAGATCGCCATCAGCAGTGTGACCGGTATCGCGAGCAAGACCAGCACCTGGCTGACCGAGCCCTTGCCCAAGTCGACCGCGGTTCCCATCCACGCAAACTGCGACCACAGCCACCACACCAGCCAGGCCAGCAGCAGTCCTCGCCCGAACCCGGCAGGGGTGAGGTCCCGCGCGAGCAGACCCACGATCTGCCCGACAGCGAAGACGAACACCAGGTCGAGGAAGAGTTCCAAGTTGGTCGCGTGTCGCTCAGTCTCGCCGCCGTCGGCCTCGACGGTCTCGTTCGGTTCAGTCATGCCCGTCTCCTGTGTCGGTCGCATTGCCTCGCGACGTACAAGCTACCGGGCGGGCGACCGCGTCAGCACGCGTGCGCCACCGTCACGGCTGCCCGTTCCCGGAACGGTTGCAGGAGAGTATTCCGCCGTGGGATCAATCGGCGGAAGAAGGCTCCGAGGCCAGTGCAGCCGATCGGGCGTCGGCGAGCGCCTCAGCGACGTGCCTGCCGCAGGAATCGCGATCCGTCGGCTGCGAAGGTTCGGCACCTGCACCTGCACCAGCACCCGAGACCGAGAACTCAAGGATCGCGTCGTCCAGCGTCTGGTCGGCTGCCTGCAACGCGACGGCTGTGGCAGCCAACGATCCGGGCACCTGAGCCGGCACCGACCACGTCGAGCCCAGTCGCCCCTCCACCATCACGCCGAACTCGTTGACGGCGCCGACCATGTTCATCAGCTCCGCGGCCGTCACCAGCCGGACGCCGCGGCGCCCGGGTTCGACGCTGGCCGCTCGCATGGTGGCCCAGGCCGCCGTCCCGGCTCGGCGCGCATGGGAGCCCAGACCGCGGCACTGGGCCAGGCTGTCCTCTCCGCGTTCCGTCGACTCCTTGGCGGCCGCGTCGCCGAGGGCGTTGAACCAGACGGACGACGCCTGCACAAAGGCACTGATGTCGGTCGGCAACCGCCCGGTGTTCCAGATCGGGATGATGAGCATCACGATGACCGACAGCACCCCGCCGACGACCAAGTCCAGCCAGCGATCCTCGGCAAGCTGAACGGGGTTCGCCCCCATCTGGCACGGCAACAAGACCACGAACACACTGAGAAACGCCACGAACAATGCGTAGCTGGTGTCCTTGACCGCGAAGAACACCAAGGCGGCTACCACTGTGGCCGCCGCCAGCGCCGCCGGTCGGTCGCCAGCCACCATGACGAAACCGACGACCAGTGCCGCAGCGATGGTGGCGCCGATGGCCCGCTTGACGACCCGGGGAATCGACGGCCCGGCGTCGGGGCGCAGCAGCAGCACGCCACTGACC
>JBAXOQ010000173.1:0-9264 GCA_037133175.1 Actinomycetes bacterium
GACGGCGGGTCGGCCGGCGCCGGCGGAGGCGCGAATCCGCCAGCCGCGGCAATGGGATCAACGGGACGGCGGATCCGGATGACAGCGAGCATGGCCAATGCCAGCAAGAACAGTGCGCCAATGATGATGGCGGCCGGCGTCGGCGCGCCCTCGCTGCCAGGCGGGGTGAGGGTGAAAGAGTACGCGACGCGTGCCACCGCCCCCTCCGGCGCCGGGTAGGGCGCGGCCTCTGTGGACCGAGCACTGGCAGCCGACAGGTAGGCGTCCGCCAGCGCCGGCTGGGACGAAGAATCGACCACCTGGTTCAGAATCGTGGCCGTCCCCTGGTCCTGCAGGTCGCTGGCGCCCTGCGCCAGGCCCTGGCCGCCGGACGCCAACTGCTGCGAGCCGTCGGCGAGCGACCCCAGACCGTTGGTGAGCGTGCGCGAACCGTCCGTCAACTGCTTGGCGCCGTCGGCCAGACTCTGCGCCCCGGTGCTCAGTTTGGCGTTTCCGGCAGCGAGGTCCTGGCCGCCGGAGCCGACGGCCTGGCCCGCGAGGGACAGTTGCCGCCCGCCGGCGGCCAGTTGATTGCCCGCCACCACCGATGTGGCCAGACCGTCTTGCAGAAGCACCAGGCCCCCGTAGACGCTCGGACCGACCTTCGGATCGCTCAGCAGCGCGGCGCTGATCTTGATGACTGCCTGCTCGATCGCCTTCAGCAGCGGGTTGTAGACCAAGGTCAGACCGCCGGCCAGCAGGAGCGCATTGACCGCCGCGTTCTTGCTCGTTGTCTGTGCCGCTGTCGCTGCGCCGAGAGCGAGCTGCAACTTAGTGCAGTCCAACGGGTCGATGGTGGGAGACAAGCCGCAGTACTTCGTATTCAGGGACTGCAGGTTCGGGACCACGACCAAAAGCCCTGCGCGGGTCAGCGCCGAGTCTGCGGCCACGGACAGCGCCAGCGGACGCAGCAGCTTGGTGATGATGTCCTCAACCAGCCAGATCCCCTGCAGCAGGGACATGGTGGTTGGCGCGGCGTACGGGGTTTTCAGGTCCGGCACGGGCAGCCGTTGGTCGGTGGGATTCCCGACCAGGACGGCGATCCCCTGGACCGTGACGGCCAGCTTGTTTGCGCCGGCCTCGGCGCCGACAAGGCCGGCGGCCAGCTCGTCCAGTCCTTTCGACAACGCAGTCGCCCCGTCGCTGAGCTTGGTGGCCCCGTCGCCGAGCTTGGTGGCCCCGTCGCTGAGCGTCGACGCCCCCGAGCCCAGCGACTTTGCCCCAGAGGTCACCCCCGCCGCACCTTTGGTTATCTTGGCTGAGCCTTGCTCCGCACTGACCGCTGCGCTGGCCGACTGCTGTTGGCCGCTACTGAGTTGCGCTGCACCGTCGGCGAGTTTGAGCGCTGAATCGTTGAGCTGACTGAGCCCGTCGGCGAGTTTCTTGTTGCCTGTGACGGATTGGCTCAGCAGGTTCGCGGAGAACCCGACGGCCGGGTCCTGCGCATTCGCCACCGGAACAACCTCCATGGTGACTTCCGGCACCTGCAGGTCGTCACTGCGGACGCCGAAAGCCATCTCTTGCGTGTAGTTGCCCAACGGCGGATACAGCACCAGGTTCCATAGCAGGGACGTTTGCCCCCCGGCGGTGGTGTTCACGACCGCGTTGCCGGGATCGGTCAGGGCGACTCCCGGCGCCAACACTGCCAGAACCGTTCCCACGAACGGCGCGAACACCGGTTGCTGTTCCGTAGTGCTCACCCCGGCGGCGTTGCGGTAGGTGATCGGCTCTACTTTGGCCACCGTATTGGTGGCTGTGTAGTGGACCGTCATGTCGCCGGAACGACCTCCGACGGTGGTCGGATCGATCCCCTGTGCACCCTCGCCAGGCGTGGAGTACTTGGCGTGCAGTGCCACCGGCATCGGTTTCCCAAAAGTGGCCTGGGTCGCGGCACTGGTCTGGCCCGGTCCGCCCACGGTGTAGACCACTGAATTGCCCTGGACCGAGGGGGCCTTGGCGTTCTCCAGGTTCCTGACGTTGTTGGTCGAAGTCTGTGACTTGACCTCCTGGACCGGCACGTTGGTCGCCACGATTCGGTTCACGATCTGGGCCTGCAGCGGCAGTCCCGAGGCATCCAGGGATGCCGTCACGAGTTGCTGGTTGACCAGTGGCGGGACCACCGTCGCAGCGGCAGCGGTGCCGACCGAACCGGCATCCTCGCTGCCCGCCGACGCGCCCGGCGAAGCGGGCGCGGCGACCCCGGCGGACGACCCCATCACCAGGACCGCGGCGACCGCCACGGCCACAGCGGCCAGCAATCGTGCCTTCACTCTTGACCGCCTCCCTGACTCCGGTCACCGGGCGCGAACCCAGACGGCGGCTGCGAACCGCCCAGAAGTTGGTCAACGTACACAAGCTGCGTTCCATCGTTCTCGTCGCGGTCCGACTCCTGGCGCTCGGCCCCTGGGTGCACCGCAATCGCGAGTTCCCCGACGTTCTTGCGGTCGACGATCGTGCTCATCATCCAGGTGACCGCTACCGTGATCAGGGCAGGCAGCGCGGTGACAGCCAACAGCACCATGGTGCTCGGGGTACTCGAACTCATCAGCCCCAGCCCGACAGCAACCGCGACCGCACCCAGCAGCAATGGCAAGGCGATGGCACGGCTGACCACAATGACCGCCAGCAATGCGGTGATGATGATCGCCCACGAGGTGACGGCGCCGTTATCAGCCTGTACTGGCGGCACGACCACGGACAGCAAACCGGTCACAGCCAGCGCCAGCACGACGCCGAGCAGGTAGCCCACCGTCCGAACGCCCAAGGTGCCGCGGCCGCCGCCAAAACCGGGCGGCAGCAGCACCGCGATGGCCGCCAGGACAGCCGCCGTCGCCACCGAGGTGCGCGCATCAGCCGGCATGATCGACAGCTTGGACACCAACAGCCACGACAGCGCGACTCCGACAGCGGCCCCGGCCACGGGAGCCGGCCGGTAAACGACCAGCGGCCGGTTGCTTCGTTGCAGCGACACCGGGGCGCCGGCGATCTCGTCGATTGCGGTGGGGTCTCCCTCGACGTGCAGGTGAGGCAGCAGTCGATCCAGCCATCCCGGCAGCCACCAGGTTCCTTTCGCCGCAAGCACCATGATCGCCGGGACCAGCAAGCACCGCACGATGGTGGCATCGACTGCCACGGCTGTCGACAGCCCGATCCCGAACATCTTCACCAAGGCATTGTCTGAGAGCAGGAAGCTGATGAAAACCACGACCATGATCAGAGCGGCCGCGGTCACCAGGCGCCCGGTGTCGGCCAGTCCTCGGCGCACCGACACATGCATGTCACCGGTCTGCTCCCAGTGTTCCCGGAAGGCGGTCAACAGGAAGACTTCGTAGTCCATCGACAGTCCGAACAGCACCGCGAACATCATCATCGGAACGTAGGAGTCGATCGGAACGAGTTCATTCAAACCGATCAGGTTCGCCCCCCATCCCCACTGGAAGATAACTGTGACGACGCCGTAAGCCGCAGTTATCGATAGCAGGTTCATCACCGCAGCCTTGAACGGGATCAACAACGACCGGTAGGCGACCATGAGCAACACGAAGGACATCGTCACCACCCCGAGAATGAACATCGGCGTGCGTTCGGCGATGAGATCCATCAGGTCGGCGGTCAGTGCGGTAACACCGCCCACGTAGGCCGCCATCCCCTGTCCAGCCACTGCTGGCGGGATGACATCCGCTCGAAGCTTGCTGACCAATGCATCGGTGTTTGGATTCGACGGCTCCCACTGAGGCGTGACCTTGATGATGGCCACTCCGCCGTCGGTGGAAACAACCGGATCCGCTGCGGCCACGACTCCGGGCGTGGCACCGAGGGCGTTCCGCAAATTGATCAGGCGGGGGTCCTTGGTTCGCGGATCACCTCCGCTGGCGCTCGAGGCTGCCGAACTTGCTGGCGCCGACCCCGGCGCTGTGGCGGGGGTGTACATCTCGACGACGATGGCCAACGGCCCGGCCGTTCCGGGACCGAACCCGGCCGCGATCAGGTCATTGGCCTGTCGGGCAGTGGTGTTCTCGGGCAGATCACCCGCATCGGAGTAGCCCAATTTCATGGTGAGCGTCGGCGCCGCCAGCACCAGCAGGATCAGGGTCGAGGCGACAGCATACCGCCACGGCCGATCCGTCACGGCGGTCGCCAAGCGGGCCCAACCAGTGCGGTCCAGATCGTCCAGATGCTCCTCGTCCAAAGGCTCCCGCATCGCTTTGGTGAGCACGCGCCGACCCATGACGCCAAGTAGCGCGGGAACCAACGTCAGCGAGGCAATGACAGCAATCGCCACCACGATTGCCGCCGCGAAACCGAGCCAAGTCAGGAACGACAGACCCGTCAACGCCAGTCCACACACCGCAGCCAGCAAAGTGCCGCCAGCAAAGACAACCCCGGCTCCTGCCGTTCCGGCGGTCCGCCCAGCAGCGTCTGGAACCTGGTAGCCCTGCTGCAGGAGTTTTCGATGCCGGGTGACCAGGAAAAGGGCATAGTCGATCCCGACACCGAGGCCAAGCATGGTCCCCAGCGTTGGCGCGACGTCCGGGATGTACACCACTCGGCCGAGTAGCCCAATCACGGCCAAGCCAATACCCACTGACATCACCGCGTTGATCAGCGGGATGAACATCGCAGACAGCCTGCGCAGCGTGAGCAGCAGAACGAACAGAGCTGCCAGGAGTCCAACGATTTCACTGCTCTTGGTGTTGGGTTTGGACAGAACCGACCCCATGATGCCGCCGAGGGCGACGTTGTAGCCAGGCCCGGTCGTCTGCTTGGCCGTGTCCAGAATCGATGTCGCCACCGCGGTCCGGTTGGTGATGCTGTCGACGGTCGTGACGGAAATGATCGCGGTGTGGTGATCGGCCGACAGCAGCGCCGGCGACGTTGCCGGGGTGGCCACCGCGGCGACGGCGGGCATCACCCTGATCTGGTCGGCCACCTGCTCGATCTTGGCTGCGCCGGCGCCTTTGCCCAGGTTGATGTCGGGGTTGTTGATGACCAAGGGGTTTGCCTCGGTGGACGATCCGGGAAAGGCCTGTCCCAAGAGCTCCTGCGCGTAGGCGCTGTCCGTGCCGGACAGCGAGATACTGCTCTGAGCTGATCCGCTGAGAAAACGGTTGCCGCCAGAGACCAACAGCAGCACGACCACCCAGATCCCAATGACCAACCACGCGCGCTCGGCGCACACACGGGCGATCCCGTACAGCCAGCGAGTCACTGCCCGAGACTCCCACAGGTCGATCGGTTTTTTGCCGCATGTAGGTTTTTGTCATGGACAAACCGGAAATCGAGTTCATCGAAGGTGACGCACCGACCGAGCTCGTGATCACAGACCTGATCGTGGGCGATGGCGCCGAGGCCGTGGCGGGCGGTCGCGTAGAGGTGCACTACGTCGGTGTTGACTTCGAGACAGGTGAGCAATTCGACTCCTCATGGGACCGAGGCGAGTCTATCGAGTTCCCACTCAACGGATTGATCGCTGGTTGGCAGCAAGGCATCCCGGGCATGAAGGTCGGCGGTCGCCGACAGCTCGTGATTCCGCCCCGGCTGGCCTACGGCGAGTCCGGCGGCCACCGCCTCGCGGGCCGCACCCTGGTATTCGTGATCGACCTCATCTCAGCCTAACGCCGCGGGGAGCCACATGCCCGATCCACAGTCAGCAGACGATCGCCAAGAGGCCGATTCGGTCAGCAAGTCGTCCGGCGATCCGGAGTCCTGGGACGAACGGCCCGACACAGACTGGGACACCGAGCAGCGGTACGCGAGGGAGCGACCGCCACACCACGGCGATTAGGTCACCAGGTGACGAGGTCACCCGCCCGCCACCATCCTCGAGGGTGTTCTTTCAGATGACGCGTGCGAAAAGCACCTTGGGACTGTAAATCGTGTCCAGCGACACGACCCGGCCCGGTCGGGGGGCGTGCCAGAACTTGTTGTTCCCGGCGTAGACGCCCACATGCCCGATGAAGTTGCCTGAGTAGTTGTAGTAGAACACCAGATCCCCGGGGCGTGCCGCGGCCCGGCTGATGTGCCTCGCATGGCTGTACTGCGTGACCGTGTATGCACCACCGAGATCTATGCCGACCTGCTGGTACACCCACTGCGTGTAGCTGCTGCAGTTGAACCCATGGGCCGGGTCGTACCCGTTTGCGACGTACGGGATCCCTGCGAGCGAGGCAGCCACTCGTAGCACCCGGCTGGCTGTCGAACCAGACGACCCACTCGGCGCCGCGGCCACCGCCGCGGTCCCGGCGAGCACCGGTGGCGTGAACCTCACCCTGCCGACCTTGGCCCAGACGGCCGCGGTGACCACACCCGTCTGCGACATCCGAGCGGCCCTCTGCAACGCCTTGACATACGCCAGGGTTATTCCGCCGAAATACCCGGTGACCGTCGGCATTCCCAGCCGTGACTGCAACGTCGAGACGGCCGGATCGGTCATGCCGTAGCTCAGTTGCGGCAGACCGGCAGTGCTGGCTGAGGCGGATGTGCGCCCGAGTGAAGCCCAGGTCAGGGTGGCAACGACGCCGGTCGCGGGAATGCCGTGAGCTCGCTGGTATGCGGTGACCGCTGCTGCCGTCCGCACGCCGAAGTAGCCGGTGGCCGGAGTCAGGCCGAGCCGATTCTGCAGACTGACCACCTCGGGCCCTGTCGAACCGATGCGAAGCACGGGCTGCGCAAGGGCGACCTTGAAGGTCGGAGCCGCGGCGGGCGCGCTGCCAGCCGTGACCACGCAAGCCGTCGACACCAGGGCAACCGCAACCACTCCGACGACAGCACTGCGTGGCAGCGTGCGCGAGCCAAGTCTGATCGAACGAGCCATGGTTCCTCCTACACCTTCAAGGTGAGCGCCGAGCCGCACATGACGTGCCGCGTCCCGATCACTTCGACCCCGTCACGTGTACCGATGAAAGGTCCTAGCGGGGACCGAACGTGCCGATCCACCAGAACCACCTCCGTTTCCGGACGGCGATGAGCAAGCTAGCGAGAAAACAGGGTCGCTCGCCAGACAAATCAAACAATTGGTCACAAAACGCCGCGACACGCCGCGGTTGGGGCCTCCCAATGCGGTGTGGCGGGGGTATCTTCATGACTTTCTGTTACCCGGTCACAGATCGTGACTATGTGGTATGGCTCGATGCCCACACTAGGTGAGTGGAGCACTGAGGTGATTAGCGCGCCGAGCAGCCTGTGTCAATCACCCGGTGGGTTAGTTCGATAGCCTTCCGGCGATGCGTGCCCTACCACCACCGGCATAGGGCATCCTTAGCTCGTTAGACAAGCCGGACAACCCCGCCAACGCAAAACCACGTCAGAAAATCCGATGCGGACCGACGAATTGGAGCACGGGTGAGTGATCTCATCGACACCACCGAGATGTACTTGCGAACCATCTTCGAGCTTGAAGAAGAGGGCGTGGTGCCCTTGCGGGCCCGCATCGCAGAACGCCTCGGACAAAGCGGCCCAACCGTGTCCCAAACCGTCGCTCGAATGGAGCGCGATGGACTGGTCAAAGTAGAAGGTGACCGCCACCTGGAGCTTTCTGATTCCGGACGCATGATGGCCACCCGCGTGATGCGCAAGCACCGACTGGCCGAGTGCCTGCTCGTCGAGATCATCGGGCTGCCCTGGGAAGATGCTCACGAGGAAGCATGCCGGTGGGAGCACGTCATGAGCGAGACGGTGGAGCGGCGGATCCTGGAACTGCTCGACCACCCCGAGACCTCGCCGTTCGGAAACCCGATACCTGGTTTGGCCGAACTCGGCGATGAGCCGCACGCGGAAGCCCGGCTCGGCCTCACGAACGTTGATGAGGTCACGGCGAGCTCAAACTCACCGATCCGCCGGACGGTGCGCCGCATCGGTGAACCGGTCCAGAACGATCACCAGTTGATGTCCGCTCTGCGCCGGGCCGGCGTCCACCCTGGGGCCACCGTGCAGGTGCAGGCCTCGCCTGGGGGAATTCTGATCGGCAGCGCGGGGGAATACCACGAAATCAGCCGCTCCACCGCAACGTTGATCTTCGTGGACCGCGCCTGAGGATTCCCGCAAGCAGTTCTCGAGGTGGCGCAGGGCGTTGCCCGCAGCAGATCCGATTTTCTTTGGCACAATGCGAAAATGACCACCGAACCCGATGCACCTGCCGGTTTCACTTCAGTCAACAGCGGTGGAGCAGTTCGCGGCGGCGGACGGGCACGTGACTCCCACATCATCGCGGCCCTCTCACTCAAGGGCGGGGTCGGCAAGACCAGCGTGGTGCTGGGCCTGGCCGGTACGGCCGCCGAGCGCGGCCTTCGAGTACTGGTGGTCGACCTCGACCCACAGGCGAACTCGACTTCCTCGCTCGACCCCCTGCGTACCCCGTACACCACCTCCGACGTGCTGTATGACGGACGCGAGGGTGTCGCCGCCGACGCCATAGTCAGTTCCGGCTGGGGACCTAACGTCAAGATCATTCCAAGTGAACGCGCACTGGAGCACCGCGCCAGACCGGTGGGACCGGATTCCGTCTTCCGCCTTCGGCGATCTCTTACCGGGGTGGCAGACAGGTTCGACATTGTGCTGATCGACTGTCCGCCGTCACTGGGCGAACTGACGCGCAATGCACTGCATGCCGCGGACAGCGCGTTGGTCGTCACCGAGCCGTCCTTCTTCGCCGTCCAGGGTGCCGAGCAGGCACTGGAAGCCGTATCAGTCGTGCGAGAGAACGGCAACCGCGGACTGCAGCCCGCTGGCATCATCGCCAACCGCGTGCGACCGACCCTGACCGAACACATCTATCGGATGGACGAGATGCGCGCCGCCTTCGGCGATCTGGTGCTCGGGGGCCTGCCGGACCGGGCTGCGGTCCAGCAGGCGCAGGGCGCCTGCGTTCCGGTGCAACGCTGGTCGAGCAACGGCGCGGCCGATATCTGCCGGGCATTCGACACGCTGTTCCGGCAGGTCCATGTGGGCCGTGTTTTCGCTTCCACCGACCTGCCGCAGACAGTCAGCCTCCGGCAGTCGCACATGGTCCACGAACCGTCCGCCCGAGCACAGTGAACGAAGACTCAAGGTACGGCAACCCGATGCAATCTGGCCCAATGAAGTCGGAGCAACGATGACCAATCCCGCGCCGCGACCGGCACTGCGCAAGGCCCCCGATGCCGACCTGCACCCAGCCCGAGCGGAGTCGTCGGCGACGACCGCCGTGGACCTGCGAGACTTGGCGGTCGATCTCCGATCCTTCTCAGA
>JBAXOQ010000174.1:0-9239 GCA_037133175.1 Actinomycetes bacterium
CGAGAACCTGGGCGCTTGCGCTGGCCGCAACTTCGGTGCCGACGCCACCACAGGTGAGATCATCTTCTTCTTCGACGATGATGCTTGGCTCACCGATTCGGATTTCCTGCGACGGGCCGTCGCCGCCTTCGATGCCCTTCCCGATTTGGGCATCGTGCAGCCGCTGGTCCACGACCCGACCGCCGTAGCCGACCCAGAACGTTGGATCCCACGGATTCGCAAGGGTGACCCCCACCGATCAAGCGCAGCCTTCTCAGTGTGGGAGGGAGCTCTGCTGGTGCGCCGGTCGGCGTTTGAGGCCATCGGCGGGTTCGCCGACGAGTTGTTCTACTACCACGAGGGCATAGAACTGACTTGGCGTTGTTGGGATGCCGGCTACCGCGCCTGGTACGGAGCCAACCTGCAGGCCCACCACCCCGCCGCAGCCCCCACAAGGCACGCCATGTTCTACCGGATGAACGCTCGCAACCGGGTGTGGGTTGCCCGGCGCACGCTGCCGATCGCCCTGGTGCCGCTGTACGTCGGTATCTGGTCCGCGGCCGATCTGGTCAAACTGCGCAGCAACCAAACAGCCCTGTCGGCTTGGCGGGACGGCTGGCGGGAAGGCTGGACGGACAGTCCAGGTACCCGGCGCCCAATCCGCTGGTCAACGGTTATGCGGATGGCCAGACACGGCCGTCCGCCGATTGTCTGAGGTGTCCGGATGTCTGTTCTGACTAACCTGCGTCCGACGCTGCGACGGTCGTCCGGGGTGTCCGACCAAGATCCGTTGGCGCTGATCCTGGTTGCGCTGGCAGTACCATGCGCCTGGTTGGGCTGGTCGTGGCCAACCGTGGTGCTGCTGTGCGGGTCTGCTCTGGCCAGCGCACACTCCACCCCAGATATCGGACGGATCCGCACGACGACGCCTGGAGCGCAAATCCGATTGGCACTGATCCTGGGCGGTTTCGGACTGCCCCTGCTGACGGCGCTGCGGATGATGGTGCTGCTGGCGTGCTTGCGCCAGTGGAACGACCCAGCAGCCTGGATTCCGATCATCCTGGCCGGAATGATCATCGCGTTGATCATGATCCCGGCCTGCATCGGCGCGTCGGCGCTCGGCTCGCGACTGACCCAAACCGTGCTATCGCGCAACTTGGCCATCTCTCGGGTGCCGACACCGACACCGCTGGCCGGAGTGCTGGCCAGCGGTTGGCTGCTGGCCCTGCCGGAAGCCTTTGTGTTCCTCTTCGTGGCCATCGCTGCGGGCAATGCTGGCGCGACGTGGGCGATTGGGGCCATCGGCGTGTTGCTGGCGGCCCTGCTGACCGCGGCCACCGGATGGATGATCAAGACGGTTGGCAACCCGTTCCGAGCAGCCATCCTGCGGTCGGTGCGCCAAGCCATCACGGACCTGCACCCGCAAGTCTGCCTCTACGTCAGCGGCACAGACGTTGCCAGTCTGTACCAGATTCGGGGATGGCTTGCGACCATGGAGCGAGTCCGTGAGCCTGCCATCATCTTGATGCGATCCCATGAGCAGTTCGAAGAACTCGGACCGACCACCATCCCGACCGTGAGCATGCCGATGACCAACGACTTCGTGTCAATGGACCTGTCCTCGCTGCGGGCGGGACTGTACCTAGCCAACACCGGCGACATCATCCACCTGGTCCGCGAACCAAGCGCGATGTCGGCGTTCATCGGCCATGGCGACAGTGACAAGGCCTCGTCGTTCAACCCTTACAGCAAGGTGTACGACCAACTCTGGCTGGCCGGCGAAGCCGGAGCGAATCGATACCGCCGCGCCAATATCGGGGTCCACGAGGACCAGTTCGTGTACGTCGGACGCCCGCAACTCGACGCGATCGAGACCCGCGACGCCGGTCGACGATCCGACCATGTGCCAACAATCCTTTACGCTCCGACCTGGGAGGGAGTAGCCACCGAACAGCAATACACCTCGTTGCTCGGTGAGTCGGTCGCCCTGATCGAAGCGATCCTCGCGTCGACAACACCCGTTCGGGTGGTCTACAAGCCCCATCCCTACACCGGTCGGCGCCTGCCCCAGGCCCGAAACGTTCACCGGCGGATCGTTGCTTTGCTGGACACCGCGAACGAGCGTTCCGGCCATGCCAAGCAACCCTCTCAGAAGCTGCCGTCAGCACAGCGGGCGGAACTGGCCTCGCGGTCCGCGATTGCCGCGGCCGACGCTCTTGCGGAGTTCAGCGAACGGTTCTGGAACGAACTCGACCCGCACGCGCACGTGGTCATCGAGGGCGGGGACCTCGACCTTTACGCGTGCTTCAACGCCGCCGATGTGCTGGTCACCGACGTCTCCAGCGTGATCTCCGACTTCATGGCCTCGGACAAACCATTCGCCGTCTTCAACACCAGCTCTGCTGACGAGCCAGGATTTCGACGCCGATTCCCGTCCACCCGAGCAGGGATCGTGATCTCACCGTCAGGGGAGGAGTTCGCCGAGATTATCGGGGTTGCCCTCGGACAGTGGCCCGATGACTACGCGCACATCCGGGCGGCGCTACGCCAAGAACTCCTCGGCCCGCTGACCCCCACCGCCACGGCACGCTTCGTGGATGCGGTCACCGATCTGGTGGTTGCCGCCTCAGCAAGAAACGACCAGCGCAGAACCGAACTGCAATGACGACTGAACCTACAGAACGCGCCGAGAGCTCCCCCGGTGCCGTGGCGACCGAGGCAGCCGCGGGGGCCGGAAGCGGGCCGCGAAATCCCCTGGGTCGATCGAATCGGTGGCTCGTTCGGGCCTGGATACCGATCGTTCTGGCCCTGCTGGCGGTGGCTGCGCGGGTTTATTCGATCCAGATTTCAGGTGGCTTCTGGGGTTACCTGAATCCGGATGAGGGCGCCTACTTCGGCTCCAGCTTCGCACTGATCAATGGGGTGCTCCCGTATCGGGACATCGTGCTGTTGCATCCCCCCGGGGTATCGCTTGCGTATGCTCCAGCGGCTGCCACGTCATGGCTGATCGGTGAACCGAACGCCTTCGCAGCGGTCCGCCTGATGGTGGTCCTGGTAGGTGCGGCGAACACCGTGCTGGCCTATAACATCGCCAACCGGGTCGGTCGCACCGCCGCGGTGGCGGCGGGGTTGATGTACGCACTGTGGTTCCCCGCCGTCCGGACCGAACGCACAACACTGCTCGAACCGCTGGTGAATCTTGCCCTGCTGGGGTCGTTGGCGCTGCTGAACGACAAGCGTCTGACCACCCGTCGACTGATTCTGGCAGGAGTGGTCGGCGGACTCGGCATCTCGGTGAAACTCTGGGCGCTAGCCCCAGTGGCCGTGCTGTGCGTGTGGTTGCTGACGAAGGGCTGGCGCAAGGCACTGCTGTACTCCGCCGGTGTCGTCGGTGGAACGGCAGCAGTGCTGCTGCCGTTCCTAGTGGTAGCGCCGACCTCGCTGGTGCGGATGACCGTGCTCGATCAGTTGGGCAGGTCCGGGAATGGCTCCGTGACGATCACGGAACGACTAGCTGCCATGCTCAACGCCTCCGAGGCGACCTCAACGTTCCAGCGGCTAGCAGTAGTGCTCTGGCTAGCAATCGCGATCGCGGCAGTTCTGGTCGCACTCAAATCGAGCAGAGCCAGACCGTGGGTCGCCATGCTCGCTGTGAATGTCGGGATCCTGCTCGTCGCACCCACATTCTTTCTGAACTACACCGCGTTCGTCGCGGTCCCGCTTGTCCTGACCATCGGAGCCTGCGCGCAACTGGTGGCCGACCGACTGTGTCGATTCGCCCCCGTCGCGCTTCGGGTCGGCGCGGCAGTCTGCATCGTGTTGGCGATGACCACGCTGTTGGTATTGAACCGGGGGCTCTGGCGCCCGGCAGGTGAATCCTTCCCGGTTCGCGCGGCCACAGCAGCCGTGGCTCAGGGGCAATGCGTCACGTCCGATTCCGCGACCGCCATCATCTTGACCGGCCACTTCTCGTCCAACGTCGAGCACGGCTGCCCAGTGGTGGCCGACTTCACTGGCCGTGTCTACGAGACCCGCGGACTGCCCCTGGCCCGTCTTCGCAACCCGGAATTCCAGGCCTACGCGTTGGAGTACCTGCTGCAGGGCGACTATGTGATCATCATGAGGGCGAAGACTGACGACCTCAGCGCGCAGTCCACGCAGACTATCGCCAAAAGACCGGTCGTGTTCACTTCCAAGTACGTGGTCATCTACGGCCCGCCGACGGCACCATGACAATCGTGAAGCGGTACCTGCCCTGGCTGCTGGCGGTCGTGGCTTTGTCAATCGCCGGGTACTTGATCGTCCAAGGCCTGCTGGCCGTGGACTTCTCGGTGTATCGCAGCGGTTCGAGGGTGCTGCTGCACGGCGGCTCGTTGTACAACGATGTCTCGGTAGGGGGTTACCCGTTCACCTACCCGCCATTCGCTGCGGTTGTTCTGCTGCCTTTGCTGGTCGCACCCGCAAACCTCGCCTTCATCGCGTGGAAACTGATCACCGCCGCCGCGCTGTTCTGGGTTGCCCGGATCGTGGCCGTCCGGATGCCGGCCCTCTCCGGCGGCGCTACCACAATGTCCAGTTGGACGCTGACCTGGCTGGTGTTCACAATCTCACTGGTTACCGAACCGGTACTGGAGAACTTCCGGTTCGGTCAGATCAACATCGTTCTGATGGCCATGCTGCTGTTCGACACCGTCACCAAGTCGCGGTGGACCGGAATCCTGACCGGGATCGCAGCCGGCATCAAGGTCACTCCGGGCCTGTTCATCGTCTTCATGTTAGTCACCCGCCGGTGGGCCGATGCACTGCGAGCCGGCGCCGCCTTCGCCGCAACAATCCTGGTGGGGGCACTTTTCGGGCCGGCGCAGGAGTGGCGCTATTGGACGGCGATCCTGTTTGACACCTCGCGAGTCGGGGAGACAGATCGTGCCTCCAACGCATCGTTGGGTGGGATCTTCTCCCGTTTGCTTCCGACCGGGGCATCGACCATTGCGTGGCTGACCGCAGCACTGGTGGTGATGTTCGCAGGGCTGGTGATCGCCGCGCGCTGGTGGCCGCGGGACCGGTTGGCAGCCGCCTGCACGGTCGGAATGACCGGACTGCTGATCACCCCGATCGCGTGGGTTCACCACTGGGTGTGGTTGGTCCCGACGGCAGTGGTGCTGCTGGCGTTGTCGCTGAGAAGGACGGCACAGCCATCTCCCGGTCGTTGGCTGGTGGTGTTTGCCTTTGCCGCGGTGAGCATCACCGAACTCGCACAGGTGCGCCGCGGACTGCCTTTCCTGCTCGGCGCGAAACCCGGCAAAGCCGGAACGGCCAGCATCATCGACATCTTGACCAGCCTGTACGCAGGATCGAGTCTGATCGCCCTGGTCGCACTGGCCTTCGCCACTCGCGGTTTCGACGCGACCGCAGCGCGCACAGATGCTCAGTCCCGGGTCGGAGGCTGAGCGTCACGAACCGCGACGGCGGCGTCCCGAAGCTCGATAACTCGGTCGATAGCGCCCAACCACCGAGCAGTGCTGGCACCGGGAGCAGTGTCGCCGAAGTAGTACGTGGCCAGGGCATCGATCGCTGCCAGTGACTGGGCGGAACCGGCTTGGCGCAACGCCTCTGGCGCGTCTGCTGCACGGTCGGCGTCAAGCAGCACCAACCTGCCGGCAATCCCGTTGCGGTCCACCAACGCGTCCGGGGCCGTCGGGCGGGTCACCACCAGCGGCTTGCGGGTCGCCAGCCAGTCGAAAGTGACAGCCGAAATGTCCGCCACGCACACATCGGCCGCCTGCAGTTGCCAACCGAAGTCGGAGTTCGTGTCGACGAGGTGCCCTGCGCTGGGATCCTCCTGGTTGGCCCGCTCCAGCAGTGCCACGATTCGATTCCTGGCTGCAGCGAAGCTGGAACTGGTACTGCCTGCCAACGGGTGCGGACGGAAGATCACCTGATACTGGCCAGCTGCCAGCAGCGACCTGACGATCTGTTCGCCATGCGAAGCCAACGAGCCGTACGAGCTGGCCGGTCGATCGCCCTCCCAACTCGGCGCGTACAGCACGACAGTGCGACCAGAACGCCGGAACGCCGGATTCACTACGACCAGGTCGATCTGTGGCCTGCCTGCTTCGATGCATCGCGCTGAAGTGTCGTAGTTGATCAGTCGATGTCTCATTCGGTCCACACTTGCCTGGCCCGACACAAAGCAGAAGTCGTAGGCCTTGAGCTGGTTGGACGCCGAGACCCCCGTCTTGTCAGACTCACCATGCCCGATGAAGACGTGCAGCAGATCCGGGTGCCACAGCAGGGCAGCATTGCGCATGTTGTTGCTCGTGTACAGGGCGACCTTCAAACGCTGCAGTCGGATGAGTGGGTCGATGTCCCTGTGCTTAGCCGCATACACCACCGGGAATTGGCAGTCAGGCATCAGCGCACTGGCCGAGCGTGCAGAGCGTGTCAGCAGCAACACCGGGTGGCGCTTGTGGAGCTCGGCCAACGGTTCGAGCCACTGCCGAATCTGGTACAGGTGGGTCGGGTAGTCAGGGAAGTAGGCGACGACCTCGTAGTCCGTGGCCGGAAGCGAACCGACGGTTGCCGCCCCCGCCATCCGCAGGCGCCTACGACTGCGCTTCTCGGCAAGCCGCGACCGCATCTCCATGCTCGCACCTTTGACGGTGGTGCTCGCACCCTTGATCCCTGTGCTCACAGCCACCGCTCTACTCCGGCCGATCCACCGTCAACAGGGCATCGCTGGCAAGCTCTGCCGCCGCCAACGGATCGATCTTTCGCACATCGATGATGTGACCGGTCTGGTCGGCGAGCAGCACGTCCAGCGACACGCTGGCCACAGTCTCGCTGGCCAGCAGACTGCCCGGCGGTTCGGAGCCGAATGCGTTGGTCCGCATCGGGGTTCCGGTGCGTTCGGGGTTGATGCAGTTCACCCGGACTCCGGCCGTCGCCCACTCATCTGACAGCGCCTGCGTCAGATTCACCACTGCCGCCTTCGCCGAGGAGTACAGGCTGTAGCCGGCTCGACCCCTGGTGTACGAGCTGGAGGTAAACAGCAGCAACGATCCGCGCGTCGCCGCCAGGTGCGGGTAGAACTGCTGAGCGATGAAGATGGGTGCCAGGTAGTTGACGTCTGTCGAGTGGAAGATGGTCTCCTCGCTGGTTTCGGACAGATCGCCGCGCGGGAGCACCCCCGCAGTATTCACCACGAAATCCACCCGTCCGGTCTGGGCAATCACCTGTTCGCAGGCGGCACGGATGTCCTCACGTCGCTCCGCGTGGGTGTTCGTGGCAGAGCGCGAGAATGACTTCACCGTCGCACCGTATCCGCGGGCCAGCGCGGCAATGTCCGATCCGATGCCATAGGAGCCGCCGAAGACGACGAACGTCTTACCGGCCAGCAACTCGCTGTATTCCTGTTGTGTGCGGGGTGCGGGCCGATCGTGGCTTGACAATTGGAACAGCTTGTCCGCCATGAACACGTCGATCGGATCGGTGACTTTCATGTTCTGCTCATCACCGCGGACGACAGCGATCGGGACGTCCGGCAGATAGCGCAACACCACAGTGCAGTCGTCCGTTGCGACGAAACCAGGGTCTGCGCCGGCTAGTACATACGCCCGCCGGATGACCGACAGCCGGAAGGCCTGCGGGGTCTGACCCCGGCGCAGCAGGTGCCGCGGCAGCACATCCGAGATTGTCTCCAAGGCTCCACCGTCGGCTGCTCCATCGGCTACCGGATTGATCTTGATGATGGTGTCGGCGGAAGGAATAGCGGTGTCGACCGCGGCGTAGGTGTCCAGCGCCGACACCAGGTCGGCGATGATGCGTTCGGATAGCAGTGGGCGGACGGCATCGTGAAACAACACGTTGCACTCCTGATCCCCCAGCGCTGCGATGGCCCGCTCGGTGGTGTGATTACGGGTGTCGGCGCCCTCCAGCACCTGGCTGACCTTGGTGTAACCTCCCGCCCTGACAATTCCGGTGATGGCGTCCAGGTGCCCTGGTGCCATCATGACGATGATCTCGTCGATGTTCGGCGAGTCGTCCAGCAGCGCGATGGTGTGCTCAACGATGGATTTTCCGGCGACCTTGATCAATTGCTTGGGGATGTTGAGCCCCACTCGTGCTCCGACCCCACCAGCAAGTACGACTGCAACTGTGCGCATGCGTTGGCTCAACCGTTACTCCCACTGTTCGAGGACAGCCCCATCCGCAGCAGCGCCCGGCCGTAGCGCCTGTTGGCCAGACGCTGTTCTGCCAACTGGCGAAGGCGCAGTGGTTTGGAGTCCGGTTGCCCCCAGTCCACCGGTCCGTTAGGAGCGGACAGCGCCACCATGAGTTCCGCCACCCGTTCAGGGGTCACGACGAGGTTGTTGGACTCGGTGGTGCTGTGCTTGGCCCGCTGCTCCAGCCATGGCGACCACTGACCGGTCTTGGGCAATTTGGCGACCAAGCGAGCGTTGCTGTCCTGGTAATACAGCCACAACCGGTCGATGATCTGTGCCTCCGGGTGGAATGACGGTCCGTGCGTCAGGTCCATCACCCGCTCCACAACCCGACTGCGGTGGTAGTGGTTTGAGGTGTTGTCTGACTTGATCTGCGGAATATAGGGGTTCACCGCATTGAGAAATGCGATCCCTTCACCGCTAAGGCTCTTGTTTGCTTTCAGCTCCCTTGGCACGACCCAGTCGGACCCGAAGTGCATCCCCGACGCTGCGCTGAACTGCTCAAGCATGGCCTGCGAGTCCCGCTTGAACGACTCCAGGAACGGGATCGCGGTGATGTTCTGCTCCCCTACCGCGTCGGCCCAGCGTTCGTACATCGCGCAGTAGTCAAACTGGCTGAGCCGGTCTTCGCAGAACTGCCATCCCCACTCCGCCTTGTCCCCGTCCTTAGCCGTCTGCGAGTAGACGCTGGGCAACAGGAACTCCTGCCGACGGAAGAACACGACGACAGCGATCTCATCGAACATCGTGCGAAAGTAGTCCACGGCGTCCTGGACCTCGAACGGGGTTTGCAACCTGGTGCTGAAGAACTCGCTGGTGACGATCCAGCGCTGGTCCGGCGCCAGCCGTTCCCGAAACTTCGCGGCCATTTCAGCAGCGCTACGAGCCTTGCCAGCAGGATCGTGCATGGAGCGCGCAACATGTGCGATCGAGACGCTTTGCTGAAACGGCAGAGCCAAGACCATGTGGTTCGGGTTGGCAATGAAATCGGGGTACATCCACCCCTCAGCTGCCAGCCGGTCGGCATTCGCCCTGAGG
>JBAXOQ010000175.1:0-9170 GCA_037133175.1 Actinomycetes bacterium
ATTCGTAATTGTGGGTCGCATCCACCGGAGTTCTACGCACCACAATGGGCTGCAGAAAACCGACCTGCTTCAGTGATGCGGCCAGTTCGTCGAGCGCATCAGGGTCAAACTGCTGCCTAGGTTGGTGGGGATTCGGGGTCACCTCCAGCGGCTCCACCATCACCAGCTCCAGACCCTCAATTCGCTCTGGCGTGGAATGCACCAGCGGCCGGGGCTCCCGCAAATCGGCGATGACCGGACCAGCCGAGGGGCCTTCCCACACAGGCGCGGTTGGAATGAGGGCAGCCAGACCGCGGCCGCGAATTGTCTCATTTGTCATATTTTGATATTCTTTCCGGTAGTGATCTGGACTGCCAACAAGTCTCGTGCAAGATCGACGTAGGCGCTGGCCCCCGATGAGTGGGGCGACAACGACATCACCGTCGATCCAAGGATCGGCGCCTCACACAAAGCCGGGTCCCGGGGAATCATGGTCGGCGCCAACCGGTCTCCGAAGAAGGCCCGCACCTGATCCACAATGTGATCTTGGGCGCTGGTAGGGGGCCCGATCATGGTGAGCACAACTAAAGAAATCTGCAGGCGGGGGTTGAGCGCTGTTCGAACCAACTCCATCGTGCGAATCAACTGCCCAACCCCATCAAGGGCATAGAACTCGGCCTGAACCGGGACCAGCAGTTCGTCCGCAGCCACCAAAGCATTGACCGTCAGCAAGCCCAGGCTCGGGGGACAGTCGATCAGCACGATTTCGGGTGCGCCGAGACCCGGGGCTTCAGCCTCACCGGAGGACATAGCCTCGATGGCGGCTGCCAGCCTGCCTTCTCGATTCGCCAGACCCACGAGTTCTACCTCAGCGCCGGCCAAATCCACCGACGAGGTCACACAAGAGACGTTCGGTTCGTTGGTCTCCAACACGACATCAGCGATGCTCGCTCCGTCCAACAGCACCTCGTAGACGGACGGCGATCCAAATGATCGGTCGATCCCCAGGGCTTGCGATGCGTTAGCTTGTGGATCCAGATCGATGACGAGTGTCGGATGCCCCGCACGACCCAGGGCAGCAGCGACGCTCACCGTGGTGGTGGTCTTGCCGACTCCGCCTTTCTGATTAGCTACCGCGACGACTCGAACCACCCTGGCGTCCCTCCTGTTGTCTGTAGGCAACGATAACCGTGGTAGGCGGGTTCAACCACGACCGTCCACAGATGGCGACCCGCGCTTCACCGAACCCGGCTCGATCAAGGATCGTGCGAGAGCGCAGCAACTCGTCAGCTGCGGATGATCCCTTAATGGCGATCATGGTGCCGGACGGTCCAACAAACGGTGCCAGCCAAGGAACCAGTTTGGGCATGGGCGCGACGGCACGCGCGGTCACCACGTCTGCGGTCAGCGTTCCAGCAGCATCTTCAGCACGGGCCCGCACCACCTTCACTCGATGCGCAACATCAAGGGATGCCACAGCCAAATCCAGAAACTTGACCCGTCGTTGCAGAGGTTCGACGAGTGTCACATGGATGTCAGGTCGGACCAAGGACCAGACGATCCCCGGTAGGCCAGCCCCGCTACCAACGTCCACCACGGAGCTGGATTCCGGAACGAGCCCCTCGCTCACGTCAGCCACAGCCGCGCAGTTGAGAAGGTGCCGCGACCAAATACGCGGGATTTCCCGTGGTCCTATCAAACCCCACATAACACCCTGGTTCTGCAACAGCATCGCGTACGACTCAAGTTGGCCAACGATGTCCACCGGGTATCGGGAGCCGGCCAATTCACGGCCGGGTTCGGTGTCTTGCTCCATCCCGACCTCGTTTCACGTGAAACACATCCCCTAACGCAGGGTACTAGCCGATCTCAGGATGCCCTTGCAGAACGTGTGCGACCTGCTGTGTTTCACGTGAAACACAGCAGGTAGCGGCTCGGGTCCTAGGGCAGCACCACGACGTGACGGTTGGGCTCCTCGCCCTCGGACTCACTGCGGAGTCCGGCGGCCGCCACCGCGTCGTGGATCACCTTTCGCTCGAACGGTGTCATCGACGCAAGATGGACGGGCTTTCCGCTCGCCTTGGCACGCTCACACGCCCGAGTCCCGTCCTCGGTGAGTTCCGCCCGGATGGCTGCGCGATACCCGGCGATATCAAGCATGAGCCTTGAACGATCACCAGTCTGCTGGGTCACCGCAAGCCGCGTGAGCTCTTGCAGAGCGTCAAGAACCTTGCCGTCCGGACCGACCAGTAAATCTAGTGACTCACCAACGATGGCGACCATGGCCCGGCCACCCTCGACGTCCATGTCGATGTCACCATCGAGATCCGCAATGTCCAACAGACCCTCGAGGTAATCAGCGGCGACATCGCCCTCGTTCTCCAGTGCGGCGGTCCGGCCGCCGCGATCAGTCTTGTCTTCTACGCTCGTCATGCGCGAATCTCCTTCACTACAAGTCTTCGGCGCGGTTCACGTGGTGACCGCCTCCAGGATGTGCACGTTCTTTCGCCTGTGGTGACCAACTACCCTGCCGCCCACCGCCGGGTTTCTACGTGCCAGCGGGCGGCTTGGTTGGTGGTTTCTTCTGTGAGCCTTTACCGCGGCCCTGGCCCTGCTGACCGGACGGCGGCGATTTGGTGGTCTGGCCTTTGCCCGCAGATGAAGCGGATCCCGATGCCTGACCTTCGACCGCGGGCGTCTTCTTGGGTTGCCCACCCGACTGAGGTTGGCGCTTTGACTTCGTCTGACGCTTCGGTTGTTGTCTGTTTTGTACCGTTGTGCCCTTGTTTGTCGGATTCTTCCCAGCCTCAAGGGCGGCCGCTTCTTCAGCTGCAAGGGCTGCCGCCAGCTCGGGGTTGGCCTTCGCAGCCTTCTGCTTCTCCTTGACCTTCTGTCGCTCAAGATGGGCTTTGTGCGCTGGAGTGCCCGGCTGTGGATTGTTTCGAATCACGTAGAACTGCTGGCCCATGGTCCATAGGTTTGTTGTCGTCCAGTAGACCAGCACGCCGATCGGGAAGTTGAAACCACCCACCGCGAAGATCACGGGGAAGATGTACATCAGCACTTTCTGCTGCTTGACCATCGGGTTATCGGCCGCAGTGTTCTTCATCAACAACTGTCGTTGGGTGAAGAACGTGGTTACCGACATGGCGACGATCAAAGTGACCGCCAGGATCTTGGTAGCCAGCGGGTTGGGCGTCTCCGCGGCCAGCGCAAACGTGCCATAGATGGGAACACCGAAGATCGAGGAGTCGTGGGCCTGTTTGACCAACTCCGGCGTGAGCGCTCCGACCGGGGTAGCTGAGGCCACATCCTGCAGCACTCGGAACAACGCGAAGAAGATCGGTGCTTGCAAGATGATCGGCAAACACGAGGCCAGCGGGTTTGTCCCGGTCTCCTTGTAGAGCTTCATCATCTCGGCGGACTGCTTCTCGCGGTCGCCGGCGTACTTCTTCTGGATCTCTTTGATCTTCGGCTGAATGAGTTGCATGTTGCGCTGAGCCCTGATCTGACGAACGAACAGCGGAATCAAGATGATCCGGATGACCACCACCAAGCCAACGATGGCGAGCACCCAAGACCAGCCGCTGTCCGCGCCAAAAATCGGTGCAAAGACCGCATGAAAAGCCACGAGAACCCACGAGACTGGAATCTGAATCCAGCCAATAGGGGTGAGAATAACGTCCACTTAGACTCCGAGGTCCGGTGTGTGAAGTAGGGCCGCACCGCGACTAGCGCGAGGCGTCCCATCTGGGTTGACTTCGGGGCGCCAGGCGCCTTTGGTAGGAACCGGATCGAGTCCCCCGTCGTTCCACGGATTACAGCGACACAACCGGAAGGCCGTTAGCAACACGCCCTTGACTGGGCCGTGCGTCGTGATGGCACCGACGCCGTAGGCCGAACACGAGGGGTAGAAGCGACAGGTCGGACCCATCAACGGCGAAACCGTGTACTGGTAGACCTTGATCAAACCGACAAGCAGCCAGACAAACGGAAGTCCGATCACATGCAAGACGCGACGAAAGCCCATCAACCCACCACCCGGCGAATCAGCGCCGACAGTTCCCTGTCCAAGTCAGCACTTGACGCGTCGGCAGCTGGCGGCAGTGCCCGAACCATCACCGAACTCCCGGGGGGAAGCTGCTGGATGTGGCTCATCATGACGTGTCGCAGGCGCCGGGTGACGCGGTGACGCACCACTGATCCCCCGACGGCCCTACTGACGGCGAACGCAACACCTGGCGGTTGCTGGCCACCGGCCGCAGAAGTCGACTCACGCGACGAGTCAGGAGCCAGATAATGGACAACCAGATCGCGTCGGCCCGCACGCCGTCCCCGCCGTACGGTGTCATTGAGCCGTTTGCGATCACGCAATCGATACTGAGCGGCAAGCACGATTACAGATCAGGCGCTGAGCTCGCTGCGACCCTTTCGGCGGCGAGCCGAGAGAATGGAACGACCTGCACGAGTCTGCATCCGCAACCGAAAACCATGCTTCTTGGACCGTCTGCGAACATTCGGCTGGTAAGTACGCTTAGACATATTTGAAACTCCCAATCGGCAGCAGCCGAGAACAAGGGCAAGGCAACGTGCTGCCTCTCCATGACAGAACCTGCCACAAGACTAGGCCACCGTTGACCGTGACGTGAACAGCGGTCCGGATCTAGGTCGCCAAAGGCCACAGCAGCACCCCTCGCGCCAGGATCAGGACAAGGCGACCGCAAGTGGTTGCCTAGGGCACGACTGTATTCGGCGGGTCAGAGACTGAAGCCAACTCACCTGGCCGCCTGCGGCGCCTGACGATCGGCGAAGTCCCGACTTGGATCACCATTCGGATTAGAACCGCGAGGAATACGATGATCGGGAACAGGTAGCGGTAGTGCGTGAAGAACGTGCCCTCGCCGGTGCCCAGGTGGACATTGCCGACGACCAGGAACTCTTCGCCAGCCTCATCGGTCGTCTCGGTGTGGGACACCAACGTTCCGTTGGGTTCGATGATCGCCGAGTCCCACGCCCAGTCCCCTTTCACGTAAGCCACCCGGTTTTCCACCGCCCGGAACTGGGCCTGGCGGTACTGGTCGCTGGCGGTGCTCGCCGGTCCGCCACTTGGGACCATGATGATCTGCGCCCCGTTGAGAACCTCTTGCGCCGTATCAAAAGGGAATCCGATGTCAAAGCAGACCAGCGGCCCAACCGTTGCGAACTGCGTTGGCCAGGCGGGGAATGTCGGCGGGTAGTCCCAGTACTCGCCCATCAGGATTACCGGGTGGTTCTTCTGGAAGGTTGCGACGACCCTTCCGTCTGGGCCGAACAGTGCCAACCTATTGATCGTGCGGCCACCATCGGTGGTGAACCCGGTGAGAATGTAGACCTTCGTCTGCTTTGCCAGGTCGGCCACAAACGGCTTAGCCGGATCCGTGGGGTCGAAGTTCAGGATGTCCTCTGGCCACAACACGTACTGCGCGCCCTGCGCGGCGGCCTGTTTGGTCATTTGGGTGAACTGCCCAGCCAGTGCGGGCGTGAACTCGATGCTTCCCAGTACTCCAGGGCTGTTGACCGTTCCGATTTGGGCAACGGCAACTCGCACTTGGGGTTTCCCGAGCTCCTGCGAGTACAGAATCGCACTCACCCCGAGCCACACCAGCGAGACTGCACAGACCACGGCGAGCGTGACCGTCGCGACCCGGGCCGGAACTGCCAACGCTGTCGGCGTTCCCTGGCGCCGGTCGTAGATTGCCAGCAGAACAAGACCCAAAGCACCATTGATCGCCAGGATCAGGAAGCTCAGACCAGGGGTGGAGACGACACTCACCGGTTGAATCAGAGCCGGGACGTCTGCCATGTTGTAGCCCAGCCAGAGGGCCGAGCCGGAGATATTGCCGCCCCACGGAACTAGATCGATTGCGACCCACAAGGCGGGCAGCTCAATCATGAACAGGGCGAACGAGGTGCGCTCGTTGAATGCCCGGCCCAGACTGAAGATCAAACCCCACACCAACCCGATGACAATGCCGGCGATTGCCAGCATCCACAAAGGGGCGATGGTGTTGAGTTGGTACAGCCCGCCGAGCCAGTAGACGCCGACGGTCAGTCCCGGGGCCAGCCCGGACAGCTTGCGCGGGAACAGCCGGTACTGCGCGAACAACATCGGCACGAGCGCCACGAGAGCAAGTGGCCACAGGCCGCCATAGCGGGGAAGAGCGAGCATGAGGGCGATACCGCCCAGAACACACAGGCCGACGCCGCCAAGCACCCGAAAACGCGACGTGGGACTCGTCGACGACTCACGCACTGGCGGCACATCTTCATGCTAGGAGCCCCTGGGGTCGGCTGACCCATTAGCGCCACCCGTTCGCTTCGAACAACGAGCACCAAGGGCCGCAAACACCTCAAATTGCCCGACGGCGAAGTCCTTCCCAAGTGGGAGACCCAGCTACAACCAATGTGAGATGGCAGACACGCCGAACAAGTCAGGACATTTGGGACACGTTTCCGCACAACTTGTGGATAACCCTTGAAGTCGTTCTCATCGTGGAACTACTGTCACCTAGGTCGCACGGCATCACCATCGTCTCGCGCTGAGCTGCGCAGAGGTGCGGAGCCGTGCCGAGACTCCGACACGCACCGATGACTCAGCGTGGCGGTGCGAAGCTTCGCCTAACGGGGGCACGTGACCTGCCAAGCGAGTGCTCCAAGGCGTTTCGGTACGGAGACTTCCGCACCATCGACTTTTCGCACGACCGGAATATCGCAACCAGAAGGGCTCGCCAGGACCGTGGATAACACACTGACCGTGACAGAAATCTGGGATCGAGCGCTGAGCATGTTGGCGGACGACAAGGCGATGTCACCCCAGCAACGCGCTTTCGTCGCTCTGACCGTCCCGCGGGTCATCGATGGCAACACGATCCAACTGGCCGCTCCCAACGAGTTCACCCGCAACGTGCTCGAATCGCACCTGCGACCACACGTTGTGAATGCCCTTGGCCAGGTCTTGGACCGGCCGATCACACTCGAAGTCACCGTCAACGCCTCTGTCGCCCACGGTATCGATGATGAAACGACCGACAACCTCGCTGACGGGATCTACGCCAAGGGCAACGGGGGCGACGATGTTGAGGAGCGAGAGCAGGTCACTCCCATCGCGCAACCCAATCAGCCCGTCGTCGACGTTCGAGAACCCGTCCGTCCCGGTAGCGGCGGCCCGGCCTCGCGCACCGACGACAACCACAGACTGAACCCGAAGTACACCTTCGACACGTTCGTCATCGGTTCTAGCAATCGATTCGCACACGCGGCAGCAGTCGCCGTTGCCGAGCAACCCGCCAAGGCCTACAACCCGCTGTTCATCTACGGCGGCAGCGGACTGGGAAAGACCCACCTGCTGCACGCAATCGGGCACTACAACCGAACCCTGTTCAGCGGCGCCAAGGTCCGGTACATCAGTTCCGAGGAGTTCACCAACGAGTTCATCAACTCCATTCGAGACGACAAGGCGGCGAACTTCCAGCGTCGTTACCGCGACATCGATGTTCTGTTGGTGGACGACATCCAGTTCCTGTCGGGCAAAGTGCAGACCCAGGAAGAGTTCTTCCACACGTTCAACACTCTGCACAACGCGAACAAGCAAATAGTGGTCACCTCGGACCTGCCCCCAAAGAAACTGCCGGACTTTGAAGACCGGATGAGGTCTCGCTTCGAGTGGGGACTCATCACCGACGTCCAACCTCCCGATCTGGAGACCAGGATCGCGATCCTGCGCAAGAAGACGGCCCAAGAGCGAATCGTGGTGGACCCAGACGTACTGGAGTTCATCGCCAGCAAGATTGCCAGCAACATCCGTGAGCTCGAAGGGGCTCTCATCCGAGTCACCGCGTTCGCCAGCCTCAATCGTTCGCGGGCTGACCTGTCGATGGCCCAGCTCGTGCTCAAGGACCTCATGGTCGACCAGCACGGTCCTCAGATCACGGCTCCGCTAATTATGCAGGAGTGCTCCGAGTATTTTGGGATGACCATCAACGATCTGTGCGGACCCTCCAGAACGCGCACGCTTGTGCAGGCCCGGCAGGTGGCAATGTACCTATGCCGGGAGCTCACCGAACTCTCGTTGCCCAACATCGGAAAGCACTTCGGCGGCCGGGATCACACAACCGTGATGCATGCCAAACAGAAGATCAACACTAACCTGGCGACCGACCGCAACCTGTACAACCAGGTTTCCGAGCTCACCAGCCGCATCAAGGCTGCCGCCCGGACCTAATCGGTCTGGGCACTACTCCAGCGCGAATCTGTCCCCTTGAGGCGCCGTCATGGCGGCCGAAGCGGCATCCCTACCATCCAGGTGCATCCTGTCCGAGTGAATCCTGCTCGAGTGAATGCTGTCCGTCTGAACCTTCGTTGCGGACACATCTGCCTCCCGCGCCGCCAGAACACCCCCACCTGAGACCGCGAGCCAACATGTTCGAAAGATACTCGTCCAGAAGAATGACTATCTGTATGTGTGTGATCGCAGAGAGTATTCACACCTTGTGGACAACATGTGGGAAAGACCCTGGAAATCTCATCACAAACCTGGGACGAGCGTATGAACTACACGTCTGTGATTGGGGAAAGCCGTCGTCGTCCCACGTCATCCCAGGCCGCTCCCCAGGTCAATGCCCAGGTAACACCGTTGTTGTTCTCACGCCGCCACCTGCCCAAACGTAGTTTATCCACACAATCCACCGCCCCTATGATGACAACTAAGCCATCTATGGAAGAGTTGAGATTCACAGCGAACAAGTCACTGCGCAAAGCTGGACCAAAATGGCCTGATCTTCCCTTTCGGCATGGCACGATGCGTACACGGTTCCATGAGAAGAGGGCATGAGAGTGAAATTTCGGGTTGAACGCGACAGGTTGGCGGACGCAGTGGCATGGGCTGCGCGCGCATTGCCGACTCGGCCATCGATTCCCACTCTCTCGGGACTACTGCTGTCTAGTGATCATGAATCGCTGATGCTGTCTGGTTTCAACAACGAAAACGCGGCCAGCGTCCAGGTGGACGCGAATATTGATGAGCCGGGCAAAGTCCTGGTGTCAGGTCGATTGCTCGCTGATATTTCGCGGTCACTGCCAGCTCAGCCTGTGGTCATGGCGACCGACGGGAGCCGACTTGAGGTGCGCTGCGGTCGATCATCGTTCATGCTCCC
>JBAXOQ010000176.1:0-9163 GCA_037133175.1 Actinomycetes bacterium
CGCCGCGATCTGATTCTTCAGGTCGTCCATCTCGGCCTGGGCCTTCGCGACCTTTACCAGTTGGGCAGCGACGGCGGCCTTTGCAACGTCCACCTTGGCGGCGGCCTGCTGCTGAGCAGCTTTGGCAACGTCCACGGCCTTGTTGGCGGCGTCGACCGCTACCTGGGCGGTGACAACCGCCGCCTGTGCGGTAGCAACCTTGGCCTCGGCGTCGGCAATTGCCTGGTTGGCCGCTGGCATCTTGGAGTTGGCCGCGGCGACCGCATCATCGGCATCTTGGACGGCTTGGGATGCGGCTGCCAGCTGAGCCTTGGCGGTGTCCAGATCCTTTGACAACGACGCTGGCGCTGCCGCTGCCGCCGCCGCCACAACAGTCGTCGGGGAGGCCAGGGCCGCCGACATCGTCGGGGCGATCAAAGCGACACTGCACCCCACGGCGATCCACGCCGCGCGACTACCCGGGCTCCGATGGTAACGAAGTATCTGATCACTTGCTGTCCCGCGTGGCAAGCGCCCTCGCGGCTTTTTTGAGGCCACCCTCGGAAGGTAGCGGGCAAAGTGGGCTGAACGGGTGAATCCCGCGCGCGTGTTGCCCAGTTAGTCCCGTGCGTTAGCCGGGCACCGCTGTCAGCCAGGGCTCGATGGCCGCCCGAAGTTCGGACAACCGGTATGGCTTGCTCAGATAGCTGTCCATGCCGGCAAGGTGACAGGCCGCCTCAGCGCCGGACATGACCCCAGCGGTCAGGGCAACGATCGGAGTCCGCTGGCCTGCCGGTTCGGTGCGGCGGAACTCCCTGGTCGCGGCGAAGCCATCCATGACGGGCATCTGACAGTCCATCAGCACCAGGTCGAACTTGCGCACGGCCAGCATCTGCAGCGCCTCAGCCCCATCGCCGACGATCGTGACAGACAGCCCTAGCCGAGCTAGCATCCCCTTGGCCACCCGTTGGTTGACCGAATTGTCCTCGACGAGCAGCACGTCTCCTGCCAAGTCCGGCAGCGCCGACGGTGGTGGCACGACGGGCTGGGTCGTGGCCGACTCACGCGCTTGGGGCGGCTGGACCAACGACAGAGCAACGGCATGCAGGACAGACTGCCGCACTGGTTTGGAGATCGAATACTCGGATTGGCCAACGGCTGCGGTCCCCTCAGGCCACCAAGCCGGGCTGAGCAGCACCAACCGGGTGCCACGAGTGCGGGCGTCATCCTTGATCGTGCTGGCCAGGGTGGAGCCTTGTTCTCCCGGCAGTCGGGCGTCGACGAAGGCGACGTCGAACGGATCATCTGCGGACGACTCGGCCAACAACTTCAAGGCCGCCGGACCACCAGCAATCGCCACGGTTGCCATCCCCCAGTCGTGCAGGTAGCGACACAGGACGTCCCTGCTCGTGTCGTGGTCATCGACGACCAGAACCTTCAGGTCAGCGGCGCCAACGATCGGAGCAAGCGTCGAGCCGACGCCACCCTGCCGGTCGAAATCCAGTTCGACGGCGAAGGTCGTTCCCTCGCCCTCCCTGCTCTGCACGTCGACGGTTCCGCCCATCAGCGTGACGAGTTGCTGCGAGATTGTCAGCCCCAGACCCGTTCCACCGAACTGTCGGGTGGTGCTGGCGTCCCCTTGTGAGAACGAATCGAAAAGCCTGGCCCGAGTTTGAGCGCTGATGCCGATGCCGGTGTCACGCACTTCGAAGCGCAACCGGATGTCCGAGCCGGGCACCCCGACTTGCGACACGCTCACTGCCACCTCGCCGACATGGGTGAACTTGACGGCGTTTCCCACGAGATTGACCAACACCTGCCGCAGACGGTTAGGGTCCCCCAACACGTCAGGGCAAACGTCCGTGGGGAAGTAACACGAGACTTCAAGACCCTTCGCCGCGGCCTGCGTACTGCACAGGGCCGTCACATCCTCAACGCTGTCTCGGACGTCGAACGGGATATGTTCCAGGGCCATCTTACCGGCCTCAAGCTTGCTGAAGTCGAGGATGTCGTTGATGACTACCAGCATTGTCTCGGCCGACGACTGGGCGACAGACACATACTCGAGTTGCTTCGCGCTGAGCTCATCGAGCGTGAGCATCTCCAGCATGCCGAGCACTCCGTTCATCGGCGTGCGGATCTCGTGGCTCATGTTCGCCAGGAATTGCGCCTTCGCGCGAGCCGCCTCCTCTGCCACGGCTCGATCATGCTCGGCCGTTCGAAGCGCGATTCTTTCGGTGACGAGCAGCCCGACCGACCCCGCGACGATCGACGCCGCAGCCAGAATGACCGAACCGACCGGAACCGACTGTATGGTGGCGTAGATCATTAGGGCGAAAGCCGCGATGGCGATGATTACCGGCACGATGAACTGGCGTCGAAGGACCGGGACGCTGCGCACGGTTCCGTAGGGCAGCCAGGCAGCCGCGGCGATCACCACAAGTCCGACGGTCCAGCCGATGTCCACCACCGACCCGACTTGGTAGGTGCTAGCGGCGATTTGCCAGAGATACACCGTGTCCGTGACGGTGAAGAGCACTATGCCTGCCGCCAAGCACCACCACATCGCGCCGGCACGCCAACCTAGGAAACTGAAGATGCCGACGAGTAAACACAGCAGCGCCATGTCTGCGATTGGGAAGGCAGCGTTGGTGATGATGGCCGCCTGGCTTCCTGAGGAGTTGTCCACGATGCTCTTGATCGCCAACCAACCGAACGCGGCCGTCGCCAGCGCGACCAGCATCCCGTCGAACCATGCTCCGATCGGCGCCGAACCAATTCGGTAGTACAGCAGCAGAACCAGGGACCCGGCCACGCAGGGATACAGCATCAGGAACAGGCCGTCGGAGATCGTCGGGAAGGGAATCGGATCAAACTTGGCGAAGTAGAAGACGAAGATGATGTCGCCAGCCGTCCACAGGAACATGCCGAGCCCGATGAACGCCCACACCAGTCGGTCGGGATACGGCTTGGCAGCCCGCCACAGGACCAGCGCCGTGGCGTAGACCTGGATCGCACTGTTGAACCAATCGTCGCGCAGTGTGTTCGGGTCAGCAGGACCGAAAAGCACCCAGGCGCTGTACAGCACAAGCCCCACGACCAGCACAATCTGTGATGCTCGTACCACTTTGGGGACTTGGAATGGTGGTGCCATCAGTCGCTGGCCAATCCGCCGCTATGTGCCCGACCGCTGCTACGTCGCGGCCTGGCACGCCGCCGGATACAGCGTCGACGGTATCTGCGCCTCGGATTTAGTCTTGCCGCACGCCTTCGTCAGCGGGACCGGAATCCAGAACTGGCCCTCGGCTTGGAACACATGGACGGTCTTCTTGGGCGAACCGCCCGCATTGGCGCTGGTGACGATGGCATAGGACCAGCCATTCGCGCACCGGTAACTGTCGATCCGAACGACCATCTGGCCGTCGTTCTGCAGGTCTGCATTGACCGCCTCGGTCAGAACCGCCTTGGTGCAAGCCGCCTGGCCGCCGTCGATGACGGTCGAAGTAGGCGACGCAGTCTTGGTCGGAGTGGCAGTAACGGTCTTGGTGACTGTCGGAGTCGCGGTCACGGTGGGTGACTGCGAAGTAAGGGCGGTCCCGCTGGTGGCTGGCGAACTCGACGAACCAGAGCAGGCAGCCAGCGCAAGACCTGACAGTGCTACTGCGGCCAACCCTGCGACGGACCGAATCAAGCGAGTCATGTCCGAAGTCTATGTAGGTGAACCACCGGACGCACCCTCCATGTCCCACGGTGGGGAGTGCAGGCCCAGGTGCGAAGGTCGAACTGCCAGCAACACCGTCCCCACGGCGGCCAACAAGTAGGGCAAAGACGTACAGGCGTCATCCTGCCCGATGGGTGGTCGGTGAGGGGGGTGGTCTGTGAGTGGGCGCGGTCCGCCGACCTCCCGGTCTGTGGAGCGAGCTAGCTGCTCGGTGACGCCACCTTCGCCGACATCTGAACCAAGGGCGGGTTAACCAGCGTCTGGAAGACCACGCAATACCGCTCGGTCAGGCGCAGCAGGGTCTCGATCTGCTCAGGCGTCGCAGTGGTACCCAGGTCGAACCTGAGCCGGATCGCGGTGAAGCCCACCGGCGCGTTCTTGTTGACCCCCAACGTCCCGGAGAAGTCGAGGTCGCCGGCAACCTCGATCGTGCCGGAGTCGATCGGGATCTCCAGCGAGGTAGCCACCGCGGACAGCGTCACCCCCGCGCAAGCAGCCAGCGCCTGCAGCAGCATGTCCCCGGAACACGCGAGCAACCCGGTTCCGCCGGTAGCCGGGTGAAGTCCGGCGCTGACCATCGCCTGCCCGGTTTGAACCGAACAACTGACTCCATCGCCGAGCGACGCGCTCGCACGCAACGTCAGACGGGCGGCGGCAGGATCCTGGCGATAGTGCTGCTTGATCGGCTGCTGTGCCTGCTGAAGCTCCTGCTTGTCCATGACTAGCCCTTCGCGTGCGCAGTCGGCACGTCGGCGTCGGGGATGTCATCGATTTCGGCAAGCTCGAATTCGAGATCCTCTTCGGACTCGACTTCGACCTTCGGCAGGATCTTGCCCAGCCACTTCGGCATCCACCAGTTGGCATTGCCGATCTGGTACATCAGCGACGGCACGATGACCAACCGAACGATGAAGGCATCGAACAGCACAGCACTGGCCAGCGACAGCCCGAATAGCTTGATGGTCGAGTCACTGCCCAGCACGAACGAGCCGAAGACGCTGAACATGATGGCGGCCGCAATCGCGACGACCCGGCCTGAGGCCGCCAGTCCACGACGCACCGAGGCATTGTTGTCACTGGTGTGACCCCACTCCTCCTGCATCCGACTCACCAGGAACACCTGGTAGTCCATCGAGAGCCCAAACAGAATCGCGAACACCATGATGGGCAGGAACGGCATAATCGGACCGGTGCCGGAGATCCCCACGATGTTGGCCAGCCAGCCCCACTGGAACACCGCAACGGTCACACCCATCGCCGCAGCGAGCGATAGCAAGCTGGTGACAGCGCCGGTCAGCGGAACCAGCAGTGAACGGAACAGCAGCACCAGAGCGATGAAGCTCAACCCGATAACAACGGACAGGAACACCGGCAGGGCATTGGTGAGCACCGTGGTGAAGTCCGACGTGATGGCCTGGGTGCCGCCGACGTAAGCCTTGACTTTGCCCTGTGAGGTGACGGAGGGAATGTCCTCGGTGCGCAACCGATTCAGCAGGTCCGTCGTTTCAGCCGACTGCGGCGACGATTTGGGAATCACCTGCATCGCCGTCACCGAGGACGTCGGTCCCATCGGATACGGGATGGCAGCCGCCACGTTCGGATCCTTGCTGATCGCGCCAGCAAGCTGCTGCACGGAGGCGTTGTCCCCTGGCGTACTGGTTTCGACAGCCACCACGAACGGGCCGTTGATACCCGGACCGAATCCTTGGCTGACCAGGTCGTAGGCGACACGCGCGGGTTTCTCTGGCGCCTTACCGCTGTCATCGGTGAAGCCCAGTCTCAGAGCCGTTGCCGGCAAGGCGATGACGAGGAGCACGACGAAGGCAATCGCGCCGAACCAGCGGTAGTTGCGCTGCAGCCACCGGCCGTAGCGTGCGAAAGCGCCGCCGTCCGGATTGTGCGCCTTGGGCTTGCGCGCCCACGGCATCCTGATCGCGAAGGCCTTGCGCCCGAGCAGCGAGAGCACCGCCGGCAGCAGCAGGGTCGCGCCGACCATCATCATGATCACTGTCGCGGATGCTGCCACGGCCAAGCCGTTGAAGAAGTTGATGCGCAGGACGAACAATCCGAGCAAGGCGATGACGACGGTGATTGCCGCGAAGACAACCGCGCGCCCAGAGGTCCGGACCGATTCCAAGGCCGCGGCTCGAGGTTCTCGCCCGGCGTCGAGGGCTTGTTTGTAGCGATTCATCACGAACAGCGAGTAGTCGATCCCGACCCCGAGGCCGATCATGGCGGCCAGGGTGGGGGCGAAGGTGGCAACGTCGAGGAACCTGGCGGTGAACAACACGAGTGCCTGCCCGACAGCGAGCGACAGGACGGCCGAGATGATCGGCAGGAAGGCCCCCACCAACGAGCCGAACGTCAGCAACAGGATCACCAAAGCCACGGTGATACCGATGGTCTCGCTGCTCGGCGGCTCCACCCCGGCGAACTCCAAAGCCTGACCGTTAGCTCCGACCTGCAGCCCATTGGTGTTGGCGGCCTTGATGGCCGCCAGGACCGCCTTGCCATCAGCAGCGGACAGGTCCTGTGGTTGACCTTTGAAGGTGACGGTGGCGTAGCCCACCTTGCCGTCGGTGCTGACTCCGGCAGGTGCCAGCCCGGCCATCACCTTCAACGTCTCGGGCGGCAAGGCCACGGCCTGGGTTGAACCCGCTGCAGCGCCACTTTGCGCCGCCCCACCGGCCGAACCGGCCGCGGCGGAACTCTGGCCTGCCTGCGCCTTGGGGCAGTCTGTGCCCAGCGGTGCTCCGTACGGGGTCACGATGCAGGCAACCCCCGGGATCTGGGAGATCGTCGTCAGCATCGTGGTGACCGGCGCCACCACGGTCGGATCCTTGACTGTGCCCGTGGCCGGGCTCCAGACGATCTTGGACGTCGAGGCGGTCAGCGAATCCTTGGCTCCCGGGATCTGGCCGAGAAGCGTCTGCGCCTGACTCGACTCGGTGTCGGGCAAGGTGAACGAGTTGTTGTAGGCACCCCCGAAGACCTTCGCTCCGGCAACGATCAGGAACGCAATAAGTACCCATACCGCGATAGCGGATTTGGGCTTGTTTACGGCCCATCTTGAAATCGGTCCCACGAGGTGCTCCAGTCGAGGAAGTTCAGCTTTGGGGAAGAATTACATGTATCGCACACGCATTACTCAAGTAGACTAGATTGTATGTGGGGCACACGCAAGTAGTCCTACCAACTGCAGTGGCCAACAACACAGTGCCACCAGGCACAACGGCACGAAGGACAATGATGACTGACGACCGGGCTGAAGCTGTCGCCGGGATTGCGGCGTCCGGCGAACGGTTGGACCGAGCGTTTCTGAAGTTGCGGCGAGTCCTGGTCGTGCCTCCTACCGCCACGCTTCCGATTCCGTCGATCGGTCGCCCGGTTGATCTGGCCAAAGTCGTGGCATGCCAGGCGATCTCTGAAGTCCTGCGCTCGGGACCGGCCGATTCGCTACCGACGGTCAAGGACGTCGCGGCGGCGCTGGACGTGGAGCATTCGACGGCGAGCCGACTGCTCACCGATGCCGAAGCCGAGGGCTTGATCGTCCGTCAGAGCGACCCGGTCGATCGTCGGCGCACCGTCGTCGCTCTGACCGACATGGGCCGATCCGTGGTCGCCGACAGCAGCGCGATCCGAGTTCGGGTAATCGAGCAGATTTTCGCGGAGTGGAACACCACGGACGTCGAACTGCTCTCGGGTCTGCTCGAGCGAATGATCGATACGTTCACGACCCGAGCACCTGAGGTCATCCGTCAAGCTCAGATCGACTGCCAGGTTGCGGTTTCGGATTAGGCCACCGGGTGGATTTCCCCTACCCGGACGGAGCAATTGATCTTTCTTGCCTTGTGCCGATTTGCCGTCCGTGTTACTATCTTGTTTTTTTCGCTCACGAGCGCTGCGTGAGCGCGACGAGGGGCTCCCATGAATCGACGCGCAGCTGTCCTGTTCTTGGCCACACTCATCGCGGTGGCTGGCTCGTTGACTTCGCCGGCCTCTCCGGCGGGGGCGACGGCAGTAGCGCCGCCTGACACCACCTACTTCTGGGTGGACGGCCCCACGCCCAACCCCCTGCACACCTCGTGCGGCGAATTCGGCTGCGTCGCTGAGGGCAACCTCTGGAGCAGCGACGACTACTTCCTGCCCGGCCCAGAGGGGTGCACCGGATATGGCTCGCAGAGATGCCAGTTCTACCGAAACCCTGCGTCGATCATCCTCAACCAGTCCGTGGAACCGGCGATCTACGTTCAGCTCTACTACGGAAACAACCCGATCAGCGCACAGATCATGATCAAATACACCCTGGCGCCGAATGCCTTCACCGCCTCCTATGGCGGCGCCTACTGGGAGGACGGTACGGACGCAACGGCAGCAGTCTCGTTCAGCACCAGCTACCTCGTGCATGCCGGAACCAACCCCACGCTGGGCGAGTGCGTTCCCGCCCAACAAGCAAAGCCCACCGACTCGGTCAATCCCGTCAACGGTGCTGACTGCATCACCCTCACCAGTGGCCTCGGCTCGTTCTATGGGTTGCCGTCCTGGAGTCCGTATGAATTCATCGTCGCGAAGATAAACGGCTCGTCGACCGATCCGGTGAGATCGCTGATGCCGGGGTTGGTCCCGACCGGTACGATCTCATTCACGGGCGGTTCGGTAGCCCATCTGCAGGTCGTCCCTCAGCCGTCCATCACCGGGGACTGGACCCCGACCGCCGTGTCAACGACCGTTGGTGGCACGACGAACGTCCACATTCAGATCCCCACCAACTTCGCCGCCGCCACACCGGTGGATTACTTCCTGTACATCCGGATGTATACCAAACCTGGCGAGACCGGGCTGCACCCCGTCGATGGCACCGCTGCGGGCATGATCGCGCGCCGCGGCGGCACCGCGAGCGACCCCCTCAGCTATGCACACATGTGGTGGCTGAACAGCCTCACCTCGACGCCAACGCTGGATATCCCGTTCGAGGGCGTTGCACCCGGAACGGTCTACGTGGTGCTGGACACCTCGGTCTACAGCGGTTCGTACTTCGGGGCGGCGGGGACGGCGAAGTATCCGGCGTCGAGCTCGCACAAGGTGGTCGCACTGACCGTGACGAACGGAACGACGCCTCCGCCGGTCGTGACCCCGCCGGTCGTGACCCCGGTCGTGGCCCCGCCGACGGCTCCAGGCGCACCGACTATCACCAGCATCGCGGCCAAGAAGGGCGGCAAGGTCACCGTCGCCTACTCCGTCGGCAGCACCGGCGGGCGCCCAATCACCTCGGGTACCGCCAGATGCACGCCGGTCAAGAAGGGCAAAGCCAAGTCGGGCGGTGCAGCCTCAGGGCCGATCCTGGTCAAAGGGCTGATCAAGGGTCAGACCTACAAGTGCCAGGTTCAGGTCTGGAATGCCGTTGGTGTCAGCGGATGGTCGGCCGTCAGCAAGGTCAAAGCCAAGTAACCCGCCACCACTCCT
>JBAXOQ010000177.1:0-9149 GCA_037133175.1 Actinomycetes bacterium
GGCATCGGATTCGCCTCCACTAGCCGCGCGCCAACTCCAGCAGGGGATGGTTGGGCGAGCACGGCAGCAGGCGCCCGTCAGATGCGAGCAAGTCCTGTGAGACCAACCACGATTCGAATTCCGGAGCTGGTCGCCTGCCGAATAGGTCGCGCAGGTACGCGATGTCGTGGAAGCTCGTCGTCTGCACCGCCAGCATCACGTCATCGGCGCCGGGCACTCCCATGAAGAACGTGCAGCCGGCTGCGGTCAGCAGGGTGAGCAGGTCGTCGGAATCGTTCTGGTCGGCCTCGGCGTGGTTGGTGTAGCACACGTCGGCTCCCATCGGCAGTCCCAGCAGCTTGCCGCAGAAGTGGTCCTCCAACCCGGCTCGCCGGATCTGCTTGCCGTCGAACAGGTACTCCGGACCGATGAAACCCACCACCGAATTGACGAGCAGCGGATCGAACTCGCGGGCAACGGCGTAGGCCCGGGCTTCCAGCGTCTGCTGGTCGATGCCATGGTGGGCATCGGCCGACAGGCATGACCCCTGGCCGGTCTCGAAGTACATGACGTTGTTGCCCGTCGTTCCACGGTGCAGGTCCAGGGCTGCCTGCTGGGCCTGCCCGAGCATCGCCAGGTTGATGCCGAAGCTGCGGTTCGTCGCCTCGGTGCCAGCGATCGACTGGAACACCAGGTCGACCGGTGCACCGGCCTCGATGGCCAGCAGGGTGTTCGTGACATGGGTGAGTACACATGATTGCGTGGGGATCTGGTAGCGGCTGATGATGTCGTCGAGCAGGTGGCACAACTCGACAGTGCTGCGCACGGAGTCAGTGGCTGGGTTGATGCCTATGACAGCATCCCCTACCCCGAACAGCAGTCCGTCGAGGATTGAGATGGCGATGCCGAGGGGCTCGTCGGTGGCGTTGTTGGGCTGCAGTCGGGAGGACAGTCGGCCGGGCAGGCCGATGGTATTGCGGAACGCGCTGGTGAGCTGGCATTTGTGAGCGACCGCAATCAGGTCCTGGTTGCGCATCAGCTTCGACACCGCGGCCGCCATCTCAGGAGTGATTCCGGGGGCGAGCTGAGCGAGCGTGTCGGTGGTGGTGGCGTAGTCCAGCAGGTAGTCGCGGAATTGGCCGACGGACAGGTCCGCCACCGGTGCAAACGCCACGGCGTCGTGGCGGTCGATGATCAGTCGAGTGACCTCGTCGGACTCGTAAGGGATCAACGGCGTGGTCAGGATGTCGGTCAGCGAGACGTCGCGCAGGACGAACTGGGCTGCCACATGTTCGGCCTGCGACTGTGCGGCGATTCCGGCCAGTTCATCGCCGGAACGGCGCGGGGTGGCTTTGGCCATCACCTCGGCCAGGTCTGCGAACGCGAAGCTCCGCGCCCCGATCCGGAACGTGTAGCGCGACACCTTGGCCCCCTCGAGTCGACGCGGCCGACGCTCCACGATTGCACCGGCGTTCGCGCCGAGTCAAACTGATCGGCGCGCGTGCGGCGCTCGCCGGCCGGGCTTGCGTCGGCCGGGTGCCTTCCCTGTGCCGTCGGTGTCCTATGTTGTGGCGGTGCTGGTTCTGTGCAGAAGCCGTGTCGGGGGGTTGGGCCGGGTGCTTGCAGTGGTCGCTGGGTCGATGCTGGTGCCGATGCTCGTATCCGGGTGTTCCGGCGGTGCTGCGGGAGCCGATGGCTCCGCCGGTTCGCCGGGTGTTTCGGCTACTGGGCCGTCTGCCTCGCCAGTCTGCGGACCGCATGACTTCGAGGGCCGACGGGTGAACACTGTGTGCGGCAAGGCGCACGTCTCGGTTGCGAGCGCGGCCGTCAACGTGTCGTTGGACGGTGGTCAATGCGTCGCCGATCCGCAAGGGTTCGCGGTCAGCGCGGGTACCGCCGTGCTGCCCAAGACTGGCGCTACGGATGATCCCGAGCAGCAGACGGTGCAGTCACGACTCCAGTACGTCGCGGCCATCGTCGTCAAGGGAACCGGCGGCAAACCCCAAGGGCTGGTGATGGCGACCGACCGTGGTCCGAGCACCGTAGGGACCATCAGCGATCCGGCGAAGGTGTCCAACGATACGGCCGGCAGCGGCACCATCAAGGCCACCGCCCGCGACGGCTCCGCGATCACCGTCACCTACTCCTGCACCTGACGTTCCTGCGCCTGACACGCCAACGGCTGGCGCAAACCCCCTCCGTATGCGGGTTTTCGGGCCCGAAAACCCGCATATGGAGGGGGTTTGCGGGCATCACGACCACCGTGGCTGTGGGAACATGAGTATGGAAGCGGGTCTTGATTGCCGGGAGGCGCCATGGCGGACGGAACATGGGACGGGCCGGGCATTGCTGGCTATTCAGACTTCCGCCAACTCGGGCGGGGTGGCTTCTCGGTGGTGTATCAGGCCACCCAGACGTCGCTGGATCGGCAGGTCGCGATCAAGATTCTGCTGACTGACATGACCGACGAACGCGACGTCCGACGGTTTCAGCGTGAGTGTGCGGTGCTCGGCAAGCTGGGTCGAAACAAGAATGTGATCGACGTCTACGACGCCGGTGTCACCGCCGACCGTCGGCCTTACATCGTGATGAAGCTGTACCCTCGCGGCACTTTGGCCAACCGGCTCCGCGACCAGCCGCTGGTGCCGGTCGCTGAGACCGTCGGCATCATTGTCGATTTGTCACAGGCGCTGCAGTACGCACACGATCATGGGGTCATCCACCGGGACATCAAGCCCGAGAACGTGTTGATCGACGACGATGGCACCCCGGTTTTGTCCGATTTCGGGGTTGCCGCAGTGATGGAGCCTGGTGGGAATGCCACCACGTCGGTGGCGTTCTCCGAGGCTTATGTGGCACCGGAGGTGCTGGATCGCGGCGAGTTCGGGACCGCCTCCGATATCTACTCGCTTGCCACCGTGGCGTACTGGATGCTGACCGGTCGGGCGCCGTTCGATGAGCTCTCCGGCGCCAAGCGGATCATTGCGATCACCACGCAAGCGCCGCCTGCGATCGTGCGCTCGGACATCGCGCCATCGGTTGCCCAGGTGGTGTTGGATGCAATGGCCAAGGATCCAGCCAAGCGGCCGGTTTCTGCCGAGGAGTTCGGTGCCCAGTTGCGACTGGCGTTGGCAGTGAGTTCGATTTCGCCCAGAACAGCGGCCCCAGCCGCGGGTGAAGTGGACCTGAACCAGACCCTGTACCGGACTACTGGCGACCGTGCCGGTAGCGGGCAGCACAACATGCCGTCCGCGACTTCCCAGCCCTCAGCGTCGCATTCGCAGTCCATTCCGCCGCCACCGCTGCCACCACCACCACCGACGCCGTCCTCACCGTCGGGCTATGACCAGTCCTCCTACGGGTACCAGCAACCGCAGCCCGGCAGCCCACAGCCCGAGGTTCAACAGCACTACCCGCAGCAGTACGACCCGCACCAGCACGAACCGCAGCAGTACTCGCAACCGCAGCAGTACTCGCAACCGCAGTATCCGGCGCAGCAGTACTCGCAACCGCAGTACGCGCAGCCGCAGTACCCGCCGCCCTACGCTCAGCCCGGCTACAGCCAGCAGGGTTACAGCAGCGGGTATAGCGAGAAGTCACGGGTCACAGCGGGCATCTTGGGTCTGCTGCTCGGTGGGCTCGGCGCGCATAGGTTCTACTTGGGATACCCCGGCATCGCTGTGCTACAGATCCTGGTGACGATCCTGACGCTGGGAGTGGGCGCGTTGTGGGGTGTGATCGAGGGGATCTTGATCCTGGCCGGCTCCGACAGCTTCCGCACCGATGCGAACGGCCTGCCGCTGTGCGGTTGACGCTTCGCCGCGTCTAGGGAGCGGGTTGGCGATCCGCTGGCCGCGCCTGTTTCGGTCCGCGGTGACGCCGCGCCGGGTCCGACAGTCGCCACCGGGTCAGCACCAGGAAGATCACACACAGCACCGCCAGCATCGTCATCGAGACCAGCCACTGCCGCGGTTCGTGAACCCACTGTGCGTCGGGCAGCAGCCGGGGGACGAGTTGTTGAAGGTCGGCGGTGTCCGCGGCCGCGCCGAACCCCCAGCGGGAGGGGAATGCCCAGGACAACTGCATCATCACCGGTCGGTCGGACAGTGGCGTCAGTCCGCCGGAGAACACCAGTTCGGTCATCACGGCCAGCACCAGCACCGGCATCACCTGTTCGTTGGACCGCACCAGCGAGGAGATCAGCAAACCCAAGGCGCAGGAGCTCCACAGCGTCAGCAGAACCGCGACATATAGTTCCACCGCCCCGTTGCCCAGTAAGAGTGCCTCTGGCGGCGCAGGTTTTCGCAGCAGGATCACGCCGGTCAGTACCAGTGCCTGACCGGCACCCACCAGCGCGAAGACGATGACTTTGGACATCAGGTAGGCGGTTGGTCGCAATCCGACGGCTCGCTCGCGCTCGAAGACCTTTCGTTCGGCGACCAGGTCCCGGATGGACAGGGCCAGGCCGGCGAACAAGGCTCCGAGGATCAGCAGAATCAGCACCTGTTGCGCCTCCGCAGCGGAGGTCAGGCTGGTTTCTCCCGGTCGTAGGCCGTTGGAACCGGGGGTGGCGATGGCCAGCAGTCCCAGCCCAGCCGGCAGTACCCACAGGAAGATGAAGTAGCCGCGGTCGGCGACCAGCAGCCTGAATTGGCGGCCGACCAGTGTCCGGAGTTGCCGGGTCTTCTTCAGCCTTGCCGGGTTCGGCTCGGCAGGCGGGGGCGGCGGCTCCGGACCCGGGTGGCTCAGAGTCGATCCTTGGCTTCGGCTCAGGTACTGCTCGTGCGCGACCTGCGGATTACCGCCTTCGCTGCTGACCGCGCGGTAGACGTCGCGCCAGTCGGACGTGCCGAACGCTGCCAGCAGCAGGTGCGGTGCGTTCAGCCCGGCCATGATGCCGCCGGCGGCGAGCAGCAGCGCGACGTCACACCGATCCAAGTCGGTCGGCGAGTGGGTGACGACCACGATGGTGTGGCCGTTGTCGGCCAGCTCGCGCAACGTCGCCATCAGTTCGCCGGACGTGTTGGGATCCAGTCCGGAGGTGGGTTCGTCCAGCACCAGCAGTGCGGGTTGGGTGAGCAGCTCCAGACCGATGGAGGCCCGCTTGCGTTGGCCTCCGGACAGCTTCTTGATGGGTTTGTGTTGGTGCTCGGTCAGGCCGAGCATCGCGATGATGCTGGTGACCCGCGCGTCGATCTCGCCTGCGGTCGTGTCCGGTGGCAGCCGCAGCCTGGCCGCGTAACCGAGCGCCTGCCTCGTCGACAGTTGGCGGTGGATGAGGTCGTCCTGCGGCACGAAGCCGATCCGGGACTTCATCATCGAGTACTCGCGGTGGATGTCGTGGCCTTCGAACCAGACGCTGCCGCTAGCTGGGGAACGCACCCCGGTGACGACGTTGATCAGTGTCGACTTGCCCGATCCGGACGGCCCGATCACCCCGATCACCGAGGCGGGCGGAGCGTTCACGCTGATGCCCGACAGCAGGACCTTGCCCTCCGGCGTGGCGTACGAAATGTCGCGCAGCACCAACCCGGTGCGGGTGGCGTCCTGCGGCACCCACATTGAGTAATCCGGGGCGATGTGCAGATCCGTGTTGCCGACCGACAACTGGTCGCCCGGTCGCAGGATCGCCTCGGTGACCAGAGTGCCGTTGACGAAGGTGCCGTTGCGCGAGTCGAGGTCCTGCACCACCAGATCCGGCCCGCGCCAGGCCACGCGGCAATGGTGTCGGGAGATCAGCGGATCGGCCAGGCTGATCGTGGCAGCCGGGTCGCGACCGATGATGATGTCCAGCGAGCTTGTCGCTGTTTGCGGTGGTGGGCCGGGGGTTCCGGTCAGTGGTGTTCCGGCCGGACCGGTGTCGACCGGTACTGCCAGGGCCAGCGTGATAACCGGCCCGTTGACCGGGTTGGCCAGCCGCACTGAGCAGGTCGGGAGGTCCGGGCTCAGTCGCAGTTCTGGGATCACTTCCTCGCGCAGGTAGATGCGGTTCGCTGACTGCACGTCTTCGAGCAACCAGCCGTCCGACCAGCGCACGCGGGCATGATGTCGCGATACCCGGCGATCGTCGATCACCACGTCGCAGTCAGCGTCCCGGCCGATCGTCAGCGACTGCCCGGGATGCAGTCGCCGGGAGTCCGGACCGACCGTCACGATCAGATCGACTGGCTGGTCTGGCATATGCCAATCTTCGCGCATTTGCTGATTTCGGTGCCGCTCTGGGGCCGAAGTATCGGAGTAGCAGACACTTTCCGGCGTCGGTCGACGGTGCGCAGCCCAGCCGCTTTGAGGTGTTCAGTGCAGCGATTGTGACATCGCGGAACCGGGACGGGAGCCGGTTAGGGTGAGGCAGTCGCGGACGATTTCGGGGCGAGATTCTGGCAGACCGCGCCCATGCCGGGGTTGGCCATCGACAACGGCACGGACCCGCCGTAGTTGGTGGCCGGGCAACCGACCATGTCGTTGTTGAAATACATGTATGGCTGGTATCCGAGATCCGCGGGTGATGCGGCGAACGGGTTGCCATTGTCGATCAGGCAGTACGTATCCGCGGTGTAGCCGTCCTCGACCGATGTGAGCTTCGCCTTGAAGAAGTTCAGCAGGGACTTGTAGTTGTCGAACCGGTTGCGGGATTCGGTCAGCGCGATTGCCTGGTCCTTGAGCGCTTGTGTACCACCGTCGCCGGCGGACGGGCTGCACTCGATCCCGCCGTTGATGATGCTCACGGTGGCTGCAAACTTGTCGGTCACGGATCCGTTGCTGTCCGTGGCAATCCCGTCCGCGGCTTTGACGGGCTTGTAGGTGCCGACCAGCACGTCGTGCATCGAGGGCTTTGGCGGTTGCGGCGTCATCACGAACCAGATCCCGCTGCCGATCACCATGTCGGCGCTCTGCGCGACCAGATCCGGAGTGTTCGCCAGTTTGGTGTAGTCGCCAAACATGGCCGCGGAGAAGTTGGCGTAGTTGTACGGGTACGACAACTGCACCATGCCCCGGCCGTAGAAGTGCGCATCTGCGGGCGCGCCGAGGGCGCTGGCCCCGGAGTCGTACTTGGTGCAGATATCCGGGTAGCAGGTCTGCTCGCGGACCCAGGCGAACGGGACTTGCCATTTCACATAGCCCGACGGTGGCGGTTTCGCTCCCGTTTCTTGGGCAGCGTGGGCGAAGATGGCCGACAGTTCGCGCTGGCACGCCTCAGTCTTGCTGTCCCATACCCCGGCCTCGTTACACATCAGCGGGAAGCGCCCGACCAGGTTCAGGAAGGTCCGGTATGACGCGGCCGGATCGGAGAATCCGCTCGGCGCCGGACCGCCCCCTGCCCCGGTGCCGACGACGTCCTCGTGTACCAGGGTCTTCCAATCGTCTGGGCCGATGAGGCTGGCGACAAGTTGAACGTTGGCGGGAGCCGCTGTGATGTTCGACGGATCGACATTCGGGTCGCACGGCAACATGGTCGCCCGGGCAATTGCGGTGATTGAGTCCGCCTTGCTGGTCAAGGGCACGCCCTGCCAGGCAATCTGGGTCTTCTTGAGGTCGTCCCTACCTGCGGTGTAGGTGCTCAGCCACCCGACCGGATCCTTGATCTGATCGGCGGTGCAGGTCGGTAGTGGGCCCGCTACCGATGGCGATGCAGCCGAGTTGGACAGGCTGACACCGGCGCAACCGGACAACACAAGAGCGGCGACTGCAATGCCAACCCCGAGGAGAGAGCGGTCAAGGTGATTTGCTCTGAGCCGGTGTCGCTGAGTCACCAGCTAACAGTGTACTGACTACGTTGGTTCCGTCATTTCCGTTCGGCCGACTGGGTGAGGAGAAGGATCTGGGATGGCAAAACGTCGCTTTCGCCAGGCCTTCACGCCGGGATTGGCTCCTAGGTGACAATCATCTTGCCGTGCATGCTGGCGTGGATGTCGCACGTGAGCCGGTAGGTTCCCGGCATTGCCGGCGCTCTGAAGGTGGCCCGGCCGTTGCTCGGTACGACCACATGCAGGCCCGCCTTGACGGCTGTCACCGTGTGGGTGAAGGGGTCCAGGTTCTTGACGGTGACGGTGCGCCCGGCTTTCACCCGCAGACGGCTGAAGTGCATGCCGGAAATCGTCAGCGTCGCGCCCCGGCCGGACCGGGTTTCCAGGTGGCGGGACACGGTGGAGCTGAGGGTCGGACTTTGGTGGGTTGCTGTGTCTGCCGCGTTGGCTGTGGCCGGGGACGGGAATACTGCGAGGGTCGCCGCGGCTAACGCCCCGGCTCCGACGGCGGTCGCGATGTTCTTCACCATGGTGTCTCCTGTTCAGATGGTTTTCCAAATCAACTGTCGTTCCGATTCGAGGGTCGTTACGAGGTGACGATCAATGTGCCGTGCATGTCCGAATGAAAATCGCAGGTCAGCGGATAGGTCCCGGCCGTGGCAGGGGCCGTGGCGGTGACTTGGCCGTTTCCGGGCACGGTGACATCGAAACCACCGACGGCAGACGTGACCGTGTGAGCGGCAGAGTCGCTGTTCTTCACTGTGAAACTCTGTCCAGCCTTGACTGTCAGCGGACTGAATGTGTAGCCGGAAATGGTCAGCACAGCTGCGGCAGCTGCTGGCGTGGGTGCGGTTGTGGTGGTTGCCGTGCTGGCAGAGGGCGTTGGGGTCGTGGATGTGGCCGTGCTGCTGTAGGCGCCGGCAGAGGACCCGCACCCGGAAAGCGCGAGTCCGGCGGCAACGAGCGTGATGAGGACCAAGGGGGATTTACTTGTTGAGCGCATACCCTCTACTACGTCCGGTGCCGTCATTTGGTTCACGCGCGACCCGGAAGCCAGCCGCCCGTTGAACGAAACTGGGCTCTGATCCGTATGAAGGGGTGTGATGCGGCAACCGAAGGCCGACGACGAACTGGTGCGCGCTCTGTATTCCGAATACGGCGCCGCCTTGCTCTCGTATGTCACCGGACTGGTCGGCGGCGATCGACAGCGGGCCGAGGACATCGTCCAGGAGACGCTGCTGCGAGCCTGGCGTCACCCGGACGTGCTGGATCGGCGGGGCGGGCGGTCGGTTCGGGCCTGGCTGTTCACCGTCGCCCGCAATCTTGCTGTTGATTCGTTCCGGGCACGGTCTGCTCGACCGGCCGAGACGTTCACCGCGGCGAGCGAGACCACAGGGGCTCACGACGGCGGTCTTGCTTCGGTCC
>JBAXOQ010000178.1:0-9099 GCA_037133175.1 Actinomycetes bacterium
GTCCCACAACAGGTTCACCAATGTTCCGTTGGCGTTCTCACCCACCCGCCCGGACACCACTCAGCGACCGCCCGGGTTCGTCCCACCGACGGCCTGTTCGTCGGGCTAGCGGGAGTTCCCGCCAGCAACGTCCATTGCAGGACTCGGCTCGCCGCCAGCCTCAGCCGGTCGTCGGCTTCGCGCTGGCGGACGCCGACGCGGTGCCGTTGCCGGCTTTGAGCAGCGCAGTCACGGCAGCAACGACCGCACCTTCGTTGCCGACCGAGGATGTCACGATGATTGTGACGTCGGAGTTGGGCATCGCTTCGGCCGTAACCGTCTGGAAGTCAGGCCCACGCTGAGTGACGATCCGCACCTGTGCGCCCTCGATGGTCTGGGTCCGGTCGTTGACCGAGTAGTTCTGCGGCTGACTCTTGCCCATGCCGGCGAAGGCGACCGCCTCAGCGTTCTTGCGGACATCGGCGCCCCCGGTCATCACCACGTACGTCACCGCCGCATCGGTGGGCGATCCGGCCGGCCCCCAACCCCCGGACTCCAGATTGCTCGCGCCGACGTCGCCCTGGCGATACCGCTCCCCCAACGCCGCGGCGGCTTCCGCGCCCGCCGTATTGGGCGGCAGCACCGCCATGCCGGTGGAAGCTGCGGCACTGGTGTAGGCCTTCGGGTCGGAACTGAAGTTCGCGTTGGACGAACCGCAAGCCGACAGCAGCGCCGTCAAGACCACTGCCACGGCAAGCCCGCCGAGTCCGCGACGCACCCGCGGTGGTGTCACACCGAGGGTCTTGCCGGTCAGTTCAGCCGACACCGACATGTCCTATTCACTCGATTCCTCACTTCGGACTAACACCGATGGGTGGCGCGGTCGGGTTGGTCGTGACCAAGATGGTCGCAAGTCCGCCACCGTGGCCCTGAAGACTCAGCACCGGACCGCAGTTCGCCGCGTTGGTCTGGACCTTACCGATCACCCGAACACGGTGGCGACCCAAGACGGACCCGAGACGCTCAAATGGCCGAGCCTGGCGGCGGTGCTGCGAGAGTCGCCGCCAAAACCCCGACGCCCAACACAAGCGGGTACCCCTGCGCCAACGTCACCGGGGTGGACTTCAGGCGTGCGGAGAAGCTCACCTGCAGCAGAACTGATGCGGGACGCAGTACTGGAAGCTCACCAACGGCAATTTCACAGGCTTGGCAGTGGATGTTGAATGGAGCCACGGTCTCAAGAACATCTGCCGGGAGAACGGCTTATTCCGGGCAGCCCTTACGCCTTCCCGGTTGACGGCACCGGCACCGTGCCGGAGGGCGTCGCCGGAGTCTTCGCCCCGGCGTCATCAGTCGCATCGGTGACGACCTGCACCGGACCCTTGCCCGCCCCGATCTTGGCCTGCACGAATCCACGGCTCGGATTGATCCGATACACGACGTTGCGGATGGGGTCGGTGACCCACACTGTGGTGCTCCCAGCCGACGCTATACCGAAGTTGATACCGCCGAATCGGGTCTCGTCTCCGGCAACGGCAGTGCTCGGATCGATCTTGATCAGGGAATCATCCGCCGTCATCCACAACATGCCACCGTGCATCACGCCGAACGCAGTCGCCGACCGAGTCGGCACCGTCGCCGCCACAGTGTTGGTTGCTGTCGAGATCTTGGCAACCTGTTTGATCCCGGCATTCATCACCCACAGCGATCCGGAGTCCAGCACCATCCCCAGCGGCTGGCCACCCACTGGAAGCGAGACCAATTGCGCTCCGGTGTCAATTTTGTTTCTGGTCACCACGCCCTGGTCCCGATGAGTGATCCAGACATCAGCTCCCTGCACGACAACGCCGGACGCGCCAGGCCCGACCGGCACCTGGGCAACCGACTGGGCTTGAGCCGCATCAATGACGGTCATCATGCCCGACACCGGACTGACGAGGTAGACCTTCCCGTCGGCGTAGGCCAGTGCGGCCACCTCCCGTGACCCGGTCGTGGTGCTCGCGCTGGCCGATGGTTTAGCGCTCGCGGAGGAACTAGCGCTGCCCGACTGAGAAGCACCACTGACGGCGACCTCGGCGCTGATCTCATCCTTGGCCTTGTCGATGCGCCACACCTTGGTGCCCTCGACGTTGCTGACCCACACAGCGTCCGGTGCGAGCGCCATGCCCTCCGGCGACCCCGGGACCGAGATCCGCTTGGTCTCCGCGTTGGTTGCCGGGTCAATGACCACTACCTGTGATCCGTCCCGTGCGCTGACCCACACCTTCGGGCCAGTGGCTACCTTGGCCGACGTGCAACCGCTGAGCACAGCGGTTGCCGCCAAAGCTCCGAGCGCCCCTGCCGCGACTGCGCCCCAAACGCGCCTGCCGCTCATGTGCTGTGCCCGTCGCCGGTATCGATTTGCTTGGGCGAGCAGCCAGCAATATCAGGGCCGATCTTCCAAGTGCCCAACCCGATCACATGCAGCGCAACCTGTCCCTTGAACCCACCACTTTCGGACAGGTACTCGGCGCAGAAGTTGGCGCTCATCAACGTCCAGTGGTCCTTCCAGAAGATCAGGTTGATCTTCAGATCGAGATCCATGCCACCGCCGACGATCACGTCTCCCTGAGTGACAGAAACATGACCGTTGTTGTTCTGCGACTTGATGTGCAGATACAGGATGTAGTTCAGATCGAGATAGACGTCGATGAAGAACAGATCCAGGCCGGGCAGTTTCACGCTGCCCATCGACGGTGGCGCCTTGAAGATCTTGCTGAAGTCCTTGCGGTCGGTGTAGCCGTCAAGACTTGACCCGACACTGGACGGTGCGGCGATCTCCGCCTCGAAGTCACCGTTGAAGCCAATGGCGGCCGCGAACAGGAACCGCTGTTTGAGCAGACTTATCAGCACCGCGACCTCGAACGTGGTCGGCTGCTCGGTCAAGCATGCGTCATCGCAGTTGGTGAACAAGGCGAACGCATCCCCGCCGGCGAAATCGCCCAGACCAGGGGGCATCCACCGGAACCTGGCAGTGGCCGAGTACAGCAAGGACTGGCCGGAGTTCGGGTTGGGGAAAATGGAAACCCCCACGTCGGTCTTGAGGAAGTCCGCGATAGACAGCGCACCGTAGATCCGGAACCCAGCGTGCGGCTTGACCGTCGAGATGTAGACCTGCAAACCGACAGAGGGCATATAGCCGCCGAAGTCGACGGTCTGCCCGTTCTGGCCGGAGTTGCCCAACTGCTGCGATGCTCCGGTCGAGACGGCGGTGACGGTGTTGGACATCGCCGCCAGCGAGCCTGGCTCCGATGCGGCAGCACCGCGTGACCCGCGTAGAGCACTGGCGAGATTCCCAATGGTTGCCGGCGCCGCTTTCGTCCTCGGACCAGAAACGGCCGTCGGCGCAGTAGCTGGTGGCGTGGCGGTACCTGCCGGCGGTGAGGTGCCGGTCGATGGTGCGCTGGTCGCCGCCGGCGACGCGGCCGCCGACCGCTGACCAGCCACGGATTTGACCGGTGCTGACGGTGGCAGCGACTGGGTTACCTGCGGCGAGGGGTTGCACCTGCCATTAGCCCAAACGTTCTCAGTGCATAACTGGAACCCCTGGTCGGTGTCGGCCAGACCACGGAACCCGAAGCCGAAGAAATCACCGCAGAACAGGAAACCAGTACCTTGGAACGTGTCGGTCTGTGGAGTGCACATCCCGTCACCAAGGTAGTGGGAGACATCGTCGGGCACGAAGTTGCCCGCGGCCAGCGTGAGCTGCACCGCGTTGAATCCGAGGAAGCCGACGTTAGCCGTGGCCCCGAGGAACCACTTGTTGTCGCCGGACTTGGTGTACTGGTACTCACCCATCAGGTCCACGCTGGCTAGGTCTGCGATCAGACCTATGCCCCCGTTCATCTGGACGTAGAACTCCGATCCATCTGAACAGTTGCTACCGGGCTTGCCCGCCTTCACCCTGCCCATCCGGAAACCCATCTGCACGTACACCGCGATCTGCATGCCCTGCTGCGCCTGCAGCTCCCAGTCTCCTGCGGTGGGCGTGGCCTGGTTGCCGCACGCATCGGTGACTGTGTAGGCCTTCAGCGGTTCATCGTCGCCGTAGAAGACCGCGCCCTCCATCGACACGCTCTGACTCAAGCCCGGCAACGGGATCCCCAAGTCCAGTTTGACCTCGCTGACGTTCTTGTCAAAGATCACCTCGGCGTCGGCGAGCTTCATTTGATCGCCGGCGATGTCGACCATGAACTTCACAACACCCTGGACGCCGAAGCTGGACCAGTCACCATTTTGGAAACCGAGCTGAATGCAGCCCTCCATATACAACCAGGCGGTGTTCGCCCCCGGTTCGGGATCTATGCAGTCGTTGATCGTCTGGTCTCCCACCAACCCGTTGTCCGCCTTGGCGGACGCTCTGGCGGCAGCAGGGACAACGCTCGCCCCGCGCCTTGCTTTCGGGATGGCCGGCTTCGGGACAACCGACTTCGTCGGCGCGGGCGGTGCGTTTACCTCGGCAGGGGTATAGGTCTCGCGTTGAGACATCGCGTCGGCGCCAGCTTGCGGTTTGCCAACCGACGACACGGACGGAGACTGCCCGGACGGCGTGCAGTCCATGGTTGGGGCAGGCTCGGGCTTCGAACTCGGCGTCGCTGTCGCGGAGGCACCCGGACCCAGAGTCTCGGTGCCGCTCGTACAGTGGGAAACCCGATGACCGGGCCAGGGTAACTCCACATCCACCCGGACTTGTCCGAAGAAGTCGTACAGCTCACCCTGCTGGAAATTGAAGTCGACAATGCCGTAGAGCGACACGGCACACTTAGCGATGCACATGTCCAGATAGGCCTGGGCTATGTAGGCGCCGGTCGGCGGTGAGAACAACACCTGCACTTCAAGGCCATAGATTTCTATGATGTCGAACATCGTTCCGCTGTCCGAACCGGACAGCTCCAGATCCGCGAACCCATAGAAGATCAAGCCGTCGTCGGTGGCTTTGACGGGGATGGAACCCTTCGCGTTTCTGGCTGCCACTTTGGCTTTGGTGCCAGAGAACAGCCCGATGCCCACCATCTCTTCCAACGAGAAGATCAGCTGGAATCGGAAGTCACCCCAATGCAGGGCTCCGCTGATGTACACGCCGAAGTCCACGACCTCGCCGACCGTGTTGTGGTACTTGAACACCGCGCCGTCGAAGTGGAAGTCACCGATCGCGAAGCTACCCAATTCGGCGTCGACGATCTCCTGAGATGAATGCCCGGCAACGATCCACTCCAACGAGATGGACAGCAGCGGGCCGTCCTTCTCTATCAGACTCGCTGTCAGGTCGAAACTGAAGCCGTTGTAGCTCTTGGTGCCGATCTGGCAACCGGTTGGCGCGACCACAAACGAGAACATATAGACATCGAACATATCCGCCACGGAACTGGATATGGCCTTGAACGGTCTGGCCACGATCGTCTTGTTGGTAACGTCGGACTCATCGCCCAAGCTCATCGCAACACAGCCGGACAGACCCTCAGGCAACATGATCAGCGCGAACGCCGCCGTTACGGTAACGACATCGGCATCAGCTCCGATCGCCGTAGTCAACGGATCTGTCATCGAAATGCCCATGTACATACCGAGCGTCCAAGCCACTCCTCCCGCAATGTCCTGCCCACCCAAGGACAACATCACCTCGTCGACAATCAGGCCCTTCGTCCCGAAAGCACCCACCCAGCAGTCGGCATACATGGATCCATACACCCCGGCCCCGGCCCCGGGGTGACCATGGACATCAGGGCTCTTGCCGTGGTAGGTCAGGGCAGCGCCGAGGGTGATCGCGCCGCGGCCGTCGGAATGAGTCTGCGCGGCCGCTGACGTGCAGGGGGCATCAGCCGGCGGCGTCCAATCCTTGACATCGGAGTTCTCGACATAGCTCAGCTGCATTTGCACGCTCAAGGTGACGGTCGACGATGACGCCCACTGATTGGTCTTCCCCCAGGAGTTCTTCAGTTGCAGGCTTACCTGGGTTCCGGACTGCAGACAGGTTCCAGTGGGACTGCCCAACAGGCACTTGTCGTTGGCACCCACGTCGTAGGTGATTTCGACCAGAATGTCGTTGCCTCCGGAGTAGTCGGTGGCACTTGCTTCCTTCGCGAACACGCCCCAGATCTCGTTGGTGCTTCCAGGGCTGAGCCAGTCCTGGCTCAAGTCACCGCCGGAGTCCCACGACATCTTCGCCAGGAACCCCATGCCGTCCCACATCGTTATGCCCGGGATCTGGCCTTCCTTGGAGAAGCCGAACATCGACACCGGTACCGGCGTGTTCGAGTACAACAAGTGCACCTGCGAGGCGTCGGCGGTGTAGGTCCCGGCCACGCTGAAGATGTTCTTGTGCGGATCCACGTCGATGAACTCAGCATCGACCACGATCCCGGACTCAATGTGCTGGGTCTCATCTCCTGACAGGAATTCAAACTTGGCCTGCAAGGTCCAATCACCTGCGACCACCTGCCAATCGCCCTCCAGCGACAGCCCCTCCCCCTCACACATTGCACCCGGAACGCCCTTGTCCTTGCAGAAGCCATTTTTGACGGCGTCGGTCGGGGTGTCAGAGAAGTACGAGATCCATACGTTGTCCCCCGAGCTTGCGAGCGGATTCAACGCCTCCTGTCCGGGCAGCAACTCCAGCGACTGACCCTCGTTTGCCAGGAACTCCCCCACCTTGAAGAACACGTTCGGATTATCGTCGGTGATGTCCACGTCGCCGTGCAACCAGAAGACCGCCTGTTGGCCCTTGGCACCCATCTCGTTGGTCGGCGTGAACGAGTAGCTCACGTCCATGTTCACCGTGGTCGGCGTGTAGCTCTTGGTCCCCGAGCCGTCGTTAGCGTTGCCCCAGCCGTCGATGTTGACACTGACTGTGGTGGCGCTGACGTTCGTGTAGGGTCCCGGCTGACCCGCGTCCGGCGTGCCGTTCATCTCAACAGACCAACCGCTACCTGGTTCGAACTTCAGCGACCCGGCGTGGTCAGTCGACACGGTGTAGCGGGACTTCCCCCAGAAGAACAGCGAGAACCCGACATCAATCTTGACTATCGAGCGATCCGTGAACATGTCCTCGATACTCACCGCGATCGGCATCTGAATGGCTTTGGGGAAGAAGGCCTGCAGGAAGTGCGTGTAGCACAAGTGGTCGACGCTTCGCTGCGGGTCGTACTGCAGCCCTGCGGCGAAGGTGATCCCCAGGCCCTGCTTGCCGAAAGTGAACGTGACGGCAGGGTCGTTGATGTTCAGGAATGCCTCTTGCGAGATGGACGCCTGCTGGCAGGAATTGCTGTCGAAGTTCCACTCCAGCTCACTGCACAGCGGGATAGTAATCGAGCCCTTGCTGTCGAACAGAATGCCGCTGCTGCTGGTCCAGGTGAAACTCATCGGGATGTTCTTCTGCTTGGTCTTGAAGCCCAGCAGCCACAGGTTGTCGAACGTCAGAGTCCCGTTGACCGACCCGTCAGGCAGCATGGAACCGGTGACGGAGATCGACATGTCCAGGTTCTGGTTCTTGAAGCTCTCCGGGCAGGGAAGCACCGTCTTACCCGCGTCGCCGGCCTGCGAAGAGTCCTCACAGGCGACTCCGATGTCGGCCTTCGCTGTCAGGGTGGCTACTTGAACTCCATTGTTGCCATCGGTGAAGTCGACCTCAAAGGACACGCGGTCTCCGAGGGCGTTTCCAGAGATCTTGAACGGCGGTACCCATGGGAGCAGGCCGGTCGACCCCTTGATCGCTCCTGTCACTGGTGCGGTCGGGTCCAGCGGGAACGTCAGCGTCCCGTTCACCTGCGGCATCTGCGATCCGGTTCCCTGACCCAGGGCGCTGGGCTTTGAGAAGCCCAGCGCCGTCATCAAATGACCGGAACCGCCGGTGACCTGCAGTTGTGCGTCGCCGCCCTTGTTGGTGGTGCACAACTGCACAGTCTTGCCACCTACCTGTGCATCGATACTGGCGCCCACGGCTTTGCCCAAGGCGGTCACCAGATCGGTCCGCAGGTAGGTTCCGGCCGGCACTTGGTACACCTTTCGGGTGCCGTCAATCAGCAACTCGATACTGTCGTTGGCCACCACCGTGTAGCTGGGCTGGGAGTCGACGTCAGACAGCGCGCAGGCCGCGGTGCCGTCCGGGAACCACCCCTCAAACAGAGCCGCACCGCTGTTGATAGTCAGCGCCGTGCTCGTTGCCTCGCCGTTTGCCCCACTGATCTTCACGTATCCCAAGTAGGTGACTGTGGCGTTCTTGAAAGAGATCGACCCGCCACTGTCGCAGGCTCCCGTGACGGCAGGAACGGTACCCAGATTCAGGTTCACCGACACGTCCTTGGCGTCGCCGGCCTTGCCGTCACTGAACTTCTTGGTGAAGGTGTAGCCGCTGAGGGTCGCCCCCGGGTTAGCCGCGTACGCCCAGATTGCACAGAACGTCTGCTCGTTGGCTGTCAGAGTCTTGCCTGCAGTCGGAGACGGGCTAGCCGACGTGGCACTCGCAGACGGAGTGTCAGTCGGGGATGGACTAGCCGAGCTCTGCGTCGGGGTCGGAGTCGGTGTTGGGGTCGGATCCACCGGCGTGACCTGCGGTGAAGCCTTGGACGGATCAGATGTGCCCTGATCGTTGGTGGCGGTGGCCGTGAAGGTGTAGTCGGTTCCCTTCGCCAGATTGCCGATCTTGCACGACATCGTCTTGGCGTCCGGCGACTTGCAGCTTCCTCCGTTGTTGGATGCCGTCACTGTGTAGCCAGTGATCGGCGAACCGCCGTCATCGGCAGGAGCCACCCAGGTGACCGTGGCCTCGTTGCCGCTGAGCGTGGCCGCCACTCTGGTCGGAGCACCGGGACGCTGCTGCGGCGCGAGATTGTTTGCCAGGGCCGGGTCGGCCGCAGCGTTGCCAACCTTCACGCCGCCACCGACCTGACTCGCAGACGGGCTCGCGGACGCGCTCGGATTCGGCGCCACCACCGACGCCTTCTCAGGCGACTGGATGTCGACCGGGACCGCGGAGGTCGCGGTCAGAGTGCGGCCCATGTAGGTCTGCGTGGCGGTGACCTGGAAGTCCAGCGCCTGAGGAGCATCAGGGTTGGAGAAGTCGGGCTGGAACGAGGGCCTTTGCCC
>JBAXOQ010000179.1:0-9090 GCA_037133175.1 Actinomycetes bacterium
GCAGCGCCACGGTCAACGGTGTGACCACAGCGTGCACGATTGTGCGGTAGCGGACGACTCCGGCGTCCCGGCGACGCTCAGCACGTTGTGAGATTCTCCGCTGACATCTTCGCAACCAGTCGATCTTCGCCAGGCAACCTCGGCTTCGTGCAAGTAGGGTGACGCCACAGGGTCAGGGCGCCGTGAACTGGCCGAGGCCAAGGAAGCCGTCCAGATGTCCGATTTCAAGATCGTCAGCCGCGAGGACTTCTCAGATGTCACCTTCTTGTTGAGGGTGCGTCATCCGCTCATGGCCAGGGCGGCAAATCCTGGCCAGTTCGTGATCGTCATGTTGCATGAGCATGGCGAACGCATTCCTTTGACCATCGCCGACTTCGATCGCGAGGACGGAACCATCACCCTGGTCATCCAGGCAGTCGGCAAGACGACCAAGCAGATGCAGCAGGACTGTCAGGTCGGCGCGTCGCTGAGCGCCATTGTGGGTCCGATGGGTATTCCCAGCCAGATCACCGGCGCCAGGAAGGTTGTCTGCGTGGGTGGCGGGCTCGGCGTGGCGCCGATCTTCCCGCAAGCTCGCGGATACAAGGAGGCCGGTGCCTACGTCATTGGGGTTGTCGGCTTTCGCAGCAAGGAGCTTGTCTTCTGGCAGGACAAGTTCCGTGCATTCTGCGATGAGTACATCATCTGCACGGACGATGGATCGGTCGGCATCAAAGGGTTGGTCACCGAAGGCATCAAGTCCGCTATCGAGAGGCACGCTGATATCGACGAGGTCGTGGCCATTGGCCCGCCCATCATGATGCGGGGCTGCGTGGAGACTACCCGGCCCTACGGCATCAAGACGATGGTGAGTCTGAACCCGGTGATGGTCGACGGCACCGGGATGTGCGGCGGCTGTCGAGTCAAGGTTGGTGGTCAAGTGAAGTTCGCCTGTGTCGACGGCCCGGATTTTGATGGACACCAGGTGGACTTCGACGACCTGATGTTTCGGCTCCGGCGGTATCAGGAGCAGGAGAAGGCGGCGCTTGAGCGCTGGGAGAGCAGTTGTCGGATGGACAGCGGCGTTGGCGCGATCGCGGATGCCAGCAGATAGGGGTCGGACATGGCGAAGAAGAAGACGATCCGGACAATCCCGCAGGAACGCACACCGATGCTGGAGCAGGACCCCAAGGTACGCACGGGCAACTTCGACGAGGTCGCGTGTGGCTACCCGTTGGAGGCCGCACTCAGGGAGTCCGAGCGGTGCCTGCTGTGCCCGGAGCAACCATGCGTCTCCGGCTGTCCCGTGGGCGTCGACATCCCGGGCTTCATCCAGAGTGTGCAGCAGCGGGACATTCGCGGCGCCTACGACATTCTGACCGGCACGAACCTGCTGCCGGCCGTGTGTGGTCGGGTCTGCCCGCAGGAGAACCAGTGCGAGGGTGTCTGCGTCGTGGGGGAGTCGCTGGAGCCGGTGGCAATCGGTCGCCTGGAGAGGTTCGTCGGCGATGCGGCGATAGCTGAGGGCTGGATCAACCTGCCCTACATCGAGCCCGCACGGTTCAAGGTCGGTGTTGTCGGATCGGGACCTGCCGGGATGGCGTGCGCTGCCGACATGGCCAAATCGGGGTGTGATGTCACCGTGTTCGAGGCATTTCACCAGCCTGGCGGTGTTCTGAAATACGGCATCCCCGACTTCCGCCTGCCGAACACAGTCGTGGATGCCGAGATTGACGCTCTGCGGCGGCTGGGTGTGGTTTTCGAATGCAACACGTTGGTCGGGCGACTGTTCACTCCCGAGCAGATGATCTCAGAGATGGGTTTTGACGCCGTCTTCGTGGGAGTCGGCGCCGGCTATCCGACCATGCTGGGCATTCCCGGCGATTCCCTGAACGGTGTGTTGTCGGCGAACGAACTGCTTACCAGGTGCAATCTGATGCGTGCCAGGGATGCGGACTACGACACGCCCCTGCCGATGGGCAAGCGGGTGGCGGTGGTCGGCGCTGGAAACACCGCGATGGACGCGCTGAGAGTCTCTCTTCGCCTCGGTGCGGAGCAGGTTCATTGCATCTACCGGCGGTCCCGCTCGGAGGCCCCGGCACGCGCTGAGGAGGTGCATCACGCGCAGCAGGAGGGTGTCGACTTCCACTGGCTGACCAACCCCGTCCAGATTCTTGATGACGGCAAGGGAGGTGTTCGCGGCATGCTGTGCGTCCGGATGGAACTGGGTGAGCCGGACGCCTCGGGCCGGCGCCGCCCGATAACGGTTGAGGGCAGCGAGTTCGGCTTCGATGCTGACCTGGTCGTGTACGCGATCGGTACAAATGCCAATCCGATCATGGGACAGACCTCGGGGCTGAGACTGAACAAACGGGGCTACATCGACACTGACCAGACCCTCGCCACCTCGCTCGCCGGGGTCTTTGCCGGGGGCGACATTGTCACCGGCGCCGCGACCGTCATCGAGGCAATGGGGGCCGGACGACGCGCAGCGCGGAGCATGAAGGACTACCTCGGCATTCGCGATGTGCACCGTCGGTATTCCGCAGATGGGGCCAGCCTGTTCGGGATCGACCTCGCGGAACGCAACTTCCGTCGTGTGCATGTGGCTTGAAGGGAGATGCCGAGGAGATGAGCACCGTGACCACGTTTCTAACACCCCGCGATGCCATGGCTGATGGCCGACCAGCCGTCGAACTCAAAGAGCACATCGTTGAGATCATCAGCGACTCCGGTGAGGGCGCACAGCGGTGCGGACAGGCGCTTGGCTCCATCGCGGCACGAATGGGCAACGGCATCTGGACGACGGAGATCATCCCGGCCGAGATTCGTCCGCCTGCCCGCAGCGTCGCCGGTGCCAGCGGCAACCGGATCCGGATCGGTTCTGGGCCGGTCGCGAACGGGGGAGACGAGACCGATCTGGTCGTCGCCTTCAACGAGCAGGTGCTGCTGGGCCGCGTGCGTGACCGGGAACTCAAGCCGGACTGCATCATCCTGCTGGAGAGCGTCTGGCGCGAGCACCCGGACCAGCACATCAAGGGTTCGTACATCGAGGCGCATAAACGCTTGGTCGAGTCTGGCTACCGGGTCTACGAGATACCGATGGAACAGCAGTGCCGTCTGATCGTCAGCGATCCGCGACGCGGCAAGAATATGTTCGCCCTGGGCATGCTGTGCGCCATCTACAGCTTCGATCTGCAGCTTGCGCGAGATCAGATCGCCTTGACCTTCGGCAAGAAGGGTCAGTCGGTCATCGATCAGAACACGATGCTGGCCGAGGCGGGGTACGCCTACGCGCGGGACAACCTCGACCTGCGCTTTCAGATTCCGGCCAAGCCAGCATCCCAAACCCAGATCGTGACCAACGGCAACACCGCCATGGCCTTAGGTGTCATGGCGTCGGGCATGGAACTGTGCGCGATGTACCCGATCACACCCGCGACGTCAGCCTCCCACTACTTGTCCGATGTTTTCGAGAAGGTCGGCGGGATCGTTCATCAGGCGGAGGACGAGATCGCAGCCTGCGCATTTGCCATCGGAGCCTCGTACGCGGGCAAGTGCACGGTGACCATCACATCGGGACCGGGCTACTCGTTGAAGCAGGAGGCGATCGGTCTGGCCGTCATGGCTGAGATTCCGTTGGTGGTCATCAACGTTCAGCGCGGCGGACCGTCCACCGGCCAGCCGACCAAGACCGAGCAGGGCGACCTGATGACCGCGATCTTCGGCAGCCACGGTGATGCCCCGAAGGTGGTGATTGCGCCGGCGACGATCGAGGACTGCTTCTACAGCGTGATCACGGCCCGGCGAATCGCCGAGACCTTCAACATGGTGGTCGTGATCTTGTCTGACGCTGGCCTGGCAACGTCGCAGCAGCCGTATCCGCGGCCGCAGTTCAGCGAGAAGTGGCTGGCCCCACCGATTGATCAGAGTCCGGTTCCGGCGGGCGCCAAACCATACGACTGGGATGCCACGACCGGACTGGCTCATCGCTTCATTCCCGGGCAACCCGGCGGAATGCATACGGTCACCGGCCTTGCACATGATCCGGAGAGCCACGTCGCATACGACCCTGACATCAACATGGCAGGTCTGCGGTCGCGCAGTCTGAAACTGGCGGCGTTGCAGCGCTCGTTGGCGCCGCCGGAGGTGTTCGGACCCGACGAAGGGGAGTTGCTGGTTGTCGGTTGGGGCAGCACGAAGGGCGCCATTGAGGAAGTCGTTGCGTCGTTGCGCGAGGAGGGCAGATCGGTCTCCTCCATGCATCTGCGCTTCCTCAATCCGCTGCCGCCGGGGATCAAGGAGATTCTGGCGCGTTTCGACCGGGTGATCGCGATCGAAACCAATTTCAGTGACGACCCCAACGATGAGATCATCGACGATTCGAACCGCCGCTACTCCTCGATGGCGATCCTGCTGCGCTCGCGTTACTTGGTCGACATCGACTGCTGGAGCGAGGTGCGCGGCCGTCCGCTGCGGCCCGGCACCTTGCGGCAAGTCCTCATCTCGAGACTGGAGAACCCGACATGACCACGATGGAGATCTCCGCCACGCAATGTCTGCTCGAACTGTACGAGGAGCGGCGCAGCCTCGAGGACTACCAGAGTGGCGTGCCGCGCTGGTGCACCGGCTGTGGCGACAATGCCATCCTGGCGGCCGTCCAAAGGCTGTGTCGCGACCAGGGACTGCCACCTGAGAAGACCGTTTTCGTGTCCGGCATCGGCTGCTCAAGTCGCTTCCCGCACTACCTGAAGACGTACGGTTTCCACGGCATCCACGGTCGTGCGCTGCCGATCGCCGAGGGTGTGAAGATGGCCCGACCGGAGCTGGCGGTATTCGTGAACACCGGCGATGGCGATCTGTGTAGCATCGGCGCCGCACACTGGATCCATGCCATCCGCTACAACATGAATATCACTGTTTTCCTGCACGACAACCAGATCTACGGGCTGACCAAAATGCAGGCATCGCCGACCTCGCCCATCGGCACCAGGAGCAACACGACGCCCCGCGGCAGCTACCTGGAAGCGCTCAACCCGCTGACCGTGACGCTCGGAATCTCCAACGTGTCGTTCGTTGCCCAAGCTGTCGACTGGATTCCTGAGAGTCTGTTCGCGATCGTCAAGGCCGCCTACCAGCACAAAGGCTTGTCGTTCGTGCGGATCATCCAGCGTTGCCCGGAGTGGCTTCCCAAATCGCTCGAGCCGTGGATAACCGACCCCAGCAAGGTTCAGATCCTTCATCACGACACGGCGTTGGCGCCAAGCCCGAGCTTGGCCAGGGTGTACAAGAACACACTGCAGCACGACCCGCTGGACATTGACCGCGCTCGTGAGATCGCTTCCTCGCATGACGTCATACCTGTGGGAATCCTCTACCAGAACAGGGATGTGCCGTGCTACGAGGACACTCGGCACTCAGCGGTGCTGAGAACTGACGACGTGGTGCGCCGCGGACTCGAGGCCGAGTTCGACAGGTACACGGTCTGAAGCGGGCGACGGATATGGACGCGAATCTGCAGGCCCTCATTACCTTCCACCTTGCCGGGAGTCGGACCGGGACCGACATGGACGCCATCGATGAGCCCCGGCTGGTGCCGGCGCTGCTGTCGGGCTACCGGGACCTCACGACCATCCGCTACGACTTTCCGCTGGTGCTGGTCGACACTCCAGATCGCCTGCGCTACGTGGAGCCCCTGTCGGGGTTGATCGATGACCTGCTTGGCGAAGTGGGCATCGGGGACCAAGGCGACCGCATTCGTGCACACGTTCTGCGGCTGGAGGCGGCGATCCGGGCGTCGGTCGCCAGCGGTGCCCACGGCACGCTGTGCGCGCTGTGGGACACCGTTGCCGCGCCCATGGCAGCCTCCGATGAGATGGTGGCGGACAGCCTTGCCCGAGCCCGCAGTGCTCTGGCCGTCGACGGCGAACTGCTCGACTGCGACCCCGATCTGACTCGCCGCATCCTGGATCACGCATGGGGAATCGCCCAGGCCCAGCGTGCCGAGGCCCTCAACGAGACAGTGGCCCGGCTGATCCTGAAGCTGTCCGACATTCTGCGGGCCGACTTCGAGAACTCACGCGAAGGCAAGAGTGCCGAGAACTTGAGGGCCTCGTTCGGCACCGGTCCGATGGACGCCTTCGACTTCGAGGCAATGTCGCGGATGCTTGGCCCGTCAACGTCAGCGAATCAGCTCCCCGACAGTCGCCGTAGGCGCATCGAAGGGCTGCTTTCGGTGCTGCAGTCTCAACGCTTCTTCGCGACGCCGTCGTCATCGCACGACGTTTACAGCTTCACGTTCGACGACTGCGCACACGCCCACGAGGCGTATCGCAAGCGGTTGCCGGAAGCCATCGAGCTGGCCAGAGCCATCGCAGTCGGCGAACTCGAGATCACCGGGGACTACGACGAAGCCCGGCACGATCTGCTGTTCGAATCCTTCGGGGTCCACGGACTCGACACCAAGTATCTGGCGATGTTCCCCGATTATCTTGTGTATCTGCGCGCCGATGACATGCTCGCGTACGAGCAGGAACTTCTGTTCGACATCCTGTCTGCCGATCTTCCGTTGAAAGTGATCGTAGAGACAGACGACGTGATCGAGGAATCTGAGATAGGCGACGGACATCTCGCGTTCTCGATGCGCAGCCGGAGTCTGGCCAGCACGGTCATGGGTCTGACCGGCGTGTTTGTGCTGCAGGCTCCCAGCTCGGCGTTGTTGCATCTGCGCGACGAAATCCAGCGCGGAATCGACCACAGCGGCCCTGCACTGTTCAGCGTCTTCTCCGGGGCCAGTGCGGCACGTGAGGGCCTGTCGGCGTATCTGGTCGCGGCCGCTGCCCTCGAATCGCGAGTCTTCCCGATCTTCGTCTACGATCCATCCGCTGGTCATGACTGGGCCTCGAGGTTCTCGATCGCTGGAAACCCCCAACCTGAACTGGACTGGCCGGAACATCGGTTGGTGTACCAGGATCGGCAATGTCAGAGCGTCAGTGAGCGGCTCTGGTTCACACCGGCGGACTTCGTGGCCTGCGACCCCCGGTACACGTCCCACTTCGCCAGGATTGGGCAAGAGTACTGGATTGACGCATTAGTGCCGGTACCTGACATTGTGAAGGTGCCGATGCGGGAGAAGATCGAGCAGGTTCCCAGCCTGCTGATGGTCGGGCCCGACGATGCACTGGCCCGAGTGGTCGTCCACGACCGACTGATTCGTGAGGCTCGTCGCTGCCTGTCCCTGTGGCACAGCCTGCAGGAACTTGCCGGAGTTCACAATTCACATGCCGAGCGGGCGCTGGCCCATGCGCAGTCGCAGTGGCTGGACCGGCCGAGTGCTCAGCCGACCGCCCTGACGGCTGATGGCGTTGCCGCAGCGGGAATCCCGGCGGCACGGACCGCCGCGGTTGTGGCTGCTGCCGACGTGGAGCTGATCGAGGAAGAGCCGGACAGGTCGCCGGATGAGGCCTACATCGAGACGGAGCGCTGCTCTACCTGCAACGAATGCACACTGATCAACAACAAGATGTTCGCCTACAACGAGAACCAACAGGCGTATATCGCCGACATCACAGCCGGGACCTACGCACAGTTGGTGGAGGCGGCCGAAAGCTGCCAGGTAGCGGTGTTGCATCCAGGTAAGCCTCGGGACCTGAACGAACCCGGACTTGCCGAACTGCTCAAACGCGCCGAGGCGCTCGTCTAGCCGGCCCCGAGCCCTTGCCCTACCCCTACCCTTGACCCATGCGGCGAACCGCCTGGCACGTTCGGGTAGACGCGATCGTGCTCGTCTGGCTGGCGATTGAGGTTGTACTGGCCGCTGCAGCGCTGACGGTTGAAGTCCCAACATGGGCGCTGGTCCACGTGCTGTTGCTCGGGGTGGTTTCCAACGCGATCCTGATCTGGAGCTCGCACTTCGCGGCCGCGATGCTCAACCTGCCGGTGGACACCGGGCAGCGGGCCTTGGCCGCGCGACTGGTCGCTTTCAACGTCGGCGTAGCCGTTGTCATCGGCGGAATGTTGGTCGGCGTCGTGCCGGTGGTCGTGGTCGGTGCGGGGTTGGCTGCCGGCGCCGTCGGGTGGCAGGCGGTCGTCTTATCGGGGTGGCTGCGCAGTGCGCCGCCCACGCGGCTGGGACCTACCGTCTGGTACTACGTGGTGGCCGGCTTCCTGCTGATTGCCGGTGTCGTCATCGGGACGCTCATGGCGCCGGACTCGATGGCGCAGGGCACGCAGGCGCGGCTGGTCCTGGCCCACATCGAGCTCAATGTGCTCGGTTGGGTTGGACTCACGCTCGTGGGGACGCTCGTGCAGTTGTGGCCGACGATGCTGCGCACCCCGCTCGCTGCTGGATCCGAGCGTTCTGCGCGTTTGGCACTTCCCGTGCTGCTCGTCGGTTGTGTCGGATCTGCGGCGGCGCTGTTGGCCGGTGCCCAGATCCTCGCGGCCCTCGGCCTGGCTGCGTACCTGATCGGCCTGGTGATCGTGGGGGTTCCGCTGGGTGCCACGGCGGTTTCCAAACCGCCGAATTCTTACGCGACCCGATCCGTGCTGGCCGCCTGCGCTTGGTTCGTCGGCTGCCTGATCGCGCTGATCGTGATGCTGCTGATCAACCCTGAGGCCGAGCAGGTCACACAGGTTGCTGACAGGCTCGCCGCGCCGCTGCTGGTGGGATTCGCGGCCCAGCTGATTGTCGGTGCGATGAGCTTCTTGATCCCGGTCGTGCTCGGGGGAGGCCCAGCCACCGCCCGCGCCACCAACGACCTGCTCGACCGCGCCGGGATCGTGCGGCTGATGGTCATCAACCTGGGCGTCGCGCTTGTGCTGTTGCCGGTGCCGCAGGGGGTGGTCGTGGGCGCTGGGGTCGCTGTGCTCGCGGCGTTCGCCGTGTTCCCAGTATTGGCGGTGTCCAGCGTCGTGGTCGCGTACCGTCGGCGCCGGCGGCCGTGGTGACCTTCGGGTCTAGGGCACGGTGCGCTTGACCCATGTCGTCAGACACCTGTCAGACGCTGCTGTTAGCGTCACCAGGTGACGGCCAGAAGCCGCAACATCAACGCCGACAAGAACCAACAAGGGGGTAGCGATGTCGGAATCCGTAAGGATTGTGCATGCCGC
>JBAXOQ010000180.1:0-9087 GCA_037133175.1 Actinomycetes bacterium
CTGGATTCACTGCGGTTGCAGTCGGGGGCGCTGTCGGACGAGGCGTTCGAGGTGGCGACCAAACTGCGCTCCACCGGTTCGATCATCATGATCGGCGAGCGGCTGGCGGTTCTGCCTGGTGCGATCTCGGCTGCTGTGGCGCTGGCCGGTCAGACCGGAGCTTCGTTGGTGTGGGTGCCACGGCGAGCGGGCGAGCGGGGAGCGGCCGACGCAGGCGCTCTGCCGGGGCTGCTGCCTGGCGGACGTCCGCTGACCGACCGAAGCGCCCGCGCACAGGTTGCCGCGGTGTGGGGCATCTCGGCTGACGATCTGCCTCAGGAGCCGGGTTTGCCGCTGGACGGGATCGTTGACGTCCTGACCACGTTCGAGGATTCTGAGGTGCTCGACGTTCCGATTGGGGTCGAGTTCACCATCCAGGACGCTCCGGTCCCCACGGACAAGGACGCCGACGGGCTATCTGAATCCGCATCACAGGACGCGGCCTTCGATCAGGAATCCGCTGCGGACGCTGACGAGACCGACGACTCAGAAACGGATGAGGACGTCGAAGTCACGGTCCTGAGCAACCCAAGGATGACAACGCTGGTGGTCGCCGGAGTTGAGATCGACGATCTGGCCAGGCCTGACGACTTCCGGGAAGCACTGATGGAAGCCGAGTTCGTTGTCAATCTGGAGACCAGGCTGTCTGCGGTGTCGGCCTACGCCGACGTTGTCTTGCCGGTTGCGGTGGACATCGAGCGGTCCGGTTCCTACACGAACTGGGAGGGCCGGGTACGGCGATTCGGCAAGGTCGTTCAAGATGCACATGCCCTGCCAGACGGGCGGGTGCTGGGCATGATCGCTGAGGCCATGGGCAGGTCAATCGGCCCGGCGGATGCGGCGGAGCTTCGCGCGGAGCTTGACGAGCTCGGCGAATTCGACGGGATTCGTCCGACACCCCAGGCAATCTCCGCGCCGGTCGTGGGGACCCTCGCGGTCGGCACGGCAGTGCTGGCCACGTGGCGGCACCTGCTGGATGACAGCGTGTTGGCCCAGGGCGAGAAATACCTGGCCGGAACCCGCCGCACCCCGGTATCCCGGATGTCTGTGGCCACGGCGGGCAGCATTGGCGCTGCGGATGGCGACGATGTGGTGATTAGCACGGAGGTTGGCCAGATCGAGCTTCCGTTGGTCGTTACGGACATGCCGGACGGGGTCGTGTGGATACCCACGAACTCGCCGGGATCGACAGTCAACAAGAGCTTGGCGGCGGTCGCTGGGTCTTCGGTTCGGATCGCCCGTGGGGGTAATCAATGAACACTGTGTTAGCCGCGACGAACTCGGTGGAGATGTCGCAGACGACAGCTGGCTGGTTTGGTCAGGACCCGCTGTGGATGGTGATCCTCAAGACGATCGGCATCTTCGTCATCCTGGTGGTGGTCGTGCTGATGACGATCTGGATGGAACGTCGCGTCGTCGGCCGGATGCAGCAGCGGATCGGACCGAACCGCACGGGACCGCAGGGTTTGCTGCAGTCCCTGATGGACGGTTTCAAGCTGGCGTTGAAAGAGGAGATCTTCCCGACCGCAGCCGATAAGGCCGTGTACATTCTGGCCCCGATTCTGTCCTGCGTGCCCGCCTACATGGCCTGGGCGGTGATCCCGTTCGGACCGCAGGTGTCGATCTTCGGCCAGGAGACGCCGCTGCAGCTGACCGACTTCCCGGTCGCGGTGTTGTACATCCTGGCGATGTCCTCGATTGGTATCTATGGCGTGGTGCTTGCTGGCTGGTCGTCCGGTTCGACCTACCCGCTGCTCGGTGGGTTGCGATCCTCGGCGCAGATGATCTCGTATGAAATCGCCATGGGGTTGTCTTTCGTCGGAGTATTCCTCTACGCCGGGACGATGTCCACCTCTGGCATTGTGGCGGGGCAGACCAGCTTGTGGTTCGGCCTGATGCTGTTGCCGTCATTGTTGATCTACATCACTGCGATGGTCGGCGAGACAAACCGCGCGCCGTTCGACTTGCCTGAGGCCGAGTCCGAACTTGTCGGCGGATTCCACACCGAATACAGCACGATGAAGTTCGCGCTGTTCTTCCTCGCCGAGTACATCAACATGGTCACCGTGTCGGCGGTGGTGGTCACCCTCTTCCTGGGTGGTTGGCGTGCCCCTTGGCCGTTGTCGCTGTGGTCGGGAGCTAACGAGGGCTGGCTGCCGATGATCTGGTTCTTTGCCAAGGTCGTTTGCTTCCTGTTCCTGTTCATCTGGCTGCGCGGCACGTTGCCGAGGTTCCGCTACGACCAATTCATGAGGTTCGGATGGAAGGTGCTCATCCCGATCTCGGTGGTCTGGATCGTCATTGTTGCCATCATTCGCGGCGTCTTCCTGAACTACGGATGGGGCCGGGTTGAAGTGGCCTCGTTCCTGGCCGGGGCGATCGTGGTCGGGGTCGTGCTGCTAGCCATGGGCGCCCGCAACCGCAAGACACGGGAAGTCGAGCTCGAATCGCATCAGATACCCCAGAAGTTCGATCCTTACGCGGGCGGCTACCCCGTTCCGCCGTTGCCTGGGCAAGATTACCGGCCGGAACGCCGCCAGCCGGTAATCGCTGACGCGTCGCCTTCGGCTGATCAGGGTGCGACCGTGATTACTAGCCAGGAGGTCCATGGTGGGTGAGTCACCGCAGGTACTGCGGGCGTTTGGCACGACTTTTGCCACGATGTTTCGGCATGTGTCGACTGAGCAGTACCCCTTCGATAAAGACAAGTTCCCGCCGAAACCTCGCTTCCATGGTCGGCACCAGCTCAATCGCCACCCCGACGGGCTGGAGAAGTGCGTCGGCTGCGAGTTGTGCGCCTGGGCTTGTCCAGCAGATGCCATCTTTGTCCAGGGCGCGGACAACGAACTGGGGAATCGGCACTCTCCGGGGGAGCGCTACGGAGCGGTCTACCAAATCAACTATCTGCGTTGCATTCTGTGCGGGTTGTGCATCGAGGCCTGCCCGACCAGGGCGCTGACGATGACCAACGAGTATGAGTTGGCTGACACGACCCGCGAGAAGCTCATCTTCGAGAAGCAGGATCTGCTGGCGCCACTGCAGCCTGGGATGGCCGCTCCGCCACATGCAATGGTTGAAGGAACGACCGCCAAGGACTACTACGAGGGCAAGGTGACGGGAGCCACCCCGGCCCAGATCGACCAGGCGAAGGCGCAAGAGTCAGCCAAGGCAGCCCAGGCGATGGCCGAACAGCGTCGTGCGGAAGCAGACAAACGTCGTGCTGAGGCGGATGCGAGGCTCGCCGCCATGGGCGACACAACAGGGTCGAACCAACAGGGGGAGTCGAAATGATCTCTGCGGCACCGGTCGCGGCCCCGAGCATGGGGGCCGACATCCTCTTCTGGGTCTGCGCGGTATTTGCGGTTCTCGGGGCGATCGGAATGATCACCTTTCGCAAAGCCGTACACAGCGCGTTGTCAGTAGCCTTCACGATGGTCAACCTGGCCGTTCTCTACGTCGCGATGTCCGCGCCGTTCCTGGGAATGGTCCAGGTGATTGTCTACACGGGCGCGGTGATGATGCTCTTCGTCTTCGTGATGATGATCGTCGGCGTCGACGCCTCCGATTCGCTGGTGGAGACGATACGCGGGCAACGATGGGCCGCGTTGGTACTCGCGGTAGCCTTCTGTGCGTTGCTGATAGGGGCGATCGTGAATGGCCAGCAGGGCGCCGAATCGGTCGGCTTGGACGCTGCAAATAGCGTCGATGGCGGAAACGTACAAGGCATCGCGCACCTGATCTTCACCCGATACATCGTCGCTTTCGAGGTGACCTCGGCGCTGCTGATCACCGCTGCCCTCGGGGCGATGATGCTGACGCACAGGGAACGGCACAGCCCCAAAGTGGGGCAGGAGATACGCTCCAGACTCCGCTTCTCCAGTGGGGTTCACCCAGGCAACCTGCCAGCTGCTGGCAGCTACTCCCGGCATAACGCGGTAGACACCCCGGCCCTGCTGCCAGACGGGACTCCGGTTGCCGAATCGGTTCCCGGCTCGCTCATGGCGCGCGGCAGTGAACGTGCGGTGAACATCACCAACGAGCAGGAAACCCGGATCATCTCTGAGGGTGATTCGGTAATTTCGGATGACCAAGGCTTCGAGCAACTGAGAGGCGGCGAGAACGAGTGACAACCACCCACTATGTGGTTCTTTCGGCGGTTCTCTTTTCACTGGGCGTGATCGGGGTCTTGATTCGCCGCAACGCGATTGTTGTGTTCATGTGTGTTGAGATGATGCTCAACGCCTCAAACCTCGCGTTCGTTGCGTTTTCCGTGCAACACGGGAATCTCGACGGTCAGACCATCGCATTCTTTGTGATGGTGGTCGCCGCAGCTGAGGTAGTCGTCGGACTGGCAATCATCATGATGATCTACCGAACCCGCAGGTCGGCTTCGGTCGACGAACCTAGTCTGCTGAAGTACTAGGGCGGGGGACGGAAGAGATGATGAACTCGCTCACGAGCTTGCTCGCAACCACTGGAGTTGAAGCCGGATTACCCACTGTCAATGCCCCTGCGGCAGCGACCGGGGTATTCACGTACATGTGGTTGCTGCTGGCCTTCCCGGTCCTGGGTTCGGCGTTGCTGTTCCTGGGTGCCAAACGCACCGACCGATGGGGGCCCATCTTCGCGGTGCTGATGGTGGTGGCGTCCTTTGCCTTCGCCGTCGTGCTCTGGTTCGCGATGCTGGGACGCCCGGCCGATGACCGCCCAGTGGTCCTGCACCTGTGGGATTGGGTGTTTGTCGGCAGCTTCACCGCGCCGATCAATCTGCAACTCGACCAGTTGTCGATGACCTTCGTGCTGCTTATCACTGGCGTCGGATCGTTGATCCACATCTACTCCTTGGGCTATATGGCGCACGACCCCGAGAAGCGTAAGTTCTTTGCCGAGTTGAACCTGTTCGTGGCCGCGATGCTGCTGTTGGTGATCGCCGGTAACTACCTGCTCATGTACGTCGGCTGGGAGGGTGTCGGTCTGGCCTCCTACCTGCTGATCAGCTTCTGGCAGTACAAGCCCAGTGCGGCGGTGGCCGGCAAGAAGGCGTTCATCGCCAACCGTGTCGGTGACGTGGGGCTGTCGCTGGCCATCATGTTGATCTTTGTGACCTTTGGCTCGGTCGCCTTCCCGCAGGTGCTGGAGAACGCCAACAAGGCAGACACCAGCACCCTGACCTGGATCGGACTGCTGCTGCTGCTGGCCGCTTGCGGAAAGTCGGCGCAGTTCCCGCTGCAATCCTGGCTGTTGGACGCGATGGAGGGCCCAACTCCAGTGTCCGCCCTGATCCACGCGGCAACGAGGGTGACCGCCGGTGTGTATCTTATCGTGCGGTCGTGTCCGATTTTCGACGCCGCACCAAATGCCCGGACCGTGGTGATGATCGTTGGCTGTATCACGCTGATCATGGGTGCGATCATCGGATGCGCGAAGGACGATATAAAGAAGGCGCTTGCTGGTTCCACTATGAGCCAGATCGGGTACATGGTGCTCGCCGCTGGCCTGGGTCCGGCGGGTTACGTCTTCGCCATCTTCCACTTGGTCACTCACGGGTTCTTCAAGGCCAACATGTTCCTTGGGGCTGGGTCCGTCATGCACGGGATGGACGGCCAACTGGACATGCGTCGGTTCGGTGCACTGCGCAAGTTCATGGTGATCACCTTCATCACCTTCAGCGCCGGCTGGCTGGCGATCATGGGCATTCCACCGTTTGCGGCCTTCTACTCCAAGGACAAGATCATCGAATCGGCCTTCGGAGTCAACTGGGTCGCTGGTGTGGTCGCCTTGATCGGCGCTGCGATTACCGCGTTCTACATGACCCGGCTGTGGACCATGACGTTCACGGGCAAGGCGCGCTGGACCAAAGAGATCAAGAGGCCGCACGAGTCTCCGGCGGTGATGTGGATACCAATGACGATTCTGGCGGCGCTGTCGGTGATTGGCGGATTCGTGCTGGCAGGAGCTATTGAGAGTTGGCTGGCTCCGGTCACCGGCTACGAAGAGGTCAGCTTGCCGTTCAACCCGCACATCCTGGAAGCGGTCACGCTCGTGCTCGTCGTGCTCGGTGCAGTGGTCGCCTACATGCAGTACCGCCGTGACGTACCAATCACGCCGCCGCAGCACGTCAGCGTGCTCACCAAGGCAGCGCGGGCCGATCTGTATGGAGACGCCTTCAACGATGTCGTCTTGGTCAAGCCCGGTCAGTGGGCTGATCGGGCACTGGTCTACTTCGATAATCGCGGAGTGGACGGCGCGGTCAACGGCATCGCCGCCGGAACCGGTGGATTGTCCAGCCGAATGCGACGGCTGCAGACCGGATTCGCACGTTCGTATGCCCTGTCGATGCTCGGAGGCGCTGTGTTGATTGTCGCCGCCCTGATTCTGGTGAGGATGTGATTGGAGTGAATACTCTGCCTTGGCTCACCATCGTCGGCGTGGTACCGCTCATCGGCGCGGCTGTGCTGATGAGCCTGCCGAAGGCCGACAAGGACTCCGCGAAGCGGGTCGCAGTCGCCTTCAGCGTGGCCACCCTGGTGCTGGTCATCGTGATGTCCCTGCAGTTCAAGGCTGATTCGGTGGCGCAGTTCCAGTTTGTCGAGAGCCATCAGTGGATCCCCTCGTTCGGCATTTCGTACCAGCTTGGTGTGGACGGAATCTCGCTGGTGCTGATCGCTTTGTCGGTCATTCTGGTGCCGCTGGTGATGATCGCTGGCTGGGACGATATCGACGAGTCCCGCGGCAGCGTCAGAGGTTACTTCGCGTTGTTGCTGGTGCTTGAGACATTTATGATTGGCGTTTTCGCAGCCACCGACGTCTTCCTTTTCTACGTATTTTTCGAGGCGATGCTGGTTCCGGTCTACTTCCTGATCGGTCGCTACGGCGGCTCGGGTCGGCAGTACGCGGCGGTCAAGTTCCTGCTCTACAGCCTGGTCGGTGGGCTGCTCATGCTGGCTGCCCTCATCGGTCTGTACGTCGTGTCGGTCAACCAGAACGGCTTCGGGACTTTCGACTTCACCACCTTGGTGAACTTGAACATGGAACCCGCGACTGAGAAACTGCTGTTCCTGGGCTTCTTCATAGCCTTCGCCATCAAGGCGCCGTTGGTGCCGTTCCACACCTGGTTGCCCGACGCCGCGGCGTCGTCAACCCCGGGTACCGCGGTGCTGCTGGTTGGGGTGCTGGACAAAGTCGGCACCTTCGGGATGCTCAAACTGTGCCTGCCCATCTTCCCGGCAGCATCCGCCTTCTACGCACCGGTGATCATCGCGCTTGCGGTGATTGGGATCATCTACGGTGCGCTGCTGGCAATCGGTCAGACCGACATCAAGCGCCTGATCGCCTACACGTCGATCTCGCACTTCGGTTTCATCACCCTCGGAATCTTCGCCTTCACGTCGCAGGGTCAATCCGGGTCGGCCTTCTACATGGTCAACCACGGCTTCTCCACCGGCGCGCTGTTCCTCATCGCCGGCTTCCTGATGAGCCGCCGCGGCTCGAAGCTCATCAACGACTTCGGCGGAGTAAACCGGGTCGCGCCGATCTTGGCCGGGCTGTTCCTGATCGCTGGGTTGTCGTCGCTGGCCCTACCGGGAATGAGCAGCTTCGTCAGCGAGTTCCTGGTGCTCGTCGGGTCGTTCGCCAACTACACGGTGGCTACCGTCATTGCGACCATTGGCATCATCTTCGCCGCGCTGTACATCCTGTGGTTGTACCAGCGCACCATGACCGGACCGCTGAAGGACGGCTGCGAGAAGATATCCGACTTGCGCGGGCGTGAAGTGCTCGCGGTCGCCCCGATGCTGGTGATCATCGTTGCCCTCGGCGTCTATCCCAAGCCGGTCTTGGATGTCATCAACCCCGCGGTTGATCGCGTGATGGTCTCCATCGGTGCACACAACCCACCTCCGGCAGTCCCGTTAGCAGTCGTCAGTGAAGGAGGTGCGAAGTGAACCAATTGCTAGCAGCCTCGTCCACCTGGGCGACGCCGAACGTGGACTACCGCGAGATCGCGCCGGTGCTGATCGTGCTGGGCATGGCGGTTGTGGCAGTGCTCGTCGAGGCGTTCGTCCCTCGAAAGTCCCGCCGCGAGATTCAGATTGTGATTACCTTTGCTACCCTGCTGGGTGCGCTGATCATGGTGATCTCCGAGGCCAGCGTCCGCGGACTGTTCGCGGAGGACGCGGTGGCCATTGACGGCCCTGGCCTGTTCATGCAGGGCACGATTCTGGTGCTGGCACTGATGTGTGCGCTGCTGGTGGCAGAAGGTCGGGTCGACCCCGCTGGTGATGCGTTTGCCGCGCGAGCCAACGCGCTGCCCGGAAGCGTGGATGAGCGCGAGTTCACCAAGCGAGGGTGGCTGACCACTGAGGTGTGGTCGTTGTACCTGTTCAGCGTGGGCGGCATGTTGCTGTTTGTCGTCGCCAACGATCTGCTGATCATGTTCGTGGCCTTGGAAGTCATGTCGCTGCCGCTGTACCTGATGGCCGGCATCGCTCGACGTCGGCGCCTGCTGAGCCAGGAAGCTGCCATGAAGTACTTCCTGCTCGGTGCCTTCAGCTCCGGGTTCTTCCTGTACGGATCGGCTCTGCTGTACGGATTCTCGGGCTCCATCGAATTCGGTGCGATCGCCGACGCAACGTCGGCGAAGGCGGGGCCCAACGGGCTGCTTGTCGCTGGCATGGCGCTGGTCTCGGTTGGTCTGTTGTTCAAGGTCGCCGCCGTTCCGTTCCATCAGTGGGCTCCAGACGTCTACCAGGGTTCGCCGACCTCGATCACCGCCTTCATGGCGACCGGCGTCAAGGTTGCCGGGTTCGGGGCGCTGCTGCGGGTGATGTACGTGGTGCTCGGCGGGATGCGCTGGGACTGGCGGCCGGTGTTCTGGGTGATCGCTATTCTGACGATGCTCGGTGGAACGATATTCGCCTTGACCCAAACAGACGTCAAACGCATGTTGGCCTATTCCTCTATCGCCCATGCCGGTTTCTTGCTGATCGCGGTGATCGCCACCAACGACAAGGGCATCTCCGGCGCAATGTTCTACCTGCTGGCCTATGG
>JBAXOQ010000181.1:0-9071 GCA_037133175.1 Actinomycetes bacterium
GCCAGCGCCACTTGGGTGCGGTGGACCTTCGCGCCGATGCTGGACATCTCCCACGACCCCCGTTGGGGCCGGGTCGCTGAGTCGTACGGCGAGGATCCCCGGCTGGTCGGCTGGCTAGGTGCAGCCGCCGTACGGGGCTTTCAGGGTGAGTCGTTGAGCGAGCCCACGTCGATCGCCGCGTGTGCCAAGCATTTCGTGGGCTATGGGTTGGTGGCCGGCGGCCGGGACTACGAGGAAGCGGACGTGGGGGAGGTGTCGCTGCGCAACCGCGCGTTGCGCCCGTTCCGCGCTGCCGTCGAAGCCGGGTGCGCCACCGTCATGTCGGCGTTCAACACGATCGACACGGTGCCGATGACCGCCAACGTTCGACTGCTCCGGGAGGTCCTCAAGGAAGAGTGGGACTTTGACGGCGTAGTTGTCAGCGACTGGAACGCGGTCGCGGAGTTGCTGTGCCACGGTGTGGCCGGAAATCGGCTGAGGGCCGCCGAACTGGCGCTGCGGGCCGGGGTCGATGTCGACATGGTGTCTGGCTGTTACCGCGATACCGGCGCGCAGGCCCTGGCGATCGGCGCCTGGCCGGCGGCTGAACTCGACGATGCCGTGCGCAGAGTGCTGACGTTGAAGTTCCGGCTGGGGCTGTTTGATGCGGTCCCCGGTGACGACGCTGCCGTGCTCCGCTCTCACCGCAAACCCCCTCCAAACGCGGGTATTTCGGCCGAAAAAGCCGCGTTTGGAGGGGGTTTGCGGGAGGAGCGGGCCGTCCCCATTCCCGCCGAGCACCTGGAGCTGGCGCGCGAAGCGGCCGCCGCTTCCTTTGTGCTGCTGGAAAACGACGGTGTCCTGCCGTTGGCTCCAGACAAACTGCGGCGGGTGTTCGTGACCGGGCCGTTTGCGAGCGCAACCGGGGAGATGTTCGGGACCTGGACCCTGGACGGCCGGTATGAGGACGTGACCCCGCTGGGAGAGGCGCTAGCTTCACGCTTCGCCGACAGAGTCGTCGAGGTGGACCCCGGGGCTTTCAGTGACCGCACCTTGCTTCGTGCGCGCGCTGCGGATGTGATCGTCGCCTGTGTTGGCGAGCACCCGGATCGCAGCGGAGAAGCCAACTCGGTCACCTCACTGAACCTGCCGACCGGGCAGGATGATCTGCTGGTCGCGCTGGGCCGACTCGGCGTACCGCTGGTGGTCGTCGTATTTGCCGGCCGTCCGCTGGTGCTGGACACCGCTGCTGCTGTTGCCAACGCACTGCTGTTCGCCTGGCATCCCGGGATCGAGGGAGGGCAGGCACTGGCAGACGTGCTGCTTGGGGTGACCGGACCTCGAGGGCGGCTGCCGATGACGTTTCCGCGCAACGTCGGACAGATTCCCACGCACTACGACCGGCTGCCAACCGGGCGACCGATCCCGCCGTCGGATGACGCGGCGCGCGGCCGTTATCAGGACAGCCTGACCGCGCCGGCGTACCCATTCGGCTTCGGCCTGACCTACGGTGACGTGCGCTACGGCGAGCTTGAGCTGTCGTCGGCCACCATTGCAAGGGGCGGCGCGACGACGGCTAGCGTGACGGTGACGAATCACGGCTCGCACGCGTGTACCGAGACGGTCCAGTTGTACTTCCGCGATCCGGTGGCGGCGATCTCGCGCCCGCTTCGCGAGTTGCTGGACTTCCGGCAGGTGGAGCTCGCCGCTGGGGCGTCCACCGACGTTGAGTTCGAGGTGCGCACTGACCAGTTTGCCTACGTGGACTCGACGATGCGGTCTCGCGTGGACCCGGGTGTGTTCGAGCTCACCGCCGGCCCTGATGCCAGCCGCGGCACCAGCGCCACGCTGATGGTCACCACCCCCCTCTCTTGACCGCCTCTGCACCCGAAAGGCCGCCCTCCAGCTACAAAAACGGCGTGGAAAGCGGCATCTCGGGTGCAAAGCCGAGGTCGTTGAGTGATCGCATGGCAAAGCGCAGTCGTCGGCGCGCCACGGTCGACTATGTCCGACAGACTGGCCATGCTTCGTTCACCTTCCACTACGGATCGTCCGGCACGTTCCTGCCGGTGAAGGGTTAGGTAAGTCATGTCCAACGTGCGCTACGACAAGGCCAGCCGGTTGTATCCGGGTTCTACTGTGCCAGCTGTCGACAAACTCGAACTTGAAGTCGCCGATGGTGAGTTCCTGGTAATCGTCGGTCCCTCCGGCTGCGGGAAGTCGACCGCCCTGCGGATGCTCGCGGGCCTGGAAGAGGTCACCGAGGGCAACATCTACATCGGCGACAAGGACGTCACGCATCTGGCGCCCAAGGACCGGGACATTGCGATGGTGTTCCAGAACTACGCGCTGTACCCCCATATGACGGTCGCCCAGAACATGGGGTTCGCCCTCAAGATCGCTGGCGTCCCCAAGGCGGACATCAACGCCAGGGTGGCCGAGGCGGCGAATTTGCTCGACCTCAACGAGTACCTCAAACGCAAGCCCAAGGCTCTGTCCGGTGGCCAGCGCCAGCGGGTCGCGATGGGTCGGGCGATCGTGCGCGAACCACGGGTGTTCCTGATGGACGAGCCGCTGTCCAACCTCGACGCCAAACTGCGCGTCCAGACCCGCACCCAGATCGCTTCGTTGCAGCGCCGCCTGGGCATCACCACGCTGTACGTGACTCACGATCAGACCGAGGCGATGACCATGGGCGACCGGGTCGCCCTGCTGCAGGACGGCCTGCTCAAGCAGGTCGGCACACCCGCTCAGTTGTACAACCATCCCGACAATGTCTTCGTCGCCAGCTTCATCGGCTCGCCAGCGATGAACCTGGTAACCGCCAGTTTCGCCCGTGGTGCCGACGACCACAGCGGCGTTGCGGCCATTGGTTCGTTCACGTTCGAGCTCGAAGCGTCAGCTGCCAAGGCGGCCATCGTCGAGGGGCAGCCCTCGATCACGTTGGGCTTCCGGCCGGAGGACCTGCGGCTGGTCGAGGGTGAGGCGGGCCTGAATGTCGACGTGAACCTGGTCGAAGTCCTCGGCGCCGATGCGTATGTCTACGGCGACGTGGCCCAAGCCGACGGGACCCGAAAGTCCGTCACCATCCGTACCGACGGTCGCCACCCGCCCAAGCGCGGTGACGCCATCGTCGTTGCAATTTCCGAGGATCACTCCCACGTCTTCTCCACCAAGACCGGCCTGCGCCTGGGCGACTGAAGACCTGTCGCAAAGCCCCACGACACGCGGACGATCCAGGGTTGATCCGTCCGCGTGTCGTGGGCTTTGCGCAACGGACCGGCGGCTGGACGACTCCCCAATCACCGACCCTGCAGACGGTCCGTCAATTCGGCAAGTGAGGGCGGTTCGGCTCCGGCGCGTTGGCAGCCGAGGTAGGCGGCCACCGCCGCGGTCTGGGCGGCCGGCAGGACCTGCGCCAAGCCCAGCCGCTGCCCCTTCACCCAGCCCTGCCGCGACAGGGCCCAGAGCACTGTGGCACCGAAGATGTCCCCGGCCCCCACGGTGTCGACGATGTCCCCGGTCAGTGGCATCACACTCGCCTTGCCATCGGGTGCATACACATCGATCGGTCCGGGGCCGTCGGTGTGAAGCACGATCCCGCCTCGGCCGAGGATGCCCTGAATCGCTTCGGCGAACCCACCGTCCGGGAACAAGTACCGCGCGTCGTCGGAGCTGAGCTTGACCAGATCTGCCACCGCGAACAGTCGCAGCATTCGGGCACGGTAGGCCGGATAGTCAGTGATGACGAAGGGCCGACAGTTCGGATCCAACACGATTGGGTGAGTTCCCGCCAGTTCTGTGGCCAGTTCCTCCAGCACCGTGGCGGTCGGTTCGACTACGAGTCCGAGGCTGCCGACGTGCAGGGCGTCGAACTCGGTCGGCAGTCCCGTTCGGGCCAGTGGGGCGGACAGCATCGGCAGCGACGTGCCCTCCAAGTAGAAGCGATAGGTCGCAGCACCATCGGACCCCAACTGCGCGACGGCCAGCGTGGTTGGGACTGGCAGCGCGGTCGGGCAAGCCAGGTGCACGCTCGCGTCAGACAACCCGGACCGAAGCTGTTCCCCGAAGTGGTCGTCACCAAATGCCCCGAGGTACGTGCAGTCGGCGCCGAGGCGACCGAGGGCGCGAGCAGCGTTGTACGGACCTCCACCGGGTGCTGCCTTGATTCCCCCGGTGTGGTCGACGATCAGGTCGATGAGTGCCTCGCCAGCAACAACGATCATGACTCGGGGACCGATATGTCCTCGATCCAATCACCTACCCCCAAGGTGATCAGCGGGCCGGCGTGTGGGCGGTTTCTTGTCTCCACTTTGAGAACCCCTAAGAGCTGTAGGTCTGGGCGAGTCGGTAGGCGGCGTAGCCGATCGCTGCCGGGGCACTCCAGGTGATCCGCAGCTTCAGTCGGTATCCGCAGGTCGTGATGAACAGCGCACAATTCTTGCTGCGGATCAGTTTCCAGTAGGTTGCGTCCCCGCAACGCACCGGCCCGCCGGTCACCCTGAACGTCACAGCAGGAATCTCACCGCGGCCTGCGCCGGAATCGTTATGGGCCGCACCTTCACCCTGGCGCTCACATCGTCGGCAGGCCCGGCGGAGGCGCGAACGGGCAGGTATGGGATCGGTAGTGGCGCCGGGTGAGTACGTAGGTGCTGATCCGGTCGTTGACGCAGGTCGAGGGTGTCGTCATCCAGATCACGTGCTGCCCGCTGCGGTATTTCAGGTACGTCGCGGAAGGGAACGACGACGCCATCTTGTCGGCCCAGATCATGGGCGTCGAAGCATCATGCGTGGAGTTCGACACGACCACCTCAAGGCCCCGAAGCCGCGCAAGGTTCGTGGCCGATCGAGTGGTCGGAATCGGGTCTGGGCGGAGTGTGAATCCGGCGCAGCCAATCGCGTAATCGGTTGTCAGAGAACCGCCGAACACCGGTGCTTTGGCAGCGTTTTTGGTCACGATGGCGTTCTGGGCTGTGGCGGACATCCGGTCTGCGTAGTCCAGGCAGTTCACCACTGAGAACGCGCCACCCACGTTGGAGTCGTGTTGGCTGATGGTGGACTTGAGGATGTCGCGCGCACTGTCTCCAGCGGGACCGGGCAGCCGGGCGGCGTTCACCAGTGCTTGGATTTTGTGGATGCTTGGCCACGTCCCTTGGAACATCATCAGCGGCTGCACCAAGTCCAGGTACGTCCACCGGCTATAGGTGGTCCCACCACCGAGGTCAATGGGGGTTGCGTCGAGGCTGTCTCGGGTGGCGATGACTGAGTTGTACGTGGGTGGGCTGACCGAGGCCAAGAACTTCAGTGCCGAGTCCGAGGCGGTACCACTTTGGGTGAGCCCGGCATAGTTTCCCTTTGGGTCGATGTTTCCGTCCAGAACCATGGTCCGGATCCTGCGGGGGTAGTTCAGGGCGTAGACATAGCCGATCCGGGTGCCGTAGCTCATGCCCCAGTACGTGAGCTTGCGGTCGCCGAGCGCGGCACGCAACTCATCAAGATCGCGGACCGCGTTGTTGGTACCCAGGTAGTTGATGAAGCGCCGGTTGCTCTGCTGACAGATCCGGTTGCTGGCGGCCGCGGTGGCGGCCGAGGCCGTTCGCACGGTCGTCCAGTTGACCGGACCGCTTATCGGACGAACCGGGAACTGGCCCGAGCAGTTTTGCAGAGCCGGTTGGGTCTCACCGATTCCGCGAGGGTCCCAGGACACGAAGTCGAACCTACTCAGGATTGAGGCCGGCATCAGATGCGCGAATCCTGCGATCGAACTCGTGCCAGCGCCACCTGGTCCACCTGGGTTGAAGATTAGTGAGCCCTTCTTGCGGCCGGTTGCTGGCAGTCGCACGACTGCCAGACGGAACGTTCCGATCCATGGCTTGGAGTAGTCGAACGGCACCGGAAGGATCGCGCACTGCAAAGTGGGCATGGCCTCGGTGGGACACGAACGCCAGGCCAGCTTCTTCACATCTGAGCGCAACGCCCGAGGTTCGACTCGCATGTCGGCGAAGGGGGATGCCGACCAGATTGCAACGTCTGGAGTGAGCGCTTGGGTGGTGGGCGAATCTGGAGGTACGGTCGCGTTTGCCACGGCGGGGTCGGCAACAGTCGCAGGTAGGACCGCGACCGTGACGGCAAGCATGGTGCAGGCCGAGAACGCGGACAGTGTCCGGTTGTTCGGCGGAGTCCGCGAGTAGATCATGGGAATCATTGTTCACCCTCGCGCGGCAGGTTGCACCACAGTCAGCCGCGGGTGACGACTCGGTCGGGTTTGATGCGCACCGCAAGGCTTACCACCTCACCTCGGCCATCTGTGTCGAAGTGGGCGACCAGTGACACCCTCAGCTTGACCTGGCGCGACATCACGGAATCGTCGCTCTCAGGATGCGACACCGGGCGCGCAACCCTAGCGTGTAGCCGGACCACATACACGAGGGCGAGGCGGCCGATGCGTTCGCTGGCAATCAGTCGACCACTCGGAGCCCCGCCGATAGGAGGCACCACACATGCGCCGAGCGAAGATTGTCTGCACTCTCGGGCCAGCCACTGCTGGACCGGCGGCCATGGAGGAGTTGGTGCGGGCCGGGATGGATGTGGCCCGGCTCAACCTCAGCCATGGGTCCCACAGCGAGCACCAGTCAGCGATCCTGGATGTTCGGGCCGCCAGTCAGGTCACCGGCCGCAATGTCGGGATCCTGGCGGACCTGCAAGGACCCAAGATCAGGGTGGGGACGTTCCCATCGGGTCCGGTGGAGTTGGTGGCCGGTGACCGATTCGTGATCACCACCGATCAGGTTGACGGCGACTACTCTCGCTGCTCGACCACCTTCGTCGGCTTGCCCGCGGACGTGCGGGTTGGCGATCCGGTGCTGATCGATGATGGGCGGATTGTGCTCATAGTGAAGGAGGTGTCTGGGAACGACGTCACCACTGAGGTGGTCGAGGGCGGGCCGGTGTCCGATCACAAGGGCATCAACCTACCCGGGACCGTGGTGAGCGTGCCCGCTCTGACCGACAAGGACATCGAGGACTTGAAGTTCGCTTTGGCGGTCGGTGCGGACATGATTGCGCTCTCGTTCGTGCGGTCCGCGTCGGACATTGAGGCCGTCCACGCGGTGATGGACGAGGCCGGGGTTCGGTTGCCGGTGCTGGCCAAAGTCGAGAAGCCGGAAGCGGTGGAGAATCTCGCCCAGATCATCGCAGCGTTTGACGGTGTGATGGTGGCCCGGGGTGATCTTGGCGTGGAATTGCCACTGGAACAGGTTCCACACGTGCAGAAGATGGCGATCGACATGTGCCGACAGGCGGCCAAGCCGGTGATCGTGGCAACTCAGATGCTCGATTCCATGATCACCGCTATCCGCCCAACCCGAGCGGAGGTGTCGGATGTGGCCAACGCGGTCCTGGACGGAGCCGACGCGCTGATGCTGTCCGGCGAGACCAGCGTCGGGGGTCACCCGACCTTGGTGGTTGAGACCATGGCGCGGATCATCGTAGAGGTTGAGAGTCATGAGGACGCCATCAAACCGCTGCACCGCGATCAGCATGAGCACGACATTGCGCTGGCGGTAACGCAGGCTGCGTGCGAGGTGGGAGAGGCGGTGCGCGCAACCCATCTGTGCGCGTTCACCGAGTTCGGGACGTCGATGCGCAAGCTTGCCAGGCACCGGCCGAGGATGACGCTGGTGGCGTTCACTCCGAACGCCCGCGCCCGATCGGAGCTCGCTTTGCTGTGGGGGGTTGAGGCCTTCCTGATCCGGCGCGCGAGCAGCACCGACGAGATGGTCGAGATCGTCGACGCGGAACTGACTCGGCTGGAACGTTGTCAGCCCGGAGACCGAGTCGTCGTGATCGCCGGGGTCCCGCCCGGAGTCAAAGGCACGACCAACGGTATGCGGGTTCACATCATCGGCACCCACGAACGAGACCGGCTGGGCTGATGCGCAGCGCCAACTGGGTTCACCGGGCCTGATCTATCGGCGGGTCTTCTTCAGCCGGTAGCCGAGTACGTTGCGGTAGGGGTAGAGGGCGGCGCTTTCCGGGGCCGTGTATGTGACACGTACCTTCACGACGCACCGGCCGGTCACCGCGACCGACACCTTGCGGTGCGTACCGTTGATCACGCGAAGGCAGACCAGGTCCCCGCGCACCAGCTGAGCGGCCACCGTGGCGGTCAACGGCTGGCCCTGCACCGTTCGGGCCCTGGCCGGGTTGACCACGGTGATTCCGGGATTGCGCAACACGCGCGGAATGCTGCCGGGGCGTTGCGACTGCGGCTGTTCCGTGACGGCGAAGGACTGGACAACCGAGGCGGCAGCCGAATAGGTCTGGTTGCCATCCTGGCTCGCCCGGATGGTGCAGGTCCCGGCGCGCAGCAACGTTGCCTTCGCCGCCGACACACTGCACACGTCGGTGGTCAAGGACGTGAACGAAACCGGCAGACCGGAGGAGGCCGCTGCGGATAGGGCCACTGTTTTGGCAGTCAGGGGTGTGGTTGTCGGGGGCGTGAACGTGATCGTCTGCGGCACCAGGCAACTCGGGAACTTGAAGCTCACGATCCGCGTGCGCCAATTGACTATGCCATCGGACGCCAGGTACTGGTTGGTGTACCAGAACGTGCAGTCATCCACGGGGTCCACCTGCATGGCGGTGTAGTCACCCCAACGGGTCGCGTCCTGGCTCCCTGTGCTCGGCAACGGCACGACGCTCTCGGCCTGCAGCGTCCCCAGCGGGTCGGTGGCCAGTCGGCCGGTGTAGGCGATGTCCGGAGACATCACGGCACTAGATCGGCTGTAACCCAGGGCCATGTTCTGATTCCGGTCCATCGCGACGGACCCCACCCACCGGTACGTCGTGTCCGGTGCGTAGGTGCCTTGCTGGTAGACCACTGGAGAAGCCGCGCCCGGTGAGCGAATCTCGTACCAGCGGATCGCGATCTGACCATCGGGGTCGTCCGTCGCAGCGACCGACATGTTGGCTGCCAGCGATTCGTGGGTGCCGTAGTTGCGGTACGCCAACCGGTACATCGTCCTGAACCCGAGCGCATCGAGTCGCTTGGGTGTGCCGACCTGCGGGACGCACGGCCCGTAGTCGAAGGA
>JBAXOQ010000182.1:0-9024 GCA_037133175.1 Actinomycetes bacterium
CCCGTGGTCCGGCAAAGTCCTGATTGATGGCGTGCCCCGTGACCAGATCGCGGCTGACGTGTTGTCGTCGTCGTTGGGCTTTGTCGAGCAACAAGTCGTGCTGTTCAGCGGCTCCACTATGGACAACTTGACGCTGTGGGACCGCTCGATCACCCGCGATCGAGCGGTGGCCGCAGCCCGCGACGCCGCCATCGACGACGTCATCGCGTCACGGCCCGGCGGCTACGACGGACTCATCGAAGAGGAGGCGCGCAACATCAGCGGAGGGCAGGCACAACGCCTGGAAATCGCTCGCGCTTTGACGTTTGACCCGACCATCCTGGTCCTGGACGAGGCCACCAGCGCGCTCGATGCGGCGACCGAAGTCGAGATCGACAACGCCATCCGGCGTCGGGGGTGCACCACCGTCATCGTCGCGCATCGACTGTCCACGATTCGAGATGCCGATCTCATCCTGGTCCTGGACCAGGGCCGCGTCGTGGAGCACGGCACCCACGACGACCTCATCGCCAACGGTGGCCTCTACCACACGCTGGTGCACGCCTGATGTCCATGTTCGAGGCCGCCTCGCGACCGGCCAGCCCTGCCCATGGCGACCCGGTCGGGCTGGCCGCGGCGGATGGCACGGTTCGGGTGGACGCCACCAGTCCCTGGCTGCTCGACAGTGAGCAGGCAGCGTGGGAAGTCGTGGAGGGCAGGGTCGATGTCTTCGGAATGACCGGTGACGGGGCACGCATGGCGCGTCGGGAGTTCCTGCACTCGTTCATGCCAGGCGAAGTGCTCGGTGGATGCGCGGTCGAGGCGACGGGCGACACGCAGCTTCTGGCAGTCGGCACTCCGGGTACGGTGCTAATCAGCGCGTCCGCGGCAGATGCGACCGTTTTGGTTGGGCCGAACGGCGAGCCGCTCGAAGCATGGATCGCGCTACTGGCCACTGAGCGCGAGGCGAAGGAAGCAGCGCGCATTCATTCCCTGCACGAACAAGATCTGCGAGCCCTCGGTCGCGCCGAAGCCTTGGTTACCGGTGTTACTCGTAGGGGTACAGCTGTGGCGGTGTCCGACGACGACGTGGTGGTGGCGGTGACTGCGCTGGCGACCACCGATGGATTCCCCAAGCCCACATCCATCGGTGATGTGTTGACAGGCGACTTGTTCGACCGGGTCCAGACGCTGTCCGGCGCGATCGGCGCGCGGGCGCGACGGGTCCGCCGCGAGGCCGGCTGGTGGTCAGAGCCCGGCGACGGCTTCATCAGCCAAGATGCCTCCGGACGGGCGGTCGCTGTGCTGCCTTCCAGGGCTGGTGCCCGGGGGGTCGGCTCCCGTCGGTGGCCCTTCGTGGCCGTGATCGCCGGGCAGCCCGGGCCGGTGGCGGTTGACGCCGAGCTCGGAACCAGCCTGTCGCTGGACGGGGTCGTGCTCCAACGGGTCTTCGGGACTGCCCCATTGCGACGACGCGACCTGCTGCGCACGGTTCGGCGAAGCGCTCGGGCAGAGCTAGTGTGGTCGATCGTCCTGGCAGTCGCATCCTCGTTGATGGCTCTGCTGGTGCCGATCACCTTGGGCAAGGTCGTTAGTTCGGCAGTGCCGAATCGGCAGGAAGACCAGATAGTCGGCCTGATTGTGATGCTGTTTGCTGCAGGCTTTGGGGCGTTCGTCTTCGACGTTGTCCGCAACCTGACGCTGTTGCGGCTCGGCGGTGAGTACGACCGCAACCTGCTGCCCGCTATCTGGGACAGGGTGCTGCGCTTACCGGTGGGTTTCTTCCGTGACTTCAACATTGGCGACCTGACCAGTCGGGTACTCGGAGTCGATCAGGCTCGGATGCTTGTGTCCGCCACGATCGTGCAGGGGGTGCTGGCGGCGGCGTTCGGGCTGGTCAACATGGTCCTGATGGTGGTAGTTGCGCCGAAGCTGGCAATTCCAGCGATCGTTGTCCTCATGGCATTCGGCATCCTGGCGGCCATTGTGACCAAGTCGGTGGACACCTACACGCGCCGAGCGCTGACAGCAACCGGCCGCAAAGACGCTCTGACCTTGCAGATGATCAAGGGCGTGTCGAAGATTCGGGTTGCGGGCGCGACCGCGACACTGTTCTCTCGTTGGGTCGAAGTGCTATCGACCGCCAGCCGTGCCCGCCAGCGCGCCACCATGCGCATTGGTGTACTCGGGGTCGCCGCTGGCGCGCTGAGCCTGGCGACCGCGGCCGTTGTGTACGCGGCCGCGATTGTCGCCGGCGATGAGATTTCGGTGAGCACATTCGCGGTATTCGCAACTTCCTTGGGACTGGCGACCGCGGCTGTCGCTTCGGTCCCGGCGATCGCGACGAGTATCACCACGATGCGGGCCCTGGTGGACCGTGCTGAGCCGATTCTGTCCGCCCGCACCGAGGACACCAGGGGTGGCGTCCGTCCGCAATTGACTGGTCAGGTCGTTTTCGAGGATATGCACTTCGCCTACTCGGGCGACGAGACGCAGGTACTCGATGGGTTCAGCCTGCAGATCCCGGCCGGGTCCTTCACAGCGATCGTCGGGCCTTCCGGGTGCGGCAAGTCGACCGTGTTGCGGTGCCTGTTGGGATTCGAGCACCCGCAACGCGGGGTTGTGCTCCTCGACGACCACTCCCTCGGTGAACTTGACCTCACCCACGTACGACGCCAGTTCGGTGTGGTGACGCAGCGGCTGTCGCTGATGGGAGGGAGCATCCTGAGTAACATCACCGGACCCCGAGACCTCACCGAGGACGATGCCTGGGCTGCTGCGCAGAAGGTCGGCCTGGCGGACTTCATTCGGACCCTGCCGATGGGAATGCGCACGATGATGATCGACGGCGGCAGCACCCTGTCCGGGGGGCAGGTGCAGCGGGTCATGCTCGCGCGGGCTTTGGCAGGTGAACCGACCTTCCTGCTGCTTGATGAAGCCACCAGCGCGCTCGACAACCCGACCCAGCAACACGTGACCGAATCGCTGGCGCAGATGCCGTGCACCCGGATTGTGGTCGCTCACCGGCTATCGACGGTTCGGGACGCTGACCAGATCGCCGTGATGGACCGAGGTCGAGTTGTCGAGCTCGGCCGACACGATGAACTCCTTGCCCGCGACGGCGTTTACACCAACCTGGTACGACGGCAGCTGTAGATCGATTGGATCTGTCGGTTCGGCCGCGGCCGGGCTAGGGTGTGGGTATGGACAAACCAGAGCAAGACAAAGAGCAACTACCTGAGATCGCCGAGTCGGGGGACTTGACCGACGATGCGTTGGGGGTCGTGTCTGGCGGAGGGCCGGGCCGCGTCATCAACTTCACGCTAAATTGATCCAATTGCGGTTGCGCCGGGAGTTGGGCCACGGTAACTGTAGGCGGGTTTGACTGTTGGCTGTGCTCTGGGTATCGGGGTAGGATTTGACCATGGACAAGTCAGAGCAAGATGCAGACCAACTTCCCGAGGCCGTGGAGTCGGGGGAACTGACCGATGACGTATTGGACACCGTGTCCGGAGGGTCGGGAAGATCCTCGGCTCTTAACTTGACGGTAGCTTGACCCTGTTGAGGTTGTGTCGGAAGTGGGCGGGCCACAGGTTGCCGTCACCGGTCTTGACCTTTCGGTTCGTCCGCTGCCGGGCTAGAACATGACTATGTACAAGCCAGAGCAAGACGCAGACCAGCGGCCTGATGTCGCCGAGTCGGCCATCAGCATCCTCGTCGGTACCCCGTGCGCACAGGGCGGGCTTACCGCCGCCTACTTCCACTCCATGACGCGGTTGCGCGATCGGTGCGCTGAACTCGGTTGGAGCTTGCAGGTCCGGACACGCGAAGACGGTCTGGTCAATCGAACGCGGAACATCTTCGGCAGCCAGATGGTGCGCAGTGAGCAGTTCACGCACTTGCTCATGGTGGATGCTGACATCGGCTTCGGTCCAGGCGTGGTGGAGCGACTAGTCAATTCTGAGCATGATGTGGTGGGAGCTTGTGTGCCGCTGCGGCAGGTACGTTGGGACGCGGTTCGCGATGCCATCGGCAAGGCGCCCGACCTGACCTCGGCGGAGTTGGAGTCCATCGCCCACCGGTACGCCGTAACGTTCTTCCCCAAACCGGATAACACGGGTTCAGTGACGCCGGTGGATGGCTTTGTCCCTGCCCGGTTCGTTGGTGGCGCCATGTTGCTCGCGCGGCGCGAGGCATTCCTGCGCTTGTCCGAATCGGACTTGGTCACCTACTACGCCCGCGGTGGGAACTACTCGGATTGGGAGCCTGACGGCTGGACGTTCTTCGACCCTCTGGTCGACCCCGACGGGAGCAACTACCTGTCCGAGGACTACGCATTCTGCCACCGGTGGCGCGCATGGGGAGGCACGGTGTGGGCAGACCTGCGAAGCCAAGTCACCCACAACGGCACCCTCACCGTTGCCGGCGACGTCGCGCAGACCCTGCGCACAGCTGCTCGTCTCGTCAGCGACGGGAGCACACCAGCCGACCATCGGTCCTGAGCGCTGGTCCTCAATTGCCCCGTCGCCTGGACACCGCGATGAAGTCCCGGCTGGCGGTGCCGGTGTGACATCCGGCGCAACGAGTCGATTCCGAGACCGCTTCGCAAGCCTTCCCCGGATAGGCGATGTTGCGTGTCGAGGAATGAGGCTGTGGCACAGAGCCTGGGTCGTCTGGGTTGCCAGCAGCACACGTTCGTGGAAGTGCTCCGCCTGCATTTCTGCGGCCCGATTGAGTCTTTGCGACACGGAAGCCATCTAAGACTTGACCCGAGTGCGCTCACGTTCGTTGGCGTGGGATGGGGCTACGGCTTGTCGGACGTGGCTTCCCGTCTCGTCCATGATCGAATGGGAAGTTTCGGTTTCCCGATTGATTTCCCCGCGATCAGGTTGTCCAGGTTGTAGCCGAGACGGTCACGCAAACCCTCACTTGCCCCTCGGGGAACGCTCACCGTTTCCAATGCTGACCCGAACTGTTCAAACGTCAGGTCGAGAAGACTTGACGCTGACTCTGCCGTGAACACGCCCCATGACGTGGCCTCCGTAAGCATGTCCCTGCGGGTGATCTTCTGGTGACCGAATTCTCCTGCGATGGCAAGTGACAGGTCGCCCCTCACCTTCGCGGAGTTCCTGCGTTGTGGATCGTCATTGATGTGGAGGATGGGAACTGCGTCGTACAGGTCGGCGATGCGCGCTGAGCCGCCGTCATGAAGGATGGAAACGTTCTTTGCGTGAGCATCGTGATTTCCGACCAGGACGCTGTACACAAGGTATTGAAACCATCGCTGCGCGTCTTGGCTGCTTGCCCCTATCGACCCGAAGAGTTCGGCAATGGTCAGGCAGGACGGACGGTCTTTACGGTTGGGCAGGTCTCGGTCTTGGAACTTCGAGGCCGGGTTTGTCCAATCGAGGCCGAGTGCTTGCGCAGCGTCTTCTTGGTGGAACGTTTCGACTTCGAACGGAGCGCTCACACGTCGGTCGTATCGCGATATGACCAGGTAGGAGGAGGTGCCCGTCCCGACAAGCTCGCTTGAGAAGCTCGCCAACCCCATCGCCCGGGCAATCTCGTGTGAGTAGTGTTCGTCCGCGATCAAGGATGGTCGATACAGTGGGGCAGGTTTGAGAATGTGAGTTGAATGGCCTCCGCGTTGGGGGTGGAACCATTGCCCGTCAAAACGGGCGAGCAGCAATTTCGCCTGAAACCCCGCCAGAGTTGAACGTCCACTGTCCGGCTCGTTACCCAATGTGTATGAGTCTCTTGCCTCCACTAGTTTCTTCCGAAGCGCGGTCCGACTAAGTGGCCGGTAGATGGGAGTGATGTCGTCGTCGGGGTCGTCAGTACGAACCGACAATGCCCCAGCCATGGTGACGCCGTAGTGTCTCAACATCCCGAAAAGGTCGGTCGCCCTTAACCCAGGAATCCTCGCTGCCAGCGCACTGCGTTGGTTGCCTTCTGGAAGATAGCCCCCCAAGAAGTTGGACACGCTTTCGCTGCTCGGGGTAGTACCCGGAATCAAAGCGAAACCCTCGGAGACCGCCGCTGCGGGTCCGGTATACGTCGGACTGACGACGAGTCGAACTCGTTGTCGATTGCGGGAATTCGGCGTGATAGTGCCGATGAGGGTTCCATTGAGATGGGCGTGAAGCTCCTCACGCATCGCGGACCTCATCATGGGGTGGCTCGTAGGTGAGAGTGACGGTGATGCCGAGACGTCGAAGTATCCGAAAGAGTCGGATGCTGAACAGTGTCGGCCTACCATTCTCAATAGCAGACAGGTACTGGGGTGTGATGGCTAACTCGTCGGCCAGATCGCTTGCTCTGATGCCGGAGGACGTGCGGGCGTGGCGGACTACCTGTCCGAGCGTTTTGAGGGTGCGTACTTCAACCGATGGCATCGGGCTGTCCTCCTTTCCACTTTTCACAATATCATGATGTAGTGCGTGTTAAGAATATCATTAACTTGTACTACATCATGATATCCTTAACTTCGGCAGGCTGAGTCGCCACCCAATTGCGGCCCACCGAGCAGGTGACAGCTATAGGGCCGCTTCCGTCAGCGGCAGAATGAGCGGGACCGTGACAGTGATCGGCGTGCGGGACGCCGCCTGACACGCAGGGGGTCGGCGCCGAAGAACACGCGGCCGCCGGCCAGTTCGACTCGGGTGATCCGTCGGCAAGCGACACTACTCAACGCCGCAAACATAGACCCTATGGTGCTCATGCAGCCCAAAAATGACTCTAAGTTATCACTCGTACTGACAGAAGTTCAGCTGTTCGATTCCGCAGCGGGGCCCCACACAGAAAGTCCCTGTGCCACATGAGGACGTGCGCTCCTGAATCACGCGCGAGGCGAACGTCCCGGTCTCGAGCAGGTCCAACTGAATCGCGTGTCTCACCGGCGGCAGGAAAGGCGTGCCTCCACCGACCACCACCGGATTACGGAACATGTGCAACTCGTCGACGAGGCCGATTTCGATAGCCTCCGTAGCTAGGCCCGCGCCGCCGATAGCGACTTCTTTGTCGGTCGCCTCGATCGCCGCAGCGACCTCCTCGGCCAGTGACGTCTGGGCGAGCCGGGCGTTGCCCTCAACCCTGTCGAGCGTGCCGCTGAAAACGACGTCCGGGAGAGCGCACCACAGGTCGGCGTACGCGGCAGCGAACCCGTCGGAACAGTGGTGGCGGGTTCGGGGTTCTTTGCCCGGGCGAACATGGTGTGGCAGGTGACCGGAGGTGCCCTGCTGGCAGGTGTGGCGCCCTGGGTCGGCTTCGGCCTGGTCGTGTTCAACGCCGGGGTGAACTGCATCCAGCACTCGGTGCTGTTCCAGATCAAGCACGAAGGCTACAACCCAGGTCTGATCACCACGATGCTGCTGCTCCTGCCGTTCAGTACCTTCATCACGATCTACGTCATCCAGAACAGCGTGCTGACACCGATCGACTGGGTGCTGTCGGTGGTGCTGGGCCTCGGGGTCGTCGCCGGATACGCCGTGACCACTGGAAGCAAAAGGAAAAGCGCTGCGTGATCCTGACCCGAAGATCCGCCGCTGCCGGTCAGCGGGGATAGCCCCTCGCGCGGCGGCGGTGATTCGCGGCACCAACCGACCCGTCTGCGCCGAGAGCCCGCGAGCCCTAACCCACGCGATGATGCATCGGCCGGAGCAGCCAGACTGGGGAGCCCTAGACACGTACCTGGGGGCGAAGTACCGACGCATCGCGGCGCGGCGAGGACCGATCAAGGCCATCGTCGCGCTGGAACACCGCATGCTCATCGCCATCTGGAACATGATCACCAACGGTGAGTTTCACGATGACCCGGGATCCGACCACTGAACCCGACTCAAACCAGATCGAACCAAGAACCGTGCCATCAACCAACTCCAGAAAATGGGCTACGAAGTCACCCTCACACAGGTCCAACCCGCCCTGGCATAGGTGAATCTTCGCGTCCGATTTAGCTTCGCGTCCGACTAAAGAGTGGAACCCCCGCGCCGGCGTGGTTGCGCCTGGAAGGTGAATCTGGCCTTGTGAATCGGCGGGTGAATCCTCACGTCATCGCGACGCCGGATCACCACGACGGTTGGAAGCACTTGCCCCCGCAACGCTAACCGGCACATTTCCCGTTCCGAACCGGATTGCCCCCGGGGCGCGGCCCGACCTTAGTCGCGCGCAACCCGTAGTTCGGGACCAGGCCAAACGTGGGGATGGCCCCCTGCTAGGTGGTCGCATCGATGTTGGTCCCGGTTGCCACACCCCCGCGATCTAAAGCGGGGCGTGTTGTCGTCATCCCTGAGGTCGCGACGGGGGAACTCATTGCTTTCTAACATGTTGCTTGACCAGTTGTGTGTGTGGCGAATACAGCGTCGAACGTTAGATTGTGCGGATCGTGATCCGGGAGTCGAGCGCTCGCAGCTTCGTAAGGCCTTTCTCGTCGCCGGTCAGCACCGGGACGCCCAACTTTCGTGCCATTACGATCACGGAGGCATCGACGATGTCCTTGCATCCAGCCTGCTGGCACAGCACACCGCTGGCTAGTGCGATGGTCCTACTCAAGGCTTCGACGTGGACGTGATCGGCTTTCAGGAACTTCGCCAAGCTGGCCTGACGGTGCCCACCTCGCCAGACCTGCGCGAGCACGGTGGCCGGGACATGAACCGAGACCTCGCTCTGCTTGAGTCCGTCCACGATGGCGAGCATCACCGATGAGCGCTTCTCGATTCCGATCAGCGGCCCGGCATCGAATACGTATCCGGTCGCGGTCAAGATGCGAAAACCATGTCGGCTCCTTGCTTCTGCCTGGGGTCAGTTACTGGGACGCTGGGCTTGATCGTGAACCCGAGTAGCTCCACACTGGTTCCTACTCAACCCCCGGAGACACGGGTTCTTGTGAGCGATGGGCCTTCGAAAGTTGCCCTAAGTTCTCTCTCGTAATGAGAAGGTCTGTGGTTCGATTCCGCAGCGGGGCCCTACACAAGACCCCTGTGCGACTCGGGCGGCAGGCGTACTCGCCTAGGCCCGACGCACGTCAAGTGATCGTGCCGGACGTTC
>JBAXOQ010000183.1:0-9003 GCA_037133175.1 Actinomycetes bacterium
CCACAACCCCGAACACCTCCACCACCCCGAACACCTCACCGACCTCGACCACCCGCCCGATGATCACGGATTCCTCGACCTTGATCACGACACCGGATCGACCGATGATCCGCGCAGTGAGCAACCGGGCGACTGGTGGCTCACCGAGCCACCTGACCCGATGGACCCTGCCACCCAACCCGAACTCACCGCCCTGGAATCCCAACTCCACCACGCCCTGTGCGCCTAGGGCGCCTGCAGGTCATCACAGAACGCGTGACGCCCGCCAACCCGCACCACGACTTCACCGACCGACGCTGACGACCGGAGCAATCGTCCGCCTTTCTCGGCGGCCTTTGCGCTACGCCAGGTAGCTACCCAGCGCGGCGGGGTGAAGGCCTTTGCTGTGCGCCATAGACATGATCGCGGCGAGTTCGTTGGCCAGGTTGGGCTCGAAATGGAACAACACGATGTCGCCAGCATGCAGCGATCCGCGGATGAACGTGAACCGGCCATCGTCCACTGTGGCGTTCCACATCACCAGCCTGCTGATGCCGCACGAGCGCGCAACCTTGGCGATCGCCCTCGCCGTGGACTTGCCGGTGCTGTGGTAGCCGCCATTTCCGTAGGGCGGGCGCAGCATGGTCGGGGCTCGTCCGAACGCCCTGGTGTAGATGCGTTGGGTCTTGCAGATCTCGTACCCCAGGTTGGTCGCCGAGTTGGTCAGGGACTTGTGGGTCATGGTGTGGTTCTGGACTGAACCCCCAAAGGCGGTGATCCGTTTGAAGTACTTGAAGTCGCGACCAATCGCTGCCTGAGTCACGAACGCGGTCACCGGCACCTTGCGTGCCCGCACGAACGCCAGCGCCGAGGCGGTCTTGGAGTTGCCGTCATCGATCGTGATAAAGAAGACCCTGTCCTTGGTCTTGATGTTGAAGAACCCAGGCAGCGAAACACTGCTGCTGGCCACCTGCACCGGTGCCGCGAGCGAACTCATCGCAGCTTCGGAAACTCCGGCCGCGTTCGGAGCAATTGCACAGCACAGAACGAGCGCGAGGGCGACTGACAGAGCCGCAGATGCGACTGCAGACGCATCTGACGGCGCTGAGAAAACCCCCGTTTTCACAACATCAAGTCTACTCCGAATCGGGCAATTCCGACATGGGCCGAACCGTAGCCCTGTACTGGGACGGAGGCCAACTACAGTGGGCCCATGGCAAAGGATGACCGCTTGGTCTGGATCGACTGCGAAATGACAGGGCTGAGCATGACCCGGGACGTGCTCATCGAGGTGGCCTGCATCGTCACTGACGGCGATCTGGTGGAACTTGACGAGGGCCGCACCGCCGTCATCAAGCCCCCTGCCGCGGCGCTGCAGCAAATGGACGACTTCGTGACCAACATGCACACCGAGTCTGGGCTGATCGCCGAGCTGAATGGCGGTGTCACAGTGGAGCAGGCAGAGAAGGACATCTTGGAGTACATCAAGAGCCACGTCTCGGAAGCACACAAGGCCCCGCTGTGCGGTTCAAGCGTGTACGTGGACAGGGGCTTCCTGAACCGGGATATGCCCGATATTGACTCTTACCTGCACTACCGGGTGATTGACGTCTCGAGCTTCAAGGAGGTCATCCGGCGCTGGTACCCCAAGGTCTACTACGCCAGCCCCGACAAGCACGGCAACCACCGCGCCCTGGCCGACATACTTGAGTCAATCGCGGAGCTGCGCTACTACCGGGACGCCATCTTCGTTCCGCCGCCCGGTCCGGACACCGCCACCGCCCGGATCATCTCCAAGCGACACGAGAGCAGCTGATCCCGCTTCAGAACGGGATGCTGGCGTTTCAGAACGGGATGCCCTCGGGAGTCCACTAGAACAACGCACTCGCGAGGGCCGACCGGGCCCGGGGCACCTCGGGGTCGACCGGACCGACGATCTCAAACAGGCCCAGCAAGTGATCGCGGGCTTGCGTGCGATCCGTTCCGCTGGTGAGTCTGACAGCCTCGATGAGCCGGTCGAAGGCGGACCGCGTCGCGCCGCTGAGCATCTCGATGTCAGCTGCCAACACGGCCGCAGACACGTCCGCCGGATCGGCCTGTGCCCGGCTGATGGCGGCGATCGGGTCTTGTCCTTCCACCCTGCGCATCAACTTGACCCGGTTCAAACCGGCCAACGCGTCGTCATCGGACGGATCGTCATCCAGCAAGGATTGGTAGGCCGCGGCGGCCCGATCCCAATCCCCAACCTCGAACGCGTCGTATGCCTCGTCGTATCGCGGGTCGTCGGCCGGCCCCACGGGCTGCGCCGAGTCAGCGCCGTCTGCGGTGGCGGACCCGGCTCCCGGCAACCCCTGCTCGGCGGCTATCTTCAGCAGCTGATCTAACACAAGCCTGATCTGCGCCTCCGGTTGGGCGCCTTGGAACAAGGGGATCGGCTGGCCGGCAATGAGCGCGATGACGGTCGGGATTGCCTCCACCCGGAACGCCTGTGCAATGGCCGCTTCGACATCAACATTGACGCGCGCCAACAGCCACTTGCCGCCGTCTTGCTGGGCCAGCGACTCCAGCACCGGGGACAGTGCAGCACTGGCCTGCGAACGGGGCGACCACAGATCGACCACCACCGGCAGGTCGAAGGACCTGTCGATGATCTCCGCTTTGAAGGTGGCTTCGGTTACGTCCACGACAGCCATGGCGGCGGCCACAGCATTGGGATCACCCGAGGCGAGCTGCGCCGCGCGCGCCCTGCTGCGTTCCTCGGCCTGCACCTTCGCCTCGCGCGCGGCCGCAAGGGCAGCCAAATCAACCCCGCCTCGCAGCGGCATGTTCGGTGACGGGCCTCGCCCGGGCGGCATCGAAGAAGTCATGGCACCATCCTGCCAGCCGTCATACCCGGGCCGGTTCCCGGTACTCGCCCCACTCGACCCGCAGCACGCCGCAGATCTCTCCCAACGTGGCTTCCGCCCGGACCGCCTCCAGCATGACGGGGATCAGGTTCTCGTCCGTCGCCGACGCGGCCCGTAAGGCGGCCAGAGTCCGACCCACCAAGTCATTGTCCCGGTTGGCTCGGCGATTCGCCAGCACCGCATTCTGCTCCCGCTCAACCTCATGCGAGACCCTCAAGATGGCCAGCGGGTCATCCAGCGAGTCGGTATGGATGGTGACCCCGACCTGATGCTTGGCCCGCTGCTCCAAGGCAATCTGATACGTGAAAGCCGAGTCGGCGATCTCAGAGGTGAACCAGCCGTCATCGATGCCAGCCAGAATGCCGTTGGTCATCGGCCCGATGTCATACCCCACCCGGGGATGCCGTTCGCCCAGTTCCATGATCTTCGCGAAAATAGCCTCGGCCTCCGCTTCGATCTTGTCGGTAAGAGCCTCGACATACCACGACCCGCCCAACGGGTCGATGACGTTGGTGACCCCGGTCTCCTCCATGATGACCTGCTGGGTGCGCAACGCGACCTGGGCGGACTTCTCGCTCGGCAGCGCCAGCACCTCATCCATCGCGTTCGTGTGCAGCGAGTTGGTCCCACCGAGCACTCCGGCGAGCGCCTCGATCGCGGTCCGGACAATGTTGTTGTCCGGCTGCTGGGCGGTCAGCGACACGCCCGCTGTCTGGGTGTGGAACCGCAGCCACTGCGCCCGGTCGGTCGTGGCGCCGTACACGTCTCGCAACCACCGGGCCCAGATACGCCGGGCCGCCCGGAACTTGGCGATCTCCTCGAAGAAATCAATGTGGGCGTCAAAGAAGAACGACAGTCCAGGCGCGAAACGGTCGACGTCCAGGCCCCGCGACTTGCCCAACTCGACGTAGGCCAGGCCGTCCGCGAGGGTGAAGGCCAGTTCTTGGGCGGCGGTCGCGCCGGCTTCCCGGATGTGGTAACCAGAAACCGACAGCGGCTTGTACCGCGGCATGGTGGCATCGCAGTACTCCATTAGATCCCCGATCAGCCGCAGGTGCGGCTCCGGGCCGAACAGCCACTCCTTCTGCGCGATGTACTCCTTGAAGATGTCCGTCTGCAAGGTGCCGTCCAAAGCGGAATGCTCGAAACCCTGGCGTTCGGCAGAGACCAGCATCATGCAGAAGACGGGGATCGCCGGACCGTTGATGGTCATCGACGTCGTCACCTCGCCGAGCGGGATGTCCTTGAACAGGATGTCGGTGTCTGCCACCGAATCAATGGCCACACCGCAGTGACCGACCTCGCCGAGCGAGCGTTCCTCATCAGAATCCCGACCCATCAGCGTCGGCATATCGAAGGCGACCGACAGTCCATGCCCGCCCGCAGCCAGGATCATCTTGTAGCGCTCGTTGGTCTGCTGAGCATTGCCGAAGCCGGCAAACTGGCGGATGGTCCACGGTTTCCCGCGGTACCCGGTCGGGTGAAGCCCGCGCGTGAACGGAAATTCCCCCGGCCAACTGATCCGATCGAATCCGGGCACCACTGATCCGGGTGGTGGACCGTAGACCGGTTCGATCTCTACACCGGACAGCGTCGTGAAATCGGCGTTACGCACCTGACCCCTGGCAACGGCATCGTCGTAGCGGAACCGCCACTGCGCCGCACCTGCCTCGATCTGCGCCTGTGCATCCATGCCCGCGAGGATAACCCCCGACCAGCCCCGGTCTAACGACCCGCCCCCGATCAGGATCCAAGCGCGGCCAGCAGCTCATCGGCGGCCGCATAGGGATCCAGAGCGCCACCGACGACCGCCACGGCGAGTTCGCCGAGGCGAACGTCTCCGCGCAGGTTGCCCATCCGAGATCGGAGCTCAGCGACCACGATGGCCTCGATCTCCTCAGACGCCCGGCGGACCCGGCGCCGCGCCAACTCACCCGTCTCGTCAGCCCAGGCCCAATGCCGGTCAATCGCCGCGACCGCCTTGTCGATGCCCTCCTCGCGGGAGGCCACGGTCTGCAGTACTGGCGGCACCCAGGCCCCGGCCGATCGGTCACCGAGCGAGATCATGTGGGTCAGCTCGCGGGCAGTGGTCGCCGCTCCCTCCCGATCAGCCTTGTTCACCACGAAGATGTCACCGATCTCGAGGATGCCGGCTTTGGCGGCCTGGATACCGTCGCCCATTCCTGGGGCGAGGAGCACCAGAACGGTGTCGGCAACACCCACTACCTCGATCTCGGACTGACCAACCCCGACGGTCTCAAGCAGGATGACGTCGACGCCAACGGCATCGAGCACGCGCAGGGCCTGCGGCGTCGACCAAGACAGGCCCCCAAGGTGACCCCTTGAAGCCATCGAACGGATGAACACGCCAGGGTCTGTGGCGTGGTCCTGCATTCGGATGCGGTCGCCGAGCAAGGCGCCCCCACTGAAAGGCGAAGACGGGTCAACCGCGAGGACCCCAACCCGTTGGCCCCGGGCCCGGAACGCAGACACCAGCGCCGACGTCGCCGTTGATTTGCCCACGCCGGGGGCACCGGTCAGGCCGATGATGTGCGCCCGACCGGTGAATGGCATCAGCGCCGCCATCACCTCACGCAATTGCGGTGAGGCGTCCTCGACTAGCGAGATCAGCCTGGCCACCGACCTCGGATCACCGTCGCGGGCATTGCGAACCAAGGTTGCGACGTCGGTGGTTCTGGCCATGTTGTGGGCTACCTCGTGGTGGCTGCTTCAGCTGCTGTCAGTCGGCCTAGCGCTCCTCAGGAGGGAACGGTGATGATCAGGGCCGAACCCTGGCCACCGCCACCGCACAGCGCGGCAGCCCCGGTTCCACCGCCACGGCGCTTGAGCTCGTAGGCGAGGGTGAGCACGATGCGGGCCCCGGAGGCGCCCAGCGGGTGCCCCAGCGCGATCGCGCCGCCGTTGACGTTCACGATGTCGTCACCGAGTCCTAGTTGCTTGGCTGAAACCAGACCAACCGCGGCGAACGCCTCGTTGAGCTCGACCACGTCCAGATCTGCGGCGGTCAGGTCCGCGCGGGCCAGTGCCTGCTCGATCGCCCGTGCCGGCTGGGCGTGCAGCGCCGCGTTGTCCGGACCGGCGACGTTGCCGTAGCTGCCGATCTCGGCCAAGTAGTCGAGGCCGAGTTCAGCGGCCTTCGCCTTGCTCATGACGACTACCGCCACGCCACCATCGGAGATCTGCGACGCGGTACCGGCAGTGATCGTTCCGGTCTTGCCGAACGCTGGCCGCAGCTTGGCAAGCCCCTCAGCCGTGGTCTCGGCCCGAATCCCCTCATCCTTGGCGAAGACAACTGCGTCACCGCGGCGCTGGGGGATCTGGACGCTGACGATCTCGTCGTCGAATGAGCCGTTGTCCTGTGCTGCCGCTGCCCGTTGGTGCGAGCGGGCAGCAAATGCGTCCTGCTCCTCACGGGTGACACCGAAGAACTCGTTGTACCGATCGGTGGATTCACCCATCGCACACTCATCAAACGGGCAGGTCAGACCATCGAAGGCCATTGAGTCGATCATGGTCCAGTCGCCGTACTTGGTTCCCTCACGGGACCCGGCGAGCAGGTGGGGGGCGTTGGTCATCGACTCCATGCCGCCAGCCACGATGATGTCGTAGTCGCCGGTGCCGATCAACTGATCGGCCAAGATGATGGCGTCCATGCCGGACAAGCAGACTTTGTTCACGGTAATGGCCGGAACGGACAATGGAATGCCGCCCTTGACTGCCGCCTGGCGGGCGGTGATCTGCCCACCTCCGGCTTGCAGGACGTGTCCCATGATCACATAATCGACCTGGTCACCAGCGATGCCGGCGCGATCTAGAGCACCCTTGATTGCAAAGCCACCAAGATCAGCGGCGGTGAAACCTTTGAGCGAACCGAGCAAACGACCCATTGGGGTACGTGCTCCTGAGACGATGACTGAACCGGCCACGGTCGGACTCCTTCTGACGACTGAATGTCACCTGACGACAAAAGCGACATCGTCACGATAACCAGTGCCGGAACCCGACCTCACAAGCAGGTCATGCCAAACGGTGTAATCACACCCAGAACAGTGCGCCCTCTTCGTCGCACGGCAGGCAGGCGACCAGTTCGGCTGTCAGCTCGCCGTCAGTGAGGGCGGTCCAGTTGATCTCGCGGTTACGGTTGAACATGTCGAGCTCCTAGCGTGTTGCTTCAGTGGTGCCTAAGTCCGAGCTGCTTGCCGGGCTTAGGTCCATGCTTACCCCTAATCGGCCCCGATAAACAGTCCCCGGGCCAGCGATTCGAATTTGTTTACCTGCTGCTCACATCGGTGATACGGCCCGGCAATCAAGATTCCCCGACGGTCAGCCGATCCAAGTTGGCAGAACCTTGGCAATTCTTCGACGAACGATGGCAGTAACCCGGTCAAGACATGGTTGATGATCGCCGAAACTAATCACCAGGAACAACAGGTTCACTCGATTACTCGCCAAGAGCAACAGCCCACCAGGGAGTCAGGCCATGAAACGAACGAACAGAATCAAGCTCACGACCGTTGGAGCTGCGGGCGTGATCGGAGCCGCCGGATTCTTCGTCGCGGCACCTTTCGTGCAGGCAGTCGCCGAGGATTCAACCACCACGGAGGCAGTCGCCCCGACTGCACAGCAGGATGACAGCTCCGCCAAGGCGCTGGCCGACCTCGACGCCAAGGCAGCCGAGCTCAGGGCCAAGGCCGAGGCAGCCGCCCGTGACCTGGCCGCTATCAAGGTCCCAGCAGCAGCGCCTGCGCGGCGTGCCGCCGCGGCCCCGGCTCCGGCCTCAGCGCCTGCCAGCAACTCGTACTCGGCTCCCACGTCCACCCACTCGGCGCCCGCCGCCAAGGTGAACAGCCCCAAGCCGAGCAGCAACTACTCAAGCAGCACCGCCGCCAAGCCCGCCACGCACACCAGCACCGGCGCCAGCGGCGCAGCCAGCGGTTCGACTAGCGGTTCGAAATCGCACGGCAACAACCATGAGAGTGAAGGAAAAGATGACTGACAACCGATCCCGCCAGGCACGATGGGTCAGCGCCGCGTTCATCGCACCGGTGGCCGCGGCAACCTTCGGGGCGACGGTTTCATTCGCCACGGCCAACACCCCGAACGCCTCAGGCACACCGGCCTCGGTCACCCCGGCAGAGCCCGCCGTGACGACCGTCTCGCTAGCCAATGCTGACGCCATCGCGGCCCGCACCCAAGAGATCAGCACCCTGCAAGGCAAGCTAGACCGGCTGGCCAAGAAGGCCAAGCAACGCAAGGCAGCAGCGAAAGCAGCTGCCGTCGCTGCTGCTGCAGCCGCCTCAGGCGACAGTTCGGGCTCGTCCTCAGGTAGCTACTCATCGGCGAGCTCGCCCTCCGGTGGGGGGTCGTCGTACTCAGGCGGCAGCTCCTCGTCCGGCAGTTCCTCATCCGGCGGCGGTTCGTCCTACTCGGCCCCGGTTCAGGCAGCCGCGCCACCGGCGCAGGCAACCACTGGCGCGTCAGGGCGATAGGCGATGAGCACCGTTACAAGCCGTCCAGCGATGAGCGCGGTGACCCGTGCGTCGGTCATCGCCATCACCTCCATCGGGGCAGGACTGAGCGCTTGGTTCATCGGTGGCGCCGCAGCGGCGCTGTCCGGCAATCACAACGCCCCCTGGATCGTGGGCCGCGCTTCGGGCATCACCAGCTACTTCCTGCTGCTGGCGCTGGTCGTCAGCGGACTGTTGCTGGCCCACCCGTGGCGCACCCGCTACCGGCGCCCACGCTCTGCCACCCGCATCCGCATCCACGTCGCCCTGGCGATGTTCGCACTGGCATTCGTGGTCCTGCACATCGTGGTCCTAGCAACCGACCCCTATGCCGGGGTCGGTTGGATAGGGTCGCTGTTGCCGTTCGGCTCGCAGTACCGTCCGGCGGCGGTCACCCTGGGCGTGATCGGCATGTATGCCGGCCTGCTCGCGGGCGGCACAGCAATGCTGTCCAGCCGCATCACCGCGCGCATCTGGTGGCCGATCCACAAAGTCGCCGCGGTCACCCTGATCCTGGTGTGGGCACACGGGGTGTGGGCAGGCAACGACACCCCCGTCTTGGCCTGGTCGTACCTGGTCACCGGTGTGGC
>JBAXOQ010000184.1:0-8945 GCA_037133175.1 Actinomycetes bacterium
ACCGCCGCGAATGGCTCGGGGACCGCCTATGGTCCGGGTGCCACGTTCAGCATGCCGCCTAACGCGGTCACCTTGTACGCCCAGTGGAGCGCGAGCGCGTACGCGGTGACCTATGACCCGAACACGGCCACGGGTGGAACAGCGCCGGTGGATCCGGGCAGCCCGCATGCCACCGACTCGTCGGTGAGCGTGCTGGGTAATACCGGTGCCCTGGTCAAGACCGGGTACACGTTCACCAACTGGAACACCGCCGCGAATGGCTCGGGGACCGCCTATGGTCCGGGTGCCACGTTCAGCATGCAGCCTAACGCGGTCACCTTGTACGCCCAGTGGACGGCGCTGCCGCCGTGTGTGGTCGGCGCGAGCGGCCCGGGCGGTGGGACGATTTTCTACAACGACACGGCGGGTGGCAAGTGTTACGAGTACGCGCCTAATGGGTGGAACGTTGCCACTCCCTCGGCCGACCCGGCCCTTGTGTGGGCGTTGAACATGTCCGCGTGCTACGCGAATATTGCGACCGCGCAAGGCACGGCGGTTGGCACGGGTCAGGCGAACACAGCCGCGATCACCGGGTTGTGTGCGACTGCTGCTGATGCCCCGGCGGCGTGGGCCGCAAGGAATTACGGCGGTGGGGGGCTGCATGACTGGTTCCTGCCGTCGCTGGATGAACTCAACCAGTTGTGCAAGTATGCCCGCGGCCAGTCTACGGCGGCGGCGGATCAGGCCACCGTCTGCGACGGGGCGGGCACGCTGGCCCCCGGGTTCACCGCGCAGTTCTACTGGACGTCTTCGCAGGCCCCCGCCCCCGCGAACTTCGCGCGGGGCCAGGACTTGGGCGATGGCCTGCAGGGCACCGGTTACAAGGACATCCACTCCTTGCCCGTGCGTCCAGTTTGGGCATGGAGTACGAACAAGTAGGCGGTGGCATATGACGGCAACACGATCACGGGTGGGGCGGTGCCGGTGGATCTGGCAAGCCCGCATGCCACCGGTTCGACGGTGACGGCGTTGGGCAATACCGGTGCGCTGGTTAAGGCCGGGTACTCGTTCGCCAACTGGAACATCGCCGCGAACGGGTCGGGGACCGCCTATGATCCCCGAACCTGGTCCCATCGTGAGAGGGCCTGCCGGGTCACCGCCTCGTTGGCATCGCCGGTGACATTCAACTGCAGGAACAGGTCGACGGGAAAGTCACCTACACCGAACTTGATCACCGGCCGCACTCCACAACAACCAAGAACAAGATCTACCTTTATGAGCACGTCAACATCCCCTACCGCCAACTGCCCACGACCTTGCCTATTCGCATTCTCTGGCGCCAGGGCCGGAACGAGACCGACGCGAACTACCGGAACCGGCTCAACTACTCCCGGCCCCGGGGACCGTCCTCAGCCATCGGCCACCGGCTTCGGGGCGTACGCCAAAGCGTCGAGAACCGGTTCCGCATGCTCGACCATGCGTTCCCCTTCAAGCGCATCCCCGCCGACAGCCCACAAGCCAAACTCGCCCTCGTGTGCGGCTATGCGTTGGGCCACAACCTCGCCATGACCGGTCTGGATGAATTGGCAGGGTCGGCGCAGCGAGCCGGACCGCAACCACCGGTCCTCCATCCGCCTACCCGCTACCTGAACGATTCGCAACGACCCACCAACCGAGGGCGGATGACCCCGCCCGCCCAAACGTCGGTATCCTTCCCTTGCGGCACTACCAACCGGTTACGCGCCAGGATGGGCGCCAGGTTGGGAACAGCCACCTCGCGGGTGTAGCTCAATGGCAGAGCGTCAGCTTCCCAAGCTGAACACGGGGGTTCGATTCCCCTCACCCGCTCCATACATCTCACTGCGTTGGCGGTGCCGTTGCCCGCAAACCGACATGGGGATAACTGCGGGCGTGGAACGCAGGCTCGGCGCTACAGTCATTCCATGACCACTTCTGCAGGCGCACCCCGGGACGCTGCTGCGCGCGGCATTGCCGCAGTGTTGGCAGAAGTGCCTGGGTGTTGGGTAGCTATCGATCGGCGTACCCACGAGGCGCGCGCTGTGGCCGATAGCCCCTACGAGTTGGCGGCGCAGATTCGTAATCAGGATCTTCACAACATCGCGGTAGTCCGGGCGCCAGATCCGTCCGAACCAGAGTTAGTCGGGCTCGGCTGACTTGGCTACCCCGCTCCCCTGGGTCTTCCCGTCTGAAGAAGACGGCCCTCGATTGGACGCTGTGGTTCTGCGCCCTGTCGTGCCTGTGTCGGTTGTTGCCATCGAGTCAGGACCGCCTGTGCTGGCGCTGGTGGATTCGGGTTGCTCTCACGTCCTGGCGGCACCATGGGTCGCGGCGGCGGCCGGTGTTGACCCGCGGGGTTCCGATCGCGAGATGAAGCTCGGAATCGGAGGCCAGGTTGTCAGAGTCCGCTTTCTTGATGTCAGGGTTCGTTTGCACGCACCAGGTGGCGAGTCAGACGAGGACTATCTTGAATGGGTAAACGAAGTTGGCTTCATCGATGAATGGAAACCCACTTGGCCGGTGCTCATCGGACAGGTAGGCTTCATGAAGAGATTTACGGTCACGATGAGTCGGCACGCACAGTCGATTGCCATCGAATGCCGAAGCGCCAGCGTTCGGGGAGGCGGCCAGGGAATTCGCGGCCAAGGTCAAGGGCCACACGTCCAAGATCGTGTTCATGCGGGACGTGAACTGGCCGGGTATGGACGTCCCGAGTTGCATCGGCGCCCACGACGGTCAATCCGCGGCCTGCATGTTCCCCCGGCGACGGCCGGACGACGCTTTGGCCGCAGCCGAAATAGCCGGCGCCAATGCCGTCTTCCCGGGCCATATCCTCGAGGTGGACCCAGCCTCGCTGACCTGCCCGTCGGGCATGGACAAGTGTCCCGCTGTCGCCCCTGATGGGGTCATTGTCTTCAGGGATGGCGCCCACCTCACGGCAAGCGTTGCGCGCAACCTCGCTTCCGGGATGTACACCTTGCTCGCCCCCACCATGGGACTGCCGGATAAAGCCGCCGGTCGCGGGTGAGCGGCTGGCAGCAGCCTTGTCGAGGTTCGGGCCACCTTGACCAACCGTTATCCCATGGCGGGGAGTTTCGGATTGTCCTGGATCCTGCGCTCGATCCATCGTCGCGGAATGAGCCGTCGATCAACACAGTAGGGTGACCTGACATGAGCGAACGTAGAGTTGTGGTCCTTGGCGGAGCGGGCGGGATCGGCAGTGTCGCCGCGGCGTCCCTGGCGTGTACCGACGATGCAACCGAGGTTGTGGTCGCCGATCTGTCCTGGGAGGCTGCCGAGCGCGTCGTCGTCGGCATTGGGGACGAGCGGTTCCGAGCCGCCAGCGTCGACGTGACTGACCCGGACTCCCTGGCTGCGCTGATCACCGGAGCCGAAGTCGTTATCAACTGTGTCGGGCCCTTCTACCGGTTCGGACCGCCGACGTTGGCTGCCGTGATCGATGCGGGCATCACCTATGTTGACGTCTGCGACGATCTGTCCGCGACCCGCACGATGCTCGAACTTGATGGCGCTGCCCGGGCGGCCGGGGTGCAGGCGTTGCTGGGGATGGGTAACTCCCCCGGCCTGGCGAACATCTTCGTCAAGATGTGTGATGAGTGGTTCTTCGATGAACTGCACACGGCCGACATCATGCATATCCATGGCGGCGAGCCTTTTGAGGGCGCGGCCGTCCTCAAACATCGGATTCACGCGATGACCAACGATGTGCCGATCTTCGCCGATGGCGCGTTCACCTCGGTTCGGATGCTGGAGGAGTCGGGCGCGCCGTTCATCGTTGTCGAGGACTTCGCCGGCGTTGGCGAGTTCCCCGTCTATCCGTACCCGCACCCAGAGACGATCACCATGCCGAAAGTGTTCCCGACGCTGCGGGCGGCCTCCAACCGAGGCGTCGTCTTCCCACTGTCCTACTTCAATCTGACCCAGGACCTTGTCCGGGTGGGGATGGCCTCGGAGGACCCGATCCGGGTGGTAGGTGCCGAGGTCGCGCCGATCGATGTGATGGTGGCGTTGCTTCAGCAAAGGCGTCCGCAGTTGCTGGCCGACGCGGGGGTGACCGGCCCGGCCGGGTGTCTGAAGGTTGTTGTGACCGGCAGCAAGGATGGCGCCGAGCATACCTACGTGGCGTCCGTGTTCTCGGACGCCGACGGTGCTGGCGCCGGTACGGGAATCCCGGCGGCAATCGGTGCGATCCTGGCGCTGCGCGGGGAGTTGGTCGGCGGGCCCGGTGTTCATCCACCGGAGGCGGCGGTTCCGGTGGCGCCCGTGCTGGAGCTGGCCGGAAAGATCGTCTCGGGTCTGTCCATCGGCGGTGGCTCCCTACCGATGCTGCTCGAGCACATCGGCCCAGACGGGGTTCGCGAACTGCTGCCGTTCTCATTGGGCGGTTCCTAGCCGTGGCGGCCGGTGCGGCGTCGCAAGCGGGTGACGACGATGTTGTGCTGGCCATCGACGTGGGCACCACCGGATTGAAAGCGGCGTACGTCGCGCTCACTGGAACGGTCATCGACAGTGCTCAGCGGCAGTTGCCAGCGACCAGGCACTCCGGTGACAGCGCCGTTCAGAATCCCGACGACTGGTGGTCGGGCGCGACCTCTGCTGCCGGTGAATTGGCGCAGCGGGCGAAGGTGTCGCCGGAGCGGATCATCGCGGTGGCGTGCACCGGTCAGTGGGGATCCACGGTGCCTGTCGGTGCCGACGGAGTAGCTGCGGGCGAGGCCATGATGTGGCTGGACTATCGCGGCCGGGAGCTATCCGGTGCCCAGCTCGGGGGACCTTTTGCCGTGGACGGCTACCGGCCGCGAGCGGCGCTGGAATGGATCCGCAGAGCCGGGGGAGCACCGAGTCCGGAGGGCAACGATCCGCTCGGCCATAGGCTGTGGATCGAGCACCGTGACGCTGATCTGTACGCTCGCACGGCGCACTTCGTTGAGCCGGTCGACTACCTGAACTTGCGACTGACGGGGATTGTTGCGGCGACCCAGGCAACCATGACGTTGTCGTGGTTGACCGACAACCGCAAACTGGACGCCACGGGCTACGACCCGGTGTTGGTCAAGCTCGCCGGTGCCGACCCGAGTCGGCTTCCGCGACTGCTACCCACCCGCTCGGTCGTTGGGAAAGTGCAGGCGAGGGTGGCCGACCAGATCGGCGTGCGGGCAGGGACCCCGGTCGTGGCGGGGTTGCCGGACCTGCATTCGGCCGCTATCGGATCCGGCGCCTGCAAGGACTTCCAGGGCCACATCTCGTTGAGCACCTCAGCCTGGACCGGCGCCCACACACGGGCAAAGCGAACGTCCATGAAGTACCAGATGGCGACAGTGCCGGCAGGACTTCCGGGTAGGTATGTGCTGGCGAACAATCACGACTCGGCCGGATCGGCAATGCAGTGGCTGCAGGAACGGATCGTGTCTCCTGACGACGGGCTCGGTCGGGGCCAACCGACCCTGCCGGACCTGGATCAGTTGGCTTCGACCATTCCAGCAGGTGCCGGCGGTGTGATGTTCGTTCCGTGGTTGCAGGGCGAGCGCACGCCCGTGGCCGACACCGCGATGCGGGGCAGTTTCCTGAACATGGGCTTAAACACCGATCGCGGTGACCTGGTCCGAGCAGTGTTGGAGGGTGTGGCCCATCAGATGCGGTGGATCACCGAATCGTCCGAGAAGGTCCTGCGCCACCCGCTGACGGACTTGCGGCTGGTGGGCGGCGGCGCCCAGTCCGACGTGTGGTGCCAGATCCACGCTGACGTCCTGGGCCGGCCAGTCCATCGAGTTGAGCAGCCCATCATGGCCGCAGTGCGTGGGGCCGCGATGTTCGCCGCGATGACCTTGGGTCGTATCCAGGCACGCGACATCCCGGGCCGAATCCCGCTCGATCGCACGTTCAGGCCGACCCCCGACCTTGCGGCTTTGTACGACCTTCGGCATCGCGAGTTCGTCAAGGTGCACAAGTCGCAGCGGGACCTGTACCACCACCTCAACCTGTGACGCGGCAGCGGGCTGCGGGCTGCGGGCTGCCCGGGCAGTCAGTGCTCGAGGCTGAGGACCGGGACTCGGGTCCGGTCGCCCGCTTCTATCGGTAGCCGCGCGGACCTGCGCTGCTCGCGTTTGCGGTAGTGGCGCCGCCGAGCACGCCGGACGAAGACCTCTGCCGAATTCGCGCGGGTGACAGGCCTGGTGTTTCGTGCGTGCGCGACTTGGTTGTCGAACTTACTGACCCCTTCGGTCGCCGCCGGAGTCTGGGTGAAGATGTGCGCTAGCCCGTTCCCTTCCAGGAACCGTACGTAGGTGTCGAAACGGGCTTGCTGGTTGTCGTTGAAACCCGTGTAGTCGGCCCAATCGAACAACTCCCGGGCATCGACGTCGGGGGAGGCCTGTGACAGCAGCCGGTAGGGAATCTGGTGGTAGTCGGCCAGTTCGACTGTTCGCGAATCGTGGCCGAGCACGACTGCCGGGGTGCCAGCGAGCAGCGAGGCAATGTTCCCGTGGATCCGCGAACCGAAGGAGAAGTCCCGCTTCGCCAAGTAGTCGATCCAGGTGGTCGGATCGGTGAAGTACCACGTTCGACGGTCGCCGATGAGCGGGTCACTGACCCGGTAGGGAACGTCGGCGGCCATGCTGGCCGCATCGGCGGGGTTCTCGAGGTAGAGCAGGGTTCGAAGGGTTGCCACGTCCTGGGCAACGTAGCGGATGGCGGGGTAGCGGCGCGCATGGGACGACGCGATCGGTCCCATCTCGGTCCGGTACGGCGAGACGTTGATGCAGAGCTTCGAGTCAGTCGTCAACTCCGCGCTTTTGTGCACGTTCAGTGTCGGGCCGAACTGATATAGCGAAGGGCAGCCGATTACGGTCACCTCGGATTCCGAGTATCCAATGCTGCGCAGGAACCTGTAGGTCACCTCGCCGCGGACACCGATTGATGCGGAGCGTTCCAGTATTGCTCGCACGAATCGGTGGATTGTCGGGAGCATGTGGTCCAGGCATTCCGGGTTGTTCCCGGCAGGGTTGAACTGGACGCCCACCCCGACCAGGATGGTGGGGATCGTCAAGCGCTCGATGAGTTCGCAGTAAAGGTCTATCTTGCGCTGAAACGAGGGACGGAAGGCGTTCGCCAACGGTATGACGTGGGCGTCGTACTGCTCGTTGATCCGTTCTGCGGCTGCCGGTTCTATGTGCCCGTAGTCCACATCGATCTCGGCACCTGACACCGATAGGGCACGGTGAACCGCATGCGCGAAGATCAGATTCCCGGAGTTCATGCCGACCAGGTTCTCTCGGGCGATCTGGACGGGGCTGGTCCGAACGCGCAGGTCGCGGTGCGAGCGCAAGAGGATGCGTTTGGTTTCGGTCACTCTGGTTGCACCTCCGCCGACCGTGGGACTGGAATTCGCGCCTTCGATGTTCGAACGGACCATAATGTCTATAACTTCCATAGGCATACTACACAACTGGGCTGGTTATGACCAATGACAGTCCGCGCCGATCGGTGGAAAACCCCTACCGTCTTTGCACCGAAAATCCGCCTTCCCGCCCGTTTTGGACCGTTTTGGGCGGCTTTTCGGGTGCAAAGACGGTAGATATTCGTCGGCCAACCGGGGCAGGTCAGGGGCGGGCGGCCGCGGAATTGGCCGTGATCTGCAGCGGAGCCGCATCGACTGCCTCGAACGACGAAGCGGGGACGTCCTTGAGTTCGCTGATGAGAGCATCGGGCCAGCGGGTGTCGGAGGTTCCCTGGAAGTACCACGCCGAGCCGTTATCGGCCAAGACCATCCCGTATCGCTTCATCGCTTCCAGCACCACCCGGGCCGAGCGTGAGAACCCGGCGGTGTCGAACGCTGCGCTCAGTCGGAAGCGGGCTCCCATCGGTGGGAAGGCCGGGTCATCGGTGGAACCAGCTCGATGACGGGCCGGCCAGACGAATGAGTCCTGAGTTTCTGGGAGCGTAAACCGAATCGCGTGATCGATTCGCCCGGACACGATCTCGTCCCAGCGCAGTAGCCCTGGCAGGATCGGCAGTCCGGCGGCGTCTGCGGAGGTCCAGCCCGACGGTCGTAACTTGTTCGATCTCAGGCTCCAGACGGCCCCAGACCCGGCGGTCCACCGCCTGCCGACCTTGCGGGTGCTCCAGGTTTCGTACAGCTTGCATGTCTTGGCGTACACCATGATCGCGTGGCGGTCACCGTCTGCTCCTGCGCCGCCTTCAATCTTGGTCTGGGCGCTGAGCGGGTAGCGCACCCGGTCGCTTTCGTCGGCGTATTCGAAGGTCACCTTGGTGCTTGGCTTCTTCTTGGACTTGACGATGGTGATGGGGATCCCGTAGGGCACCGGTTGCTCACCGAATGACGGCCCGAAGTCCGGATGAAGATTGCGACCGTTCGCGTCGGAGTTGGCCATCCACTGCGCTGACCGCGGGCTGATCGGCAGCGCTGAGATGTCCGAGTGCCAGACGCTGGACGCTGGGAATACCCGACACTTGGTGCCCGGCAGCACCTTGGATGTCGCCTGCGTCGGTGAGAAAGCCCTAGGTGTCAGCCCCGGCACCGCGGCCAGGTTGAGGTTCACGGCGGCAATCGGTCGGGCCGTGGAACCGGCCGCCTGGGAGCCAATGGCACCCCCCGCACCGTTGCCTGGGCTTGCACCCAGGCTGCCAGCCCAAGCCGATGCTGCCACCGCGGGAACGGCCGCCATCACGAGGGCAGCCGCCAGGGCTACGCCGGTCCGACTGCCGACAGCGCCGAAGGAATTCGGGGATCGGTGTCCGGACATCTGCCCACCCTAATGTTCTGAGAGCCCGGACCCCCGTTTGCCGGGGAAGTTCGCTGGGTCCACCCTTGTTCTGCGGCGCCACGCCCACGACGATGAAGTGAACCAGCGCACCCCCGAGCTACCTGGGATATCGGTTCCGCTCCAGCGCGGGAATGAGCCTGTACC
>JBAXOQ010000185.1:0-8916 GCA_037133175.1 Actinomycetes bacterium
CGACGAGCTCGCCCACGCCGAGGCAAAGGCGAAAGCAGCCTCCGAGGAGTGACCCGCGCGTAGATCACTCGGCGGCGGGCATCAGCTTGGCCAGCGCATCGTTGGGGACCGCATCGTCGCGGCGGTGGGAGTAGTACCACACCGCGGTGACCACCAGCAGCACGGCGATCGCGATCAAATCGGGCACGCACTCCCCACTGGCAGGACTGGTGTAGGCGACGGCGGCTATGCCCGCGACAAGGCCAATGTTCAGCGCCACGTCATACAGCGCAAACACCCGACCGCGGTGATCGTCGTGGATTCGTGTCTGCACGGAGGTGTCAGCGCAGATCTTCACGCATTGGCCGGCGAACCCGAGTACCGCACCACCGGCAATCATCACCGGAACCGTAGCCATCCCGAGGGCAATAGGCGTCAGGATGCCAGCGACTGCCAATGTCAGTGAGCTCCAGCGAATCGGACCGATGAGGCGCGTCAGTCGAGGCGTGAGCAACGCACCCACCAGGGCCCCGCCGGCCGCGCCGCCGATCACCAGGCTCAACTGCGACAACGCCGCCTCCGGCTTGTCCGATGGGTTCAAGGTGTTGCGCAGTAACAGGATGACCATGATTGTCGCGGCACCGAACGCCACCCGGTGCATCGTCACGGCGGTGATTGCGCGCAGCGCGGGACGCTGACCCCACAGGGTCACGGCACCGTCTCCGAGACCACGTATCACCCCCATGACGGTGTCGCGCGGGGTGTCGCCGTCTGGACCGAGCAGGCCCTTGGCCATGCGCAGCGCAAGCAGCCCGGATAACGTGAAGCCCGCCGTCGCAATGATCAGCACAACGGTCGACCCTCGGTCGCCGCCGCCAAACGCGCCGCGCAGCACGACCCCGGCCAGTCCACCGATTGCTGCGCACATGGTTCCGGCGGTGGGAGCGAAGGCGTTGGCAGTGACCAGCGTGCTGCGGCTGACTGTGTGCGGCAGCGCAGCGGACAGTCCCGCCAAGATGAACCTGTTGATTCCCAGCGCCACCAGCACCGCGATCCCCAGGTCCATCCCCGAGTGGCCGGCCGCGGTCAGGAAACAGATCCCGACCACGATCACTGCCCGGATCAGGTTGCCGTACAGCAGGACTTGACGTCGGCTCCAGGTGTCCAGAAACACCCCGGCAAACGGGCCGATGAACGAGTAGGGCAGGTACAGGATCGCGAAGGCGGTGACAATTGCCTGCGGCGACGCCTGCCGTTCCGGCGAGAACAGCACGAACGTGGCAAGTGCAGCTTGGAACAGTCCGTCAGACAACTGGCCGGTTGCCCGCACCGCGAACAACCGCCGGAACCGCGACGATCGGAGCACAGTCGCGAAATCGGTAAAGGCCACGCCGCGAAACTACCCCAGGAACCCGCTGGTGTACTCCGTAAGCCGCCGGCGCCGCCCGCCGCTTACTGCCTTTGCACCCGAAAAGCCGCCTTCCGGGCCCAGAATCGGGCGGGAAGGCGGCTTTTCGGGTGCAAAGGCGAGAAAAAGACCTAGCGCTCGATGGTGCCGTCGATGAAGGCCTGCACCGCGTCGCGAGCGTCGTCGTCGCTGTACTGCACCGGCGGGCTCTTCATGAAGTAAGACGACGCCGACAGGATCGGGCCACCGATGCCGCGGTCCTTGGCGATCTTCGCCGCGCGAATCGCATCAATGATGATGCCGGCGGAGTTCGGCGAATCCCACACCTCAAGCTTGTACTCCAGCGACAGGGGAACGTCGCCGAAGTTCCGACCCTCAAGGCGAACGAACGCCCACTTGCGATCGTCCAGCCATGCCACGTAGTCAGACGGACCGATGTGCACGTTGCGGGGGTCGATCTTGTCGACCAGCTGCGAGGTCACCGACTGGGTCTTGGAGATCTTCTTGGACTCCAGGCGATCACGCTCAAGCATGTTCATGAAGTCCATGTTGCCGCCGACATTCAGCTGGTACGTGCGATCGACGGTGACACCGCGATCCTCGAACAGCTTGGCCAGCACCCGGTGCGTAATGGTCGCACCTACCTGCGACTTGATGTCATCACCGATGATCGGAACGCCTGCGGCCTCGAACTTGGCGGCCCACTCCGGGGTACCCGCGATGAACACCGGCAGGGCGTTCACGAAGGCAACCTTCGCATCGATGGCGCACTGCGCATAGAACTTGGCGGCCTTCTCTGAACCCACCGGCAGGTAGCACACCAACACGTCCACCTTCGCCTCGCGAAGCGCGGCGACAACATCAACCGGCTCGTCGTCGGACTCGGTGACCATCTCGCGGTAGTACTTGCCCAAACCGTCGAGGGTGTGGCCTCGCTGCACGATGACACCAGTCGGGGGCACATCACAGATCTTGATGGTGTTGTTCTCGCTGGCGGTGATGGCGTGCGCAAGGTCCTGTCCGACCTTCTTGGCATCCACATCGAATGCGGCAACGAACTCCACGTCCCGGACGTGGTACGGCCCGAAAGTGACGTGCATCAAGCCGGGGACACGACCTTGCGGATCGGCATCCTTGTAGTACTCAATTCCCTGTACGAGTGACGAAGCACAGTTTCCTACCCCGACGACCGCTACGCGAATCGAACCCATCTTCTAATCCTTCCGTGTTCCAGTTTCGCCGGTAAGGCCTACGCCACCGGAATGAGCCTGTCTTGTTGATGTTGTCTTGGTTGGTGATGTTGCCCCACGTGTTGTTTGCCTCTGACGCTGTTTCTGTGAACGAGTGGTGCCCGCCTGACGCTTATTCAGTCCGGACTCCTCGTTCGCGATCAGCTCGGTGAGCCAGCGGACCTCACGCTCAACGGCGTCAAGACCATGTCGCGCAAGCTCCAACGTGTAGTCATCGACCCGCTCGGCGGTGCGCGACATCGACGCCCGGATGGCGGCAGTGCGCTCTTCCAACCTTCCACGGCGCCCATGCAGGATTCGCATCCTGACTTCGGCATCGGTCCGAGAGAAGAACGCGAAATGCACATCGAAACGCTCGTCGTCCCACGCTTCAGGACCAGTGTCAGCGAGCAGTTCCTCGAACCGCTCCTTGCCGTCAGCGGTGAGCTGGTAGACGATCCGAGCCCGTCGTCCGGTCAGTGCGGGAGCGCCGGCGTCGGCCGGACCGGCCTCGACGATCAGGCCAGCGGCGAGAAGCTGCTTGAGGCACGGATATAGCGACCCGTATGACAAGGTCCGGAAGCTTCCGAGCACAGCGTTGAGTCGCTTCCGCAACTCATAGCCGTGCATGGGTGCGTCATGCAGCAAGCCCAACACGGCGAATTCAAGGACGGTTGCACGTCTTGGCATAAGTGCTTCCTCCCGGTTCGGATCGCTTGGAGTGCTACTTGACCTAGCATTGTCATATCGGCATTGTCATATCGATGAGATACATCGACCAGTGTATCGAACGAATATATCGAAACGATATATGATGGTAACCCGCGACGGACTCTGCGGCACACAAGGTCATCTGTGTCACTCTGTGATCTGTATCACATATTTTGGTGAAATCGTCCCGCCAAGCAGCGCCAACTGCCGAACCCGTCTTGGAAAACCGGGTTGAACGCGCGCCTGAACGGGTAGACCGAGGCAGGCGATTTCGACCGTCCGAATATCGAACCGCAGCGCTTTGGGCAACCGCCAGGGGCGCGCCGGGGAACCGCCAAGAACACCTTGGCGTCCTAGCAAGTGGCGCGGCAACGCCCGCCGTGACCGGTTGCGGCGGGATAATCGGCCGGCACGGGGTCCCAGACAACCCACACCCAGAGGGTCTCCCGAGCAGCCGGGGCAACGCGGGGCTCGGTGCCGCTGGCACCCGAAACAAGACGAACCTCAACCAGACGATTGGTGGACACATGGCTTCGAACGAGCGGGGAGACTCGGTGCAGCAAGGCCGAGCTTCCTCCCGCGGGGTCAACGGTCGGCGCCGGTTGATCAACTATCCGCGTTCCGGACGCCGCGGTGTGACCCGTTGGATCCCCTCTTGGAAGCTCACGATCGGGTCACTGGCGGCTCTGTGCCTGCTTGCGGTTGCGGCTTTCTCGCTCGCCGTGGTCCTGACGCCGATCCCCGACGTCAACGCCTCAGCATCGTCTGAGAAGACGATCGTCTACTGGAACGACGGCAAGACCGAGATCGGCCGGATCGGCGAAGCCAACCGGATCGTCATTCCGGGGTCTTCGATGCCGGTCAACTTGCAGCACGCGGTGATTGCAGCAGAGGACAAGACGTACTACGAACACGGCGGCTTCGACCCACTGGCGCTCGGCCGGGCGTTCTGGAACGCCACGTTCAATGAAGGCGCGACCCAGGGAGCGTCGACCATTACACAGCAATACGCGAAGAACGCCTACCTGACACAGGACCGCACGATCAGCCGCAAGCTCCGCGAATTGCTGCTCTCAGTCAAACTCGACTCTCAGGAGTCCAAGGACCAGATCCTCAGCGAGTACCTCAACACGATCTACTTCGGCCGCGGCGCCTATGGCGTCGAGACCGCCTCGCAAGCCTACTTTGGCAAGTCCGCCGACAAACTCAAGACGAACGAGGCTGCGGTACTAGCTGCGGTCATCAAGGGCCCGACCGACTACGAGCCTGAACTGCACCGCGACCGGCTGCAGGTGCGTTTCGATTACGTACTCGATTCCATGGTGTCGCAGGGATGGCTGACCGCCGCCGACCGTAAGAAGATGAAGCTGCCGGAATTCAAGAAGTACAAAGCCGCCAAGAGTTCCATGACCGGCACCAACGGCTACCTGCTCGACACGGTGGAGCGTGAACTGATCAAGCTCGGCTTCACGCAGGAGCAACTCGACCAGGGTGGCCTGCGCATCACTACGACGTTCGACAAGGTTGACCAAGAGGCTGCCGTCGCGGCGGTCAACAACAGCGGACCAGGTGCGGAACCCGGTCTGCGAATCGGGCTGACCTCAGTGAAAGCCGACACGGGCGAAGTGCTGGCGATGTACGGCGGTGCCGACTACCTGAAGAACCAGCTTTCGAACAGCGACCAGGCCATTGCCTTGGGTGGGTCTACCTTCAAACCGTTCGCACTTGCTGCGGCAACCGAGGATGGCATCAAGCTCGATTCCATGTGGGACGGCAGCTCCCCACGCACAATCGGTGGCTACAAGCTCGAGAATGAAGGCAACCAGTCGTACGGGCAGATCAGTCTGCTGCAGGCGATCGAAAGCTCGGTCAACACCGTGTTCGTGGACCTGTCGGTGAACAAGTTGGGACCTGAGAAGGTCAAAGAGGCCGCCATCCGAGCCGGTCTGCCGGCGAACACGATCGGGCTGGTCGCCGACCCGACGACGGTGCTCGGCACGGCTGCACCCACGACCGAAGAGATGGCTGGCGCCTATGCAACATTCGCCAATCAGGGCATGCGGGTGGCTCCGACGACGATCAAGGAAGTCCGGCTGAACAACGGTGGTCCGGTTTACCAATACACCCCCGACCCGAATCGCGCCTTCTCTGAAGACGTGGCAAATACGGTGAACTACGCGCTGCAGAAAGTCGTCACCAGCGGCACCGGCTACGCGGCAAACTCGCTGGGCCGACCTGCCGCCGGCAAGACCGGAACCACCGACAACAACTTGTCCGCATGGTTCGTCGGCTACACACCGCAGATCAGCACCGCGGTCATGATGGTCAAGCAGGGCAAGAACGGCAACCCGGTGAGCCTGTACGGGACCGGCGGTGGCGGATCGGTCCACGGCGGCGCTTACCCAGCGGCCATCTGGACGTCGTACATGGGCACCGCGATGGCCAACCTTCCGGTCGAGAACTTCACCGACCCGGCGAACATGACCAGTGACTCCCAGAACGGCTACTACACCCAGGCGACGTCGTGGGCTCCGAGCTCAACCGGCAGCCCGACCGGAAAACCGACCGGCAAACCGTCACCGACTGCTACGTCGGCCAGCCCAGGCCCGACCGGCACAGTGAAGCCGCCGACAGCCTCAGCCGCGCCCGCAACGGGAACCGCCAAGCCCAAGCCGTAGTGCCCTCCCGGACTAGACGGGCAGCGGGTCGCGGGCCCACCGGTCGGGCGCGCCGTCGAGCACACCGCCACCGGGATCGTCGCGATCTTCATCGAAACCGTCTGTTCGGATCGGGTCGCGCGACGGCTTCAGAGCGTCGCGCACGACCATCACCGCGAAGAACACGGTGGCAGCGATGTGAATCATGATGGCCACTGCATACCACCCGGCTGGCAAGCCTTTGCCGTCGTTGAACCCGGCTAGGTACAACCAGATGGCCACGTAGTAGATAGTCTCGCCGACCTGCCAGATCAGGAAGTCGCGCCAGCGCGGTCGGGCGAGCGCCGCGAGCGGGATCAACCAGAGCACGTACTGCGGCGAGTAGACCTTGTTGGTGATCAGAAAAGCCGCGATCACCAGGAAGCACATCGCGGCCAGGCGGGGCCGACGCTTCGCCGCCAGGCCGAGGATGGCGACCCCGACGCAAAGCAGCAGGAACAGCCCGGTGGCCACCAAGTTCAGCCAGTCCGCCGGCACCGAGAAACTGATGTCCAGGCCGTCGATCTGCCCAAGGCTCGACAGCACGAACCAGAAGGATCCGAAGTCTTCCCCGCGTTCTGAGCTGAAGGTGTAGAAGGTCGCCCAGCCGTCGAAATTGATCAGCATGAACGGCACATTGCACACCAGCCAGGCGACCACGAAGCCGCCCAGGCATCGGAAGAACGCGTTCATCCGAGCCGCCCGCCAGCACAAGATCAGCAGCGGCCCGAGCAGCATCAACGGGTAGAACTTGGCGGCCGCAGCCAAGCCCAAAACTACGCCCGCCCAGGTCGGATACCGCTTCGCCCACAGGCAGAGCGCCACCGCGGTCAACGCGACCGCTATCAGGTCCCAGTTGATCGTCGCGCACAGTATCGTGCCAGGTGCCAGCGCCACCATCGCAGCGTCCCAGGGGCGCCTCTTGACTGTCAGCGCGGTGGCAATCACCGCGACGCCCAAGCAGACCGCCAGCATTAGTGAGTTGATGACGTAGAACCACAGCATCCCGCTATCACCGGACGGGGTGAGGAACCCGGCCAACGCCATGAACAGTCCGGTCAGCACCGGGTATTCGAGCTGCTGCTGGCCCGGCAGCGGATCCTGGATGTACGGGAAGACGTGGTCAGCGAAGCCGCGCAACTCGAACAGCGGCGCGATGTCGGTGTAGCACAAGTGCGTGTAGCGACCCGGGTCCGCCCAGCCGGTCGTCGTGCAGGGCGTCTTCGTCATCCATCCGACGAGAAAGCCCAGCACTGTCAGGACCAGCAGTACCCGCAGCGCGTTCCACCAGCGGCCGCCAGCGCTGTGGACACCCATCGGTCCGCCGATGACCTCACAGTTGTCGGCGACGACCGGATCCTCCTGGGTGGGCGAGATTATCTCCGGTCGCACAGACCCGCCAGCCGACGCGTTCGCCGGATCACCTACCTGTTGCGCCACCGGATTCCCCTCACAAGTCCAAGCCGATGATCCGGTCGAACAGCGCGACGGTGTGGCGGACCCGGCAATCCAATTCGTCCCCCACCGCGGGCACCCGACCGCCACGACCGGTCGCGACCCTGACGTCGTCGGCGGATAGCCACAGCAGCGACACCTGCATGTGCGGGGGCTCGGCGAACCAGCGGCGCTTGCCGTCCCAGCTGAACGGCGACAGCACCCGCCCCGATGCCTCCAAAGCGCCGGAACCGAACGTGACCGCTCGTTGGCGCACGGACAAGGCGGCCGTCGGCGCTTCCATCGCCACTCCGTGCGAAGTGCCGCCTCCGACGATGACCAGCAGACCCTCCTTGGGCGCCCGCCGCTGGCGGTAGCCCACGGCCCGGCCCTTGTTAACCGGGTGGACGGCGAGCACGGTGCCACGGGCGGCGGCGGCACCGGGGTCGCCGAGCCACAGCCGGGTGCCGACCCGGACCCGCAGCGGGACATCGGGCAGCGCGGTGCGAAGGTCCCGCAGCTCACCGGGATCCAGATGCGACACCCACAGCGCGACAGCATCATCGGTCAGCGGGCAGCCGGCGTCCTCCAGCGCACCGAGCGCCCGGATCCAGGTCAGCGCCCAGGACCAGGCTTCGCGCACCCGGCCACTGGATCCGGCCGGCGGCCTCGGCATCGGGTTCGTGTCGTGCCAGCTGGTCTCGAGGGTCTCCACATGGGGAGCCAGTGGCTGGGCCAGCGGCAGATGGATGGCCAGCCCAGCCAGATCAATGAGCTTGCTGCGCAGCGCATCGCGGATTGCGTCGTCGGCCAGCAGCGCGTCCATGTCCGGCTCACCGAGGCCGAACCGGCGCATCGAGGTCAGGCCCTCGATGATGAAGCGCGGCGGGTAGATCTGATCGGCCGGAGCGGTCGTCGCCAGGGCCCGCAGCGACTCGACGCTGGCGATCGTGCGGACCACTCGGTTGGCGAAGTCACTGGCCTCAATCGATTCCCACACAGCGTGGGCGGTGGCATCCCGGGGTTCCCAGGGCTGCATGACCAGGATCTCGCCGGCGAAGTATCGGGCAACCGTGGCCGCCTCGTACGGTGTTCCGACCGCGATCCGATCCAGGCCGAGTCTGGTGGTTTCAATCGCCAGGTTGGCCAGGCCGAAACCGTAGCCGTTGCCCTTGGCGACCGGAACGATGTCACCGAAGCGTGCGCTGGGCTGACCAGCGTGAACAGCACCGCGAACCTCGTCGCGGACCACCGAGGTCTGCGTCCGCCAGCGCGGGCCGTCGACGTGCAGAGTGAACGTCATCGCCGGGCCCCGGTGGCAGGATCTGTCGCGGGTCCGGAGGCGGCAGGGATCGGGACGGCGGCCTTCTTCTCTTTGTCGAACATCTTGCGCACCGTGGACTTAGCCTCGCCGCGTCGCAGGTAGAGGTCAAATGCGCGGGCCATCGCCGGGCGCAGG
>JBAXOQ010000186.1:0-8907 GCA_037133175.1 Actinomycetes bacterium
GGTTTGCGCCACGGCTGGGGTGGTCAGGGCTGCGTGAGTTCCTCGATGGTGATCAGCTCGTCGCAGCACGGACAGGCGCCCCCGGTGCCGAGCTTTTTGCAGAAGGTGTTGCAGTCATCGCAGCGTTGGGTGCCCAGGTACCGGGATTCGCAGTCGGGGCACTCGTAGATGCTGCTGGCGCGCGGGGAGCCCGGTTGGGGCAGCGGTGGGACGGGCGTGGCGGGCTGGTTTCTCCTGCGCCATCCGGCTTGCCGGCAGCGGTCCGAGCAGTAGCGCCGCGCCCGCCCCGGTGGCAGAGCACCCTGGCAGGCCAGGCATCGCGGTGCCGGTTCTGGCGTTACGTTGCCGTTACGCGACGGGTTGGTGGGATCCTTCATGGTTGTCCTCGCTCAGGGTTGGTCGGCGACGGTCGGGCACTCGCGGCGCCGGGCCGGGGCGGTTGTCGCGGGTTCAGGCGCTCTTCGCGCTGGCATCACCAGGGCCGGGTCCAGGCCGGTGGTCGTAGTAGGCCTGCTCGTGTTCCTCGGGGGTCTTGTGGTCCAGCAGGCTGTGCAGCCTGTGGTTGTTGTACCAATCGATGTAGTTGATGGTCAGGGTTTCCACGTCTGCGATGGTGCGCAGCGGGCCGGTCCGAAACGGTGATCCGGCGGCGACGGCCTCGTTCTTGTACAGCCCGATCGTGGTCTCCGCGGCGGCATTGTCGTACGCGTCGCCCACTGACCCGATGGACGCCGATAGTCCTTCCAGGGCAAGGGTCTGGGTGAACCGGACCGAGGTGTACTGGCTCCCCGCGTCCGAGTGATGGACCATGCCCGCAGGGACCGGTCGGCCGGTGTGGTCGCGGCGCCACAGCGCCATCTTCAGGCACGCCTCGACGAAGGCGACATCCTTGACGGTCGATGCCGACCAGCCCACGATCGCGCGGGAGAACAGATCGATGGCGAACCCGACGTACACGAACCCGGTCCACGTCGGCACATACGTGAAGTCGGTGACCCAGGCCAGATTCGGCGCGCCCGTGCGGAAGTGCCGGTCCAACAGGTCCGGGGCCCGCACCCCGCCGTCCTTGGCGGCGATCGTGGTGCGGGTGCGCCGGCCACGGACCAGCGGAGTTCATGCCCTCGTCGCGCATCAGCCGGTCCACTGTGTGCTTGGAGACGCCCGGGAAACCGTTGCGGGCCAGCCACGCGGTCATCTTGCGGCGCCCATACAGAACCTCCGGCAACGGTGCGCCGTCATGCCCGCCGGTGCGCAGGTGCCGCAACGCATCGATGACCGCCGCGTCGGAGCAGTCCCGGTCGGGAACCGGTTTGATCTTCCAGGACCGATACGTCCGCGGGGCGACCGCCAGGCCCTGCTCGCGCAGGGCCTGACAGATCGACTCGACCCCGTGGCCGTCGGCACGCATCTGGTCGATGAACCCGCAGATCAGCGGCGGCGAGGGTCGAGCTCCCTGGCGAAGAAAACCGAGGCCGCCTTCAAGATCTCGTTGGCCTCCTTCAGGTCCCGGTTCTCCGCCCTCAGCCGCTTGATCTCAGCCAACTCCTCACTCGACGGCCCCGAGCGCTGGCCCTGATCGATCTGGGCCTGCACCACCCACCGCCGCAACGACTCCGCACCGATCCCCAGCTTCGGGCCCAGCGCCCTGAACGCCGCATACAGCGACGGGTACTCCCCCAGCCGCTCGCTCACCATCCGGACCGCACGATCCTTCTGATCTTTCGGATACTGCTTCGGCATGACGCCATCATTCCTCTCACTCACAAGGAAGCGGCATTAAAACCGGGACGGTTCAGTGTTGACGATTCGGCGTCGGCTCACCGCCAAGGGGTGGGACGCGGGACCGAAATCGGTGTGGCATGCCGGCATCGATGATGCGCTGTTCCCCGGGAAGGCGCCGTCGGTGTCAACGATCGCACGGATGCTGGCCGAGGCGGGGGTGGTGGCCGCGAATCCGCGCAAGCGGCCCCGAAAGTCGTCTATCCGGTTCCAGCGGGCCGCTGCGATGCAGCTGTGGCAACTCGACGCATTCACGTACGCGCTGTTCGCCGAGGAACGCCTGCAGGTCACGGTGTAGCAGCTGGTGGACGACTCGACCCGGTACGACGTTTGGTACGTGGGCGTGTTCTCGCCCGGAGAACGGCGATGAGGCGATCATGGTGGTGTCGGCCGCGATCGACCGCCACGGGGTACCGCAGGAACTGCTGTCCGATAACGGTGTCGCGTTCCCCCAGGTGCGCCGCGGCAGTGTCGCCCCGCTGCAGCGGCTCCTGGCCGATCTGGGCTGTCGTGGGATCTCGGGGAAGGTGCGCAGCCCGACCACACAGGGCAAGAACCAACGCTCCCATCAGACACTGCAACGCTTCCTTGACGCCCACCAACCGGTCACCTTGGCGCAGGTCAATGAGTTGCTTGCCGAGTACCGCGAGTATTACAACAACCGCCGCCATCATCAATGGTTGCCCGCCGAGATGACCCCCTCGCAGGCGTGGGACGCCTGCGAGCATCGCCCTTGCGACGGTATCCCGATCCCGCACACAGATCTTCTTGCCCGCGCTCTGGCGCACAAGGCGCAGGCCGACGCGGCTGCGGTTGCCAGGGTCGGGGCAAATGCCCCGGCACAACTGTGGGCCGAGGATCCCGGGCACACCACCACCGGGCGGCTGCGCAAGGCCCCGGACGAGGTGGTGATCACCCGCGAGAACCCGCAGATCTACCTCCACGGAAGAATCGGGAAGGTACCCACTCATCTGGTCGGTTCGTATCAGCTCGTGATCACCGACACCGAGTACGAGCTGTTCGACGCTCGCGACGGTGTCGAAGCGATCTGTTTTCCGCTCCCGCTGGCCACGACCGCCACGAAACGAACGCTGCCGTTCTGGCAAGTCCATGGCGCACGAATCCGGGACGTCAGACCGGTCGTAAACGAAGCGTCGGCACAGGTTGTAAACGAAGCCATGGCACAGGACGCAAACGAACTCGGGAGATTGACAGATCGGGCTAGTTGGTACGGGTAGTCCACGTTGGTGGTACCGGTGTTCCGGGTTGTTGGTACTGGGGTTTCGCTGGATGTTGTGGTGGCGCGCAGGGTGTCACCGCAGGATTCAGGGAGGGCCGGATGGCCAATTTCAGGGCGATTATTCAGTTATCGCTGGCGGGTCGCAGTTACGGCGAGATCGTGGAGATGGTGGGGTGTTCCCGGCGCGATGTCGCGCTGGTGAAGAAGACGATCACCGAGGCTGGGTGAAGGTCCCCCCATTTGGCGGACACCTCGTGTAGGAGGTAGTCATGTCAACGAAGAAAGTGTCAGGGGCCGGGAGTCGGCCCAGGTATTCGCCGGAATTCAAGGCTGATGCGGTCGCGATGGTGATCGATGGTGACCGGACGATCAGTGATGTCGCGAAGTCTCTGGGCCTGGTGGACCAGACTTTAGGCAACTGGGTTCGCCAGGCGCGCATTGATCGTGGTGAGCGCGCTGGTTTGACGACGGATGAGCGTGCTGAGCTGACCCGGTTGCGCCGGGAGAACGCGCAGCTGTCGATGGAGCGTGATTTGCTCAAACGAGCGACGGCTTTCTGGGTCCAGGAGTCAGCACGATGACCCGCTGCAGGTGGGTTGATTCCCGGAGAGCCGAAGGATTCCCGGTGGCCGCCGCGTGCTCGGCCGCTGGTATTTCCACGACGACGTTCTACGAATGGGCCTGCCGGGGCCGGACCGGGCCCTCGGGCCGTGATCTGTGCGAGGCGTACCTGGTCAACGAGATCGTTGATATCCACGGCGGGTCCGACGGCACGTACGGTGTTCCCCGGGTTCACGCCGAACTGACCCGCCATGGCGCGGTGGTGAATCGCAAGCGGGTGCGTCGGCTGATGCGTCAGAACAGCATCGTCGGGGTGTACAAGGGCGCGAAGGTGCGCACGACGATCCCGGCCGAGGACAACCCGCCGATCCCGGACCTGGTCGGGCGCCGGTTCGCCCCGGGCTGCCCGGACGCGGCATGGGTAGGGGACATCACCTACATCCCCACGGGCGAGGGCTGGCTGTATCTGGCCTCGGCGCTGGACCTGGGCTCACGGCGGCTGCTGGGCTACTCGATGGCCGAGCATATGCGCACCGACCTGGTCATCGACGCCCTGGACATGGCCGTCGGGGTCCGCGGCGGCGATGTCGCCGGGGTCATCTTCCATGGTGATCGCGGCGCACAGTACATGTCCGCGCGGTACCAGCAGCATCTGGCCGACCTGGGGATGCGCCAATCAGTGGGGCGAACAGGGGTGTGCTGGGATAACAGTGTCGCCGAGGCGCTGTGGTCGGGCCTCAAACGCGAACTGGTGCACCGGTACCGGTTCGCGACCCGGTCCCAGGCCCGCCAGGCGATCTTCCGGTGGATCAACTGGTACAACCGGTCCCGGCTTCATTCGTCCCTGGGCTACCTGCCGCCGGTGGAATGGGAAGCCCAGTACCGCCGGCACCAACCCGCCGCCGGGCGACAGGCGGCGTGATCTGATGCCGACGACACCCTCACAAACCCCGTCGCGTGACGTTTCCGTTACGCCACCGACCGGCTGCCTGGCCTGCGGGCAACCGCTACCGCCGGGGCGGTCCCGGCTGTACTGCGGCCCGGCCTGCAAACAGGCCGGCTACCGGCGGCGAAACCAACCCACGCCAACCCCGGCGCTGCCCGCCCGCCGATCACGACGCGAGGGCACCGTCTACGCCTGCGCAGAATGCGAGCAACGCTACCTGGGCGATCAATGGTGCGGTGACTGTCAACGCCCGTGCTCCCGGCTCGGCCCAGGCGGAACGTGCCCGTGCTGCGACGAGATAATCACCGTGGCAGAACTGATCCCCGGCTTCACGGACCAACGATGACCACCCGACCAGCAGCAACAGGCCCGAGCCCGTTCCAGTCAGCCACTCACACAGGGCCCACACGCGATACCGTCAGCAACACCCCACCCAAGGCCACACCGGCCAAGAAATCAAGTGTCCGGCAAATGGGGGGACCCTCAGTTGCTGACGTTGGCGCAGGCTCTCGATCTCGGTGCGCAGGTCTTGCTGGTTGTAGAGCCAGCTGCGGGACACGCCTGCTTCGCGGGCGAGCGCGTCGAAGGTGATGGCGTGCCCGGCGGTTTCCATTCGTCGCAATGCTGCGACGGCGCGCTTGCGTGTTGCGTTTGACCTGGTGCGGGCGGCGGCGACGATGTAGCGGGAGTTGTCAGCTCGCATCGGCTTGCTCCTGACCGACCCGCGGGCAGTTCTCGATTGCGGTGATGACCCGGTCAAGGTTTGACAGGACTTGTTGGTTCATTTCGGACAGCCGGGTCTGGCCGCGAGCTTCGGCCGCTGAGATGATCTGGACGACTTGCTCGCGGTGGTTGCGGTGCTGGGGCAGAAACTCGGTGGTAGTGAGGAATACCGGGCAGGTCAGGCAGGCGTTTGCGTGCGGGCAACTTTGTTGGACAGGCAGGGCGCAGAAGCCGTTGGGCAAGGCCTGGGTCGCGCGGTCGAGCCGCTCTTTGGCCCAAGCGGCTTGGGCGAGGGGTCCGTCTGGGTCGACCTCGACAGTGTGGCCGTTGATGTCTACTTTGCGCGCGGCCTCCCAGTGGCGACGCACGGTGGTGTCGTGCAGTCGGGCGTAGTGGGCGGTCATCTGCGGGGAGTCGTGATCGAGGATGCGGCGGACGACCTCTTGGGGCACGTCCCGGTTGATTAGGCGAGTTCCGAGTGTGTGCCGCCATTGATGGGGGGTCAGGCGCACCGGCCGTCCGTGCTCATCGCTGATGTTGCAGTGCTCTAGCCAGCGGTAGAGCGCGATTCGGTAGGTGCTGCTGCTGGTCACGGCTGTCCCATCGGGGTTCTTCGTTTGGCGGGGAAACAGGACCGATGCGGGTGCGGGTTTGTCTTGGCCGACTATCGATTGCTGGGCGGCGATGAGTGCGTGCAGTTCGTTGTCGATCGGGACCAAAGCTTCGCGTTTCATCTTGTGGTTGAAGTAGCGCAGGTAGGGAGCGCCCTGGGCGTCTGCGACGACGCAGTCGTGGGTCAGCGTCAGAGCGTCGGTGACCCGCAGGCCAGCACGAATCAGAATGAGGGTGACGAGCCGGTGAGCGGGGTTGGACCATCGATCCAGGTTGTCCGGATGCTCGACCTGGGCCATCACATGCTCGGCCAGCGCCCGCGGTGGGCGTTCGCCGCGTTTGGGGTAGTCGTCGGAGAACAGCAGCGCGCTCGCAGGGAGTGTGTCGTCCCAGCCATGCTGGCGGATCGCGTGCAGGAACGAGTTCAGTTGGCCTATCTGGTCGCCGTGGCGCTGGCGGCCGGCCCACTCGGCGTGCAGGTCAGCCAGATACCGTTCCAGAACCGCGCGGTCCACTTCGGCCAGCGACCTGATTTCGATGGTGTCGCAGAAACGCGAGAATCGGGTGAGGGTGCGCAAACCGCGGCGCGCTGTCTCCAAGTCGATTCCGGTGCCCAGCCGCCAACGCATCCACCGCTTGACCAGTGCCCGTAACCAGGGAGCCGTGATGGGCTCGAACGTCAATGTCGGATTTCCCGGGAATCCGAGCCGACGCATCTGCCACACGTCGCGGGGATATTCCCCTTCCCAGCCATCGGCATCGGCAAGGTCTTCGACTCTGCGCCTGGCATATACCAACAGGGCACGCGGATTCGAATCCTTAGGCGCAGGACGGCCGATCTGGACCCGCCACGAGTCTTCGTCCTGATCGAGTAGCGAGACGACGCCCGCAGCGGCCAGGAACCGGACGACCTGCATGACGACCGTCGGCGGGGTCTTGGTGGCACGTTGGTCGTTGCGGCACTGCAACGCGTACTGGATTTCCAGCCTCAGCCCCGGGTTGAGCCCGTCCAGTCGGATGATCTCACCCTCGCTCACGGTCACCTCCGAGAAACTGCTCGCGAAGCCCTCGATGTCCGGGCGTCCGTTGACCTTCCATGTTTTGGCATGGGGGTGACACAGCGGCAGTGACGCCGCGGGCCATAGCTCACACGTTTCGATCAAGCATGTGGCGCCGGGCTCTTGCGGAACGGTGGCCGGCGGCTGGTCTGCCAGCCATGCCTTCAGATCAGGGCGACCAGCGCGTTCCCACCGCTGGGCGTGCATCTGACACATCCTGGTGCGGGCGACTCCATAGCCGCATTGCCTGACCCGGCAGACCATGTTTGGTCGCTGTCGCGCCCACCTCGGATCGGTCGTCGCTGCAAAGACGTCGATGTCCGGGCGGCCGGCTTTCATCCACCGCAGATGGTGCCCCGGGCACATCCCTCGGCCGGTCGCTGAACGGACGCACTCGCGGACGACACACTCACCGCCGCCGAACACCGGATCAGCCGCCGCGAAGACGAGCACCTCGTTCCTGAACTGCGGCCGCACTGCGCCCAGCAACCGTTCCGTCAAAGTCGGTCGCTGCGTTCTAGCCCGCACGGGGGCGATCACAGCAGCACCTCAGCCTGGGCAAACCATCCCGCATCCACTAGCGCCGCTCGGGCATCTTCAGCTTTGAGATGCTCGTAAACGCCGACAGTTGTACTGACGCAGGCATGACCGAGCAGTTTGCTGACCACCTCCACCGGGACGCCCGCCCGCAGCAAACCGGTGGCATAGGTGTGTCGGAACCAGTGTGGATTGAAGTCGATACCGGTCGTTCGCCGCAGCCTCTTCACCATGTCGTAGACCGCCGCGTAGGTCAGTGGCCGGCCGCGCGGCTCGGCCCACAGATTGACGAAGACGTAATCGCTATCCAGATCCCCGTACTCACCGTGCAAATAGTCTGAGTAAAGGCGGACCAATTCCGCGCTGACCGGGATGATCCGCGGCCGACCGGACTTGGAACGGGCCCCGTTTTCGTTGGGGCGAGCAACGACTGACACCTGCCGCTCGGCAATCGACCAGTCCTCGTGGCGCAATCCCAACGCTTCACCGACACGCATTCCGGTGCCGTGCAGCAGTGCGAAGAGAAAGCGATCCCTCAGCCGGTTGCACGAGTCCACGATTGTCTGCACCTCTGCAGTAGTCAGCACCCGGGGATGCTTGCCCGCGGTCTTCAACCGGATCACCCGCCGGGCAGCCGGTCTACCTTTGCTGATGTGATGCAGGAACGGGCGCCATGCCGTGCCCCGGCGACCAACTGGCTGCCAGGCGCGCAGCAGGGCCCCCACCTCAACTCCGTTGCGTGCGCAATGCTGGTAGAACGCACTGACTGCCGACAGCTTGCGGTTCACCGTGACCCCACTGCAGTACTGGTCGACCGACGGCAACACGCTCACTCGCCCATCCCGAGCCTGCGGCGGCAACTGAAGCCAAACAACGAACTCGCCCAGATCCTCTAGCCGCACCTGCCGCCAATCCACCGACCGACCGGCGAGGAAGACGAACCAGTCCTTCAGATCATGGGCGTACGCCTTCACCGTATTCGGCGAACGCCCAACATCGGTCAAGAAAGCCAGATACCTCTCGACGGGCTCGATCGCCACCCCGTCATCGGCTAAGACCGCCCACGACTCACGCAGCGTTGCGCAGTCCATCACCCGCTGAACAAACATGAAACCTCCCGAAACCCCGCCTGCTGGACGACTGCAGATAACCACGTCCGACAGGCAGATCCCGGGACCCTAAGCACCCGTCACACACGTCGAGGACAACCCCGCCAACGCTCCAGATAACGATCGCGTTGGTCGTATACACGATCTTGCGCAGCTCCGGTGGGAACGCCAGGAACGGGGTGAACCGGTCCCAGGCCGCCGCCCACGTCTTGACCGTCGCCGGATACTTCTTGCCCAACTCCGAGAACGCGAACTCCTCCAACGCGACCTCGGCGGCTTCCACCGTCGGGGCGGTGTAAATGGGGCGCAACGCGGCCGCGACTTTCTTGCGGTCCTGATAGC
>JBAXOQ010000187.1:0-8890 GCA_037133175.1 Actinomycetes bacterium
GGACCAGTCCACGAGCGGTCGCCGACTCCAGCGCGGCGGGCTCCACCGACGCCCCGAGCAGACTCGCGTACACGTAGGTCGGCCGAGTCACGATCCTTCGCTCCAGCGTTTGTGTCGATGGGTCGACGAAATCTCCCGTCTTTGCACCCGAAAAGCCGCCCAAAACAGCCGAAACAGGCCGGGAAGGCGGCTTTTCGGGTGCACAGACGTGAGGTTTGGGGCGGGGGTTCAGGAAGGGAGGCCGAGGATCTCGGGCAGCTTGGTGCGTAGGACTTTGCCGGCGGCGTTGCGGGGGAGTTCGGCGACTGGGTACACGCTCTTCGGGACCTGGTAGGCGGCCAGTCGGGTCTTGGCGAATGCTCGCAGGTCGTCCTGGGACACGTCGCCGACGACTGCCGCGCACACCCGGTGGCCCCAGGCTTCGTCATCCACGCCGAACACCGCGACGTCGACAACGCCGGGGTGCTCGATCAGGGCGGCTTCGACTTGGGTGGGGTAGACATTGACGCCGCCGGTGATGATCAGGTCGTGGCGTCGTCCGTCGATCCACAGGTAACCCTCATCGTCGAGGTGACCGAGGTCGCCGACCGAGAAGGCCGAACCGGAGTCAGTGTGCCGCCAGGCGGCTGCCGTCTTATCCGGATCACCCCAGTACTCGAAATGCGTCCAGGCTGGGGTCTGACACCAGATAACCCCGTCGTCGATGGTCAAGGTTCGGCCCCGGCGGGCGCGTCCGACGGTGCCCGGGCGCTGCTCCCATTCCGGGCCGTGGCAGGCGGTGAACTGGCCTTCGGTTGATCCGTAGAACTCCCAGGTGCGTTGGATGCCAGCCCACTGGTGGATGCGTCGCTTCAGTGCCGCCGGGCATTGTGCGCCGGCATGAGTCAGGAATCTGTAGGGCGACGGCGGAGGTCCGTCGGGTAGCGCGAACAGCCGCTGAAGGTGGCTGGGCACCACGAAGGCGTGAGTCGGGCGCTCCTCGACCATGGCATCGGCGACGCGCTTGGCGTCGAATCGCCCTGGCAGCAGTACGTCGCCACCGGCCAGCAGTGCCAGCAAAGCGAATCGCAGTGGCCCCGAATGTGCCAGCGGACCGTGGACCAACGTGGTGTCGGTCGGCTCGAACTGCCACTGATCCTGCTCGTCTCCCCAGACGTGGGCGGCCTCGCCGTGGGTCAGCACCCCGGTCCAGACCCCCTTGGACCGACCGGTCGTCCCCGACGTGAAGTGCATCGGCCGGGTCAGTGGGGTATCGGACAGATCGGGTGTGCGACCCGTTGCGCCGGCGCCGAACAGTTCCGCCACCGCCGCGGTGGAGTCGATCACGTGCGATACCTGCGCGTCGGTGATCTGCGCGTCGCGCTCGCGCGGCGGCAAAGCCGGATTGATCATGACTGGGATGACCGCCATCCGCATCGCACCCAGGACCAGCCCGAGGGTCTGCGCCTGAGCATCGGCAGCCTCGTCGATCGTTGATCCGTCGGCCGGCAGCATGATCGCAACCCGGTCACCGGCGCTCAACCCGCAGGCCGCCAATCCGCTCGCGGACCACACCGCCAAGCCCTGCGCCTCTTCATTCGTCAGCCGCACCACCACGGCAGTACCGTAGCCGACGTGTCGGTGGACAAAGTGTGGCCACATGTGGCCACACAGCGTAGAGTGGGCTCATGCAACATGTGGGTGTCCGTGAAGTCAAGGATCGAGTCAGCGAGATTCTTCGCCAAGTCGAGCAGGGTCAGAGCTTCGTCGTGACGGTGCATGGTCGTGAGGTTGCGGATATCACTCCGCACCAGGCGCCGAACTGGACTACTTGGGACACGGTAAGCGCGGCGCTCAATCTGCCGGCCGATCTCGACTTGCTGGCCGACCTCGACAGTGCCGGCGGAGTCGAGCTTGCCAATCCTTGGGATCAGGAGTGAAGGTCGTCCTCGACACCAGTGTTCTGATTGCTGGTCCGAACGTCTCGGTGCCCGGAGACCTCGCGATCAGTGCCGCTTCGATCGCCGAGCTGCAGTTTGGGGTCTTGATCACTGATGACGCCACCGTCCGTGCCCATCGACTCACCCGACTGACCCGCATTTTGCAGGTATTCGCCCCGCTGCCGTTCGATACCCGCGTCGCGGCGAGCTACGGAGAGCTGGCGGCCGCGACTGTGCGGGCAGGCAGACAGCCACGGCGTCGGCAACTGGACCTGGTTGTTGCTGCCACAGCGCACGCCTACTCCGCCCACCTGGCCACCGCCAATCTTGCTGACGTCGCTCATTTGTCCGATCTGATCGACCTGATCGAGGTGCCGACCCGAACCGAGCCCCTGACCTAGGGCCACGGTGGATGACCGGCTCCAGCGGAAACGTGCTCGACGTAGGGTAATGCTATGGCTCGCCCGATCAGTGACCTGCAGCGCACCGTTGCGCCGTTTGAGGTCATCAGCGATTACGTGCCCGCGGGCGATCAGCCAGCAGCGATCGAGCAGATCGTCGAACGCATTCAACGCGGAGAGCGGCATACGGTTCTGCTCGGGGCCACCGGAACCGGTAAGAGCGCTACCACCGCTTGGCTGATCGAGAAGCTGCAGCGGCCAACGCTGGTGATGGCACCGAACAAGACGTTGGCCGCCCAGTTGGCCAATGAATTCCGCGAGCTGCTGCCGAACAACGCCGTCGAGTACTTCGTCTCCTACTACGACTACTACCAGCCTGAGGCCTACATCCCGCAGTCTGACACCTACATCGAGAAGGACTCGTCCATCAATGAGGAGGTCGAGAGGCTGCGCCACAGTGCCACCAACGCGCTGCTGACCCGGCGGGACTGCATAGTGGTGGCCACCGTCAGTGCCATCTACGGCCTGGGCACCCCGCAGGAGTACATCGACCGGATGGTGCGTATTCGAGTCGGCGAGGACTACGACCGAGATGGCGTCCTGCGGCAGTTGGTGCAGATCCAATACACCCGCAACGACCTGGCGTTCACCCGTGGCACGTTCCGGGTACGGGGCGACACTCTCGAGGTGTTCCCGGTGTACGAGGAGCACCCGGTGCGGATCGAGTTCTTCGGCGACACCGTGGAACGGCTGATGACACTGCATCCCGTCACCGGCGAGATCCTGACCGAGGACACCGAGTTGTACGTGTTCCCGGCGACGCACTACGTGGCCGGGCCGGACCGGATGCGCAGCGCCCTGACCGGCATCGAGGCCGAACTCGCCGACCGGCTTGAGGAGCTGGAGCGTGGCAACCACCTGCTCGAGGCGCAACGGCTGCGGATGCGCACCGAGTACGACCTCGAGATGATGGCGCAGGTGGGATTCTGCTCCGGAATCGAGAACTACTCCCGCCACATCGACGGACGTGAAGCGGGGTCGCCGCCGAACTGCCTGCTCGACTACTTCCCGGAGGACTTCCTGATCGTGCTCGACGAGTCCCATGTCACGGTGCCGCAGATCGGAGCCATGTATGAGGGGGACATGTCCCGCAAACGGATGCTGGTTGAGCATGGCTTCCGGCTGCCGTCCGCGATGGACAATCGACCGCTGCGCTGGGAGGAGTTCGTCGAGCGGGTCGGGCAGACCGTCTATCTGTCGGCGACCCCCGGCCCGTATGAGCTGGCCCGAGTCCATAACGACGTTGTCGAGCAGGTCATCAGGCCGACCGGCCTGCTCGACCCCGAGATCGTCGTCAAACCCACCAAGGGCCAGATCGATGATCTGCTCGCTGAGATCCGGGATCGCACCGAGCGCAACGAGCGGGTGCTGGTGACCACGCTGACAAAGAAGATGTCAGAAGACCTGACCGACTACCTGCTTGAGAACGGCGTCCGGGCGCGCTACCTGCACAGTGAGGTGGACACCCTGCGACGCGTTGAACTGCTGCGTGAACTGCGCCAGGGGCAGTACGACGTGCTCGTCGGCATCAACCTGCTGCGCGAGGGCCTGGACTTGCCGGAGGTGAGCCTGGTGGCGATCCTTGACGCCGACAAGGAAGGCTTTCTGCGGTCGGGGCGCAGCCTGATCCAGACCATCGGCCGTGCGGCGCGCAACGTCTCCGGTCAGGTGCACATGTACGCCGACACCATTACTAAATCGATGGCTCAGGCGATCGACGAGACGAACCGGCGCCGCGAGAAACAGATCGCCTACAACACCGAACGGGGGGTGGATCCGCAGCCCCTGCGCAAGAAGATCGCTGATATCACTGACTTGATCCTGCGTGAGGATGCCGACACGCAGGAACTGCTCGGCGGGTCAGGCCGCAGCCGTTCGCGTGGGCGGGTAGCCGGTCCCGACATGCGCTCGCGCGCACGGGGGGCTGATGCGCCAGCCTTGACAGACAACGAGGGCCTGCCCGTCAAGGATCTGGTGGAGCTGATAGGACGGCTGACGGAGCAGATGCACACTGCCGCGGCTGAGCTGCAGTTCGAACTGGCCGCCCGGTATCGCGACGAGATCCACGACCTGAAGCGGGAGTTGCGTCAGTTGCGGGAGGCTGGAACCCGGTGAGCGTTTCGCCGTGGGTGTGGCTGGCGACGTTCGGTGTGTTGATCGCCGTCGTCGGCGTGGATCTGTTCGTGGTGGACACCCGGCCCCACAAGTTCGGAGTCAAAGAGGCGTCACACTGGGTCATCTTCTATGTCGCGGCAGCGATCGCGTTCGGCATCGGACTCGGGTTCGTCCAGGGCCGAAAGTACGCCAGTCAATTCTTTGCCGGGTACGTCACCGAGTATTCGCTGTCAGTGGACAACCTCTTCGTTTTCGTCATATTGATCTCCAGCTTCGCCGTGCCCGCGGTCCTGCAGCACCGGGTGCTGGCCTTGGGGATCATGATCGCGCTGGTGTTGCGTACGGGTCTGATCTTTGTTGGAGCTGCCGCGATCTCCCGTTTCGTCGCTGTCTTCTACATCTTCGGAGCGTTCCTGTTGTGGACCGGCTGGACCATATGGCGGTCCGGGGGTGAGACCGAGGAAGGGCCGGCCGTCAGTGAGGTGGGCGCGGACGGCGAGCCGCTGCCGCCGGGGAACGCGATTGTGCGGTTTGTTGAGCGACGATTCAACTCGACGAGGGACTACCACGGGTCGAGGATGCTGATTCGCGAGAATGGCAAGTGGCTGATTACCCCGATGTTGCTGGTGATCATCGCGATCGGCTCGACCGACGTGTTGTTCGCCCTCGATTCGATCCCGGCTGTGTTCGGCCTGACCCAAGAGGCCTACATCGTGTTTGCGGTCAACGCCTTCGCCCTGATGGGCCTTCGGCAGCTGTACTTCCTGATTCATGGATTGCTGGATCGACTGGTCTACCTGACCAAGGGTTTGGCTTTCATCATGTTCTTCATTGGCTTCAAATTGATCTTGGAAGCCGTTTCCGGGACCACGGATCTGCACGTGCCTGAAATCGACGCGCTCGTGTCGCTCGCGGTCATTGTTATCATCCTGGTAGTGACGACGGTTGCGTCGCTGGTCGCGGTCCGGCGCAACCCGGAACTCGCCATCAAACTGCCTGATACCGACATTGGAGAATGACCTGTGCCCGAAACGCTTGTTGGGGGTGGGTCGTTCGTTGCTGCCGAAGTGCTGGAGCAGGCTGCTCGGCGCCGGACGTTCGCCATCATCTCGCACCCGGATGCGGGCAAGTCCACGCTGACGGAGGCGTTGGCGCTGCACGCCGGACTGATCAGTGAGGCCGGGGCGATCCACGGCAAGGCCAGCCGCAAGTCCACGGTGTCGGACTGGACCGAGATGGAGAAGGATCGCGGCATCTCGATCACCTCGGCGGCGCTACAGTTCGAGCACCGGGGTTGCGTCATCAACTTGCTCGACACACCCGGTCACGCCGACTTCAGCGAGGACACGTACCGAGTGCTGGCAGCGGTGGATTGCGCTGTCATGCTGATCGACGCGGCCAAGGGGATTGAGGCACAGACCCTCAAGCTGTTCGAAGTCTGCAAGCACCGGGGGATTCCGATCATCACTGTGGTCAACAAGTGGGACCGGCCGGGCGCTGATGCGTTGGAGTTGATGGATGAGATTGTCGCGACCATCGGGATGACCCCCAAACCGCTGAACTGGCCGGTCGGTGCTGCTGGCGATTTCCGGGGGGTGGTTGATCGTGACACCGGCGAGTTCGTTCGGTTCACCCGGACCGCAGGGGGAGCCACCATCGCACCGCAGACCCGGATGTCGCCTGACGCTGCGCTGGCTGAGACCGGGCAGGTATGGGCGAAGGCCTTCGAAGAGCACGAGTTGCTCGATATTGACGGGGCCAATTACGACCGTTCAGCCTTTCTCGCTGGTACGGATACCCCTGTGCTTTTCGCTGCGGCCGCCCTCAACTTCGGTGTGGCGCAGGTGCTCGACGTGCTCATCGAGAAGGCCCCGGCGCCAGCAGCAGTGGCCGACGCCGATGGCGAACCGCGACCACTGGAGTCGGCCTTCAGCGCTATGGTGTTCAAGGTCCAGGCGGGCATGAACCAGGCCCACCGGGATCGCGTCGCCTTTGCCCGGGTGTGCTCGGGGCAGTTCGATCGCGGCATGCAACTCACTGATGCCGGATCGGGACGGACCTTTGCCACGAAGTACGTCCACACGGTCGTCGGCAACCAGCGACATACCATCGAATACGCGTTCCCCGGCGATGTGATCGGTCTGGTCAACGCCGGTTCTTTGCGGGCTGGAGACACGCTCTATCAGAATGACCCGGTTGCCTTCCCGCAGATGCCGCGGTTCGCTCCAGAACATTTCGCCACGGCCCGCGTCCGCGACCGCAGCCGGACCAAGCGGTTCACCAAAGGAATTGCGGCCCTAGACAACGAGGGCGTTGTGCAAGTCTTGATGTCGGATGTGCGAGGCGAACAGACCCCTGTTCTGGCGGCCGTCGGTCCACTGCAGTTCGAGGTCGCTGCTCATCGGATGGAATCGGACTTCAACGCCGAGATCGTTCTGGACTCGCTGCCCTACCGATTGGCCCGCAGGGTTAGCCCATCCCACGCGGCCGACGTCGCGGCCTATCCGCAGGTCGAGGTGTTCGAGCGCTCCGATGGCGTGCTGCTCGCGCTGTTCGCTGACAAGTGGCGGCTGCAGCGGGTCGAACGGGATCTGCCCGACGCCGGCCTCGAACCTTTGGTCGGCTAGCTGCCCACCAGCGACGCTCTGCGGGATCCCTCCATCCGGCATTGCGCTGTAAACGACACTATTGTCGTGCCGTGACCGAAGTGCCGGCGTCGGATCCGGTATCTGACGCGCCCGGCGAGGACATGACCTCGGACTCGGATGGTCCCTCGGCCGCCAACCTCGACGGCGACGTCGGGACGGGCACCACGAAGATGCCCAAGAAGCCGAGCAAGAAGCGGATCATCATCATGCTGGTTATCGGCATTGTTGTGATGGTCGGAATCTTCTCGGTACTGTTGCCGAAGGTCGGTTCCTATGAGGAGGCCTTGGAGCAGCTAACCACGATGTCGATGCCGTGGGTTATCGCCCTTGTTATCGCTGGCCTGATCAACATTTTCGCTTACCCCTATACGGTGCTCGTATCGGTTCCGGGGCTGCGTTATTGGCCCGGCTTCATCGAACGGCAAGTCGGGTTCCTGATCAGCTGCGCCATCCCCGGCGGCGGAGTCTTCGCGGTCGGTGCCCAGTATCGAATTCTCTCCTTCTACGGTGTCCCGGCCGCACGATCCGCGGCGGCGGTGAGCGCGGACGCTGTCTGGGTCTATCTGCTGACCCTGGCCATGCCTGCGCTCGGCATCGGACTGCTGTCCATCGAGGGTAACGACCGCGGTGGCTACGGCTGGATCGCCATTGTCGGGCTGATCGCCGTAGCCGTGTCCATCATTATGATCACTATCGTTTTGCGCAGTGAGGGCGGCGCACGCAAGGTCGCGCATCTGGCCGAACGGATCGTCACGCCATTTGCTAAGCGGTTGCATCGGGATCCGCCGGACGTTGAAGAACCGATCATGACGTTCCGGGAGCAGGCACACGACTTGGTAACGACGCGATGGAAACAGATAACCGTCGCCAACGCGGTTGCCCAGACCACCCCCTACCTGGTGCTGGTATGCGCGCTCGGGGGGCTGGGTTCGTTCCCCACGGATGTCAGCCTGATCGAGATCTTCGCGGCATACTCGGTCGCACTGCTGCTGGTGTCGATCCCAATCTCACCGGGTGGTTTGGGAACGGTGGACTTGGCGTTGGTGGCGCTGTTGATGCGGGAGCCAAAACGACTCGACGATTTGGTCGTCCCGATCTTGATCTCGGCCGCGGTGGGTGCCTTGCTCTTGATGGTGATGGGGATTTTTGTGGGGCTGTTTCACTTCTCGCAACTGCGTGGGGTAGCCTGGGGCAGCTTGGTGGGCGGGCTGTTGGGGCTGTTCTGCGGGCCGATTCTGTATGTTTCTGCGTCGGTTTTTCCGCACGTGCTGCTGACGTCCTTGGTCGGCGCGAGCCTGGTTGTCGGCACCGCCACCGTAATCCGACTCATGACCGGTCGCGAGGTCGACGCGGCCCACACCGGTGTTGCCGAACCGACGGTCGCTGTGCCGAAACGCCATCCGCTCGATCCGGATCCAGAGGATGATCTGGGCGAGAATCCGTTTGCGAGATCACCGTAGGTCAGGCTTTCCAGCCTGACATGTCCTGGGACGGCGAGGCTCCTGCCGAGCCATTTTCGAAGTCGCGGCAAGCGAACCTGGCTCAGCAGGAGCTTCGCCCTCCCGAGCGACTCCGGCTCATTCAAGAACCTGGACCAATTGGGGCAGACCCGCATTGATGGGCACATCGGTGCGAACGCCATTCGGGTGATCTTCTACGTCGAGAACGCGAACTCGGTGGGAGGGCATTGATCATAAGGTTACGATGATCCGCTGCTAGCGTTTTGCGCCACCTTATGATCAAGGCC
>JBAXOQ010000188.1:0-8788 GCA_037133175.1 Actinomycetes bacterium
GCAGCCATGAGGTAAGCCATGTGGAAACAGCTTCGCACGCTGGCCCGGCAGCTCGGCTCAGACCCGGCTGGGGGAGTGCTGTTGTTCGATGATGTCGTCACCACCGGATCCACCCTGATCGAAGCCCACCGTGCCCTGGCACAGGCTGACATCCCTGTTGCCCGCGCCGCCACCATCGCGACATCTGCCAAAACCGCCGCAGGCGCCTCAAAGCTTCGTTGACTGTGAAGTTGTGGCCCGGTTTCCTTGATCGAAGTCGGCCACAACTTCACAGTCAACGCGGAAGTGGGGGCCGGAAGGGGGCAGGGATGAGGATAGGTGGGGTGCAGTGTGGCGTTTGGGGCATATGTCGATTTGCGGAAACGGCTGGCGCGACTAGTCTAGGGTTTATGGCACCCACCCGGGTCCGTGGTTGCGTTGGGAGTCGCCAAACAGGCGGCGCCCGGCAAGCCGATGCCAGGCGCAGGCAAAACGGTCCACGTAAGGGTGCTGGGCTCCTTGTCCTCCGGCAAGATGTTCAGCATTTGATCACGGAGCGCCTTAGGAGTAAGTCCTGCCCCGCCGGAAGCTCAGACAGCTACCGTCACGGGAGTGCAGCGAACGATGGGGCGACCCACGGCGCTGACGTAGGCGAGTGTGGGGTCGAAGACCAGGTCGGCCGGGTGGGAGTCAGAACTGCTGCGACAACGTAGTCGCATAGCAGCAGATAAGGTCGCGCACACACTGGCGACAGTTCGCCTAGAGCAAGGGGAGGCATGGGTAATGACCAGTGTTGAGATCGTGGTGCATGGTCGCCACCTGGACATCTCGAATCGGTTCCGCGAGCATGCGACCGAGAAGGTGTCCCGAATTGACCGGTTTGGCGTACAGATAGACCGAGTCGATCTCGAACTGTCGAAGGAGCCCAACCCGCGCCTGTCCGATCGTGCGTTCAAAGTTGAGCTGACCTGTCGCGGCAGGGGAGCAGTGATCCGGGCTGAGGCGTGCTCGGCAGACAAGTACTCCGCCCTGGATCTGGCCGCGGGCAAACTGGAGGAGCGACTCCGCCGCGCGCATGACAGGTCCCGAGTTCACAAGGGCAGTCGGCATAGCAAGCGAATCGAGTTGCCCGCGGACGGAGCGGAGTATGCCTCCGCCGAGGCTGCCCGCGCGGCGGTCGGCGTCGAGGACCCCGATGCGCACCTCGGTCATGAGGACGAGGTCTATGCCTTCGGTCCTATCGTGGTGCGCGATAAGACGCATCCGACTGAGCCGATGACCATCGCGCAAGCCGTCACCGAAATGGAACTGGTCGGCCACGATTTCTACCTGTTCCACGATATCGACTCTGACGCACCCGCGGTCGTGTACTTCCGCAAAGGTTATGACTACGGGCTGATCCGGATTGACACCGCTTCCAGCGGGGTCAGAAGCGGTGAGAGCTGAGGGGTTTGGCCCGTACGACAACCACACGGCGGATATTCGTCGCTGACCAGCAACCGCTGGCAGCGCGAGGCCTGGTGTCGATCCTGGCCGATGATCTGGATGTTGTGGTGATCCTTGGATCGGCTGATCCCAAGGCGCTGGTCGAGGAGGCTATCGCTGCGCGTCCGGATCTGGTGGTGCTGGGCCTGTCAGAGAATCCGAAGGAGATCCTGGCCGCGGCGTCGGTGCTGGGTCGGCGTTCGCCGGTTCGGATGATCGTGCTGGCCGAGGCGAATCCACGGTTCGATATTTCCGAGATGCTGCGCGCCGGGATCACCGGGCTGCTGTCTCGAAATGCCCCGCTGGCAGAGGTGCGGGAGTCGATCAGGGAGTCATTGGCAGGCCGGCCGGTGTTGCCGAGCCAGGTGACCTCCAGACTGATCGAGGAGCTATCCGTGGCGGTTCGTCGTGCGGACGCCCGACTGTTGCCCTCCGGACTGACCTCTCGCGAGTTGGAGGTGCTGCGGTTGGTCGCCGACGGCCTGCACAATCGCGAGGTTGCCACCCAGCTTCATATCAGCGAGAACACCGTCAAGAATCACATGCGCAGCGTGCATGACAAGCTCGGCGTTCGCACCCGCACGGAGGCTGTCGTGACGGCTGCCAGGGAAGGGCTGCTGGGAATCAACTGACGGTGTGCTCTGTCCCAGTCAAGTCCAAGCCGAGTGCGCCGACCGCGAATCGGCGCACGGCGTCGGCTGCCTGCCGGGCGTCCTCACGGGTCCCGTCCAGGCCAATCGCGCTGGCCACACTGGCGGTCTGCCCGCGCCGATTCAGTGCGACGTAGGCCCGCGGGATCGCCGTGGTGGCATCGCGGGCCACCCAGACTGTCGAGTCTTTGGAGATGACGCTGCCGAGGGAGGCGATGGCTCCGGTCCGAGAACTGGCGTCTACTGGCCCCAACTGCAAAGAGCCCGCGACGATCTGCGTCACATCGTCGTGGTCGAACTTCTCAGGCATGCGAACTAGGATGCACCAGAACTCCCCGAACCGTCCAAGTTTCGGCTGAACTCATCGAACCGATCCCATGGTGCGTACGATGTGCGCGTGGCTGTATGGGACAAACTTCTGCGCGCAGGTGAGGGCAAGATCCTCAAGAAGCTCGATGCACTGACCAAGCAGGTCAATGCGCTCGAGGAGGACTTCATCGCCATGAGCGATGAGCAGCTCAGGGCGTTGACCCTGGAATACCAGGAACGCCTGCGCACAGGTGAGACGCTCGATGACCTGCTGCCGGAGGCGTTCGCCACGGTTCGTGAGGCAGCCAAGCGGACGCTTGGCCAACGGCACTATGACGTGCAGATCATGGGCGGGGCCGCGCTGCACCTGGGCAACATCGCCGAGATGCGCACTGGTGAAGGCAAGACGCTCGTGTCGACGTTGCCTGCGTATCTCAACGCCCTGTCCGGCGAGGGTGTGCATATCGTCACTGTCAATGACTACCTGGCTGAGCGCGACTCGGAGTGGATGGGCCGGGTGCACCGGTTCCTGGGGCTGTCGGTCGGCTGCATCCTGTCTGCGATGACTCCCGCCGAACGCCGCGTCGCCTATGGCTGCGACATCACCTACGGGACCAACAACGAGTTCGGGTTCGACTACCTGCGCGACAACATGGCCTGGTCCAAAGATGAGATGGTGCAGCGCGGCCATTCGTACGCGGTGGTGGATGAGGTCGATTCGATCCTCATCGATGAAGCCCGGACACCGTTGATCATCTCGGGTCCCAGTGACCAGTCGCCGAAGTGGTACGCGGATTTCGCCAAGCTGGTGCTCAAGCTCAAACGCGACGACGACTACGAAGTCGATGACAAGAAACGCACGGTGGGCATCCTCGAGTCCGGCGTTGAGAAGACTGAGGACTGGTTCGGGATGGAGAACCTGTATGAGGCTGTCAATACCCCGCTGGTCGGTTACCTGAACAACGCCTTGAAGGCCAAGGAACTGTTCAAACTCGACAAGGACTACGTGATCATGGACGGCGAAGTGCTGATCGTCGACGAGCACACCGGCCGTATTCTGGCCGGACGCCGCTACAACGAGGGCCTGCACCAGGCGATCGAGGCGAAGGAGGGTGTCGAGATCAAGGCCGAGAACCAGACGCTGGCCACGATCACCCTGCAGAACTTCTTCCGGCTCTACGACAAGCTGTCCGGCATGACCGGAACGGCAATGACTGAGGCCGCCGAGTTCGGTCAGATCTACAAGCTCGGGGTAGTGCCGATTCCGACCAACAAGCCGATGATCCGGGCGGATCAAGCCGATCTGATCTACCGGACTGAGGAGTCCAAGTTCGACGCGGTGGTCGAGGACATCACCGAGAAGAACGAGGCCGGCCAACCGGTGCTGGTTGGTACCGTCAGCGTTGAGAAGAGTGAGGCGCTGTCCAGGGCACTACGGCGGGGCGGGGTCAAGCACGAGGTCTTGAACGCCAAGTTCCACGACCGTGAAGCGACCATCGTGGCCGAGGCGGGGCGCAAGGGGGCGGTCACCGTAGCGACCAACATGGCGGGTCGCGGCACTGACATCATGCTCGGCGGGAACCCCGAGTTCCGGGCGGCCGCGGAGTTGGCCAGCCGGGGCCTGTCGCCCGTCGATACCCCCGAGGAGTACGAGGCCGCCTGGCAGCAGACGCTGCACGAGGAGGAGGCATCGGTCAAGACGGAGCACGACGAGGTCACCGAATTGGGCGGCCTGTACGTGCTCGGAACCGAGCGTCACGAGTCCCGCCGCATTGACAACCAGTTGCGCGGCCGGTCAGGCCGCCAGGGTGACCCGGGCGAGACCCGCTTCTACCTGTCGCTGCAGGACGAACTCATGCGCCGGTTCAATTCCGGCATGGTTGATGCCTTCTTGTCGCGATTCAACGTGCCGGACGATCAGCCGATCGAAGCCAAGATGGTTACCCGCGCGATCGCCAGCGCTCAGAGTCAGGTCGAGGCGCAGAACTTCGAGATCCGCAAGAACGTGCTCAAGTATGACGAAGTGATGAACCGGCAGCGACTGGTGATCTACGCCGAGCGGCACAGGGTGCTTGAGGGTGAGGACCTACAGAACCAGATCCGCACGTTCATTGATGACGCGATTGCGGCTGCTGTTGCGGGCGCGACATTCGAAGGGTTCCCGGAGGAGTGGGATCTGGAGCAGTTGTGGGTTCAGCTCCGAACCCTGTACCCAGTGTCCCTGACGATCGAGGACCTGGAGACCCGCTCCGGAGGTGGGCGCAGCGGCCTGTCCGTGGAATTCCTGACCGAGGAGTTGCAGGAGGACATCCAGCAGGCCTATGACCACAGAGAGGAAGAGCTCGGCGCTGAGGTGACCCGTGAGCTTGAGCGCCGGGTGATTCTTTCGGTACTCGACCGCAAGTGGCGCGAGCATCTCTACGAGATGGACTACCTGCAAGACGGCATCGGCCTTCGTGCCATGGCTCAAAAAGACCCCCTCGTGGAGTATCAGCGAGAGGGCTTTGAACTGTTCACCGCAATGATGGACGGAATCAAAGAAGAGGCCGTCGGTTATCTGTTCAATGTCGATGTCAGTGTGTCCGACGACCAGCCTGACGCCGAGATCGAGGACGGAGCGCTCGCTGAGTTGGAGGCCGCACAGGCCGTCGGTGTGGAGGCCGGCGCGGCGGAGGTCCCGAGCGCGGAACGGGCCGTGCGTCATCCACACGTCGAGGCGCCCGGCCTCGGTCCGTCCCGGCCGGCGAACGTGCAGTACACGGCACCGAGCGAAGATGCTGATGGAACGGTCACCAAGACAGCGGCGGCCAAGGCGATGAACGCTGCCGGTGACGACGTCACGATTGACGGCGTGGACTATTCCAACGTCTCTCGCAACTCGCCCTGCCCGTGCGGGTCAGGGCGCAAGTACAAGCGCTGCCACGGCGGAGCCCGCGCAGGCGCCTAACCGGCCGTCCTCCCACCCTGGCCATCCATCACAGGATTGCCAGGGTGGTGCACAACCACCGGCCGTCCCACCCTTCCAACCGCAGCGCAATCGCGCGTGCCCGCTGCCTGCCGGTGACCACGGCGCTGACCTCGGCCACTCCGTCTGCGGGCCGGGTGACGTGCACGCTGGAGATGCGTCCGCAGTCGGCGGAAGAGCCCGCGTGTCCGTTCACATCGGCCGACAGCGATTCGAAAACATCAATGCTGGTCCAGCGCAGCAGCTGGTGGGCCGGGCGGGATCCGGCCCGCACCTCCACGATTGCCTGGGACAGCCGGGCTGCCCATCGCTTCGGGTCCGGCAGGTTCGCGTCGCTGGTCGGCTGACGGTCGAAGAAGTCCAGCGCCTCCGTTTTGGTCCGTGACGGTGCGTCGCTTGGTGCGGCCGTCGGCAGCATTGTCTGTGCCCGCAATCGCGGTTCGGCCTGCGAGATCTCTGCCGGACGAAACTCCAGGTCGAGCTGTGGCTGGGTGTGAACCCCGGCAGCGAGTCCGGCGAAGGATCCGAGCTTCTCGCCTCGATCGCCGATGGGACTGCCGGTGGGGCGCGCCACGTGGACCAGTCGGATCCTGGCGGAATTCGGCGCTGGTGCGTCCGAGACGGCTGCGACGCTCACCGCACGCCCCCGCCTTCTAGTTCGGGCCGGTTCGAGCCGTCTTCAGGTGATCGCGGCGTCGACTCACCGCCACCGGGGCGGTCCGGACCGGGGACCTGTAGACGCGTTCCGGGAACGATGATGGCTGGGTCGGTGCCAATGGCGTCGCGATTGAGCGCGTACCAGCGCCGCCACTGCTTGTCGATCTGCAGCGGTGAAGCTGGCGTTCCGCCGTGACGCGCGCGCAGTTGCTCGGCAGCTAGATCCCACAGGCAGTCGCCGGCGTTCACTCGGTAGCTCCCCGACGCACTCGGTTGGTCAGGAGCCGTTGGCCTGGCCGAGGTCGCCGGTCGGCCGCTCGTCGGCGGAACCGAGGCCACCGTTGGCGGAACCGAGGCCACCGTCGACGGAACCGAGGCCACCGTCGATGGGAGCGGGCCGCGGTCCATGTCGGGAATGGCCACTGCGTGGTGCTGTGCCCCGGATGCGGAGGGTTGTGGTGGCGCCGACGCGGGGGCGGCCTGTGCGCCGGCGAGTCCGGTGCCGCCGACCACGGCCGCGCCCAGGATGGTTGCCGCTGCGCGTCGGACCAGGGCAGGGGTCACCCGGTCGGCCATTCGTCGGGAACGTGCACCGATGGCCCCAGGCACCCTCCCGAGCAGATAGAGAAACCCGCCGACGATGCATCGCGCCAGGTAGATGACGGCAATAAGCCCGAGCACTGCTGATAGCAAGCGATCGAAGTCCGCAGTAATTGGCATCGTTACCCCCGTTTTGATGCAGTTTGCTTCTGTTTGCCTATTTATACGTTCATTTAGTCCCGAGAGTCAACGGGTATGGTGATGGCTGTGGAGAACCTCGACTTGCCCGAGTCGCGCCGTCGCGGCACTTCGTTGCCCGCGGAACCCCCGCTCGTTGCGGTAGGCAGGCTGCTCGCTGATGCAGATTCCAACGCGAACGCAGAGCAGGTACTGGAACGCGATGCCGAGGTCAGCGATCGAATCGCAGTGATCTGGGGTCGGCTCACACTGGCGGACCGACTCGCCGGGTCGGTGGGTGCGCAAGTCACTTGCGAGGTCTTGGCTGGCTCGCGTTCCGTCTCGGTCACGGGCGCGATCGCCGGATGTGGTGATTCCTGGTTGCACGTTCGGACAGATACCGGATCGAGCTACCTGAATCTGCCCGCCCTGGTGTCTGTATCTGGAATCGGCCGCGAGGTGACGGGGCGAGGGATGGTCTCCGGGCCGGACCAAAGCCTGGCTGGTCGGCTGGGCTGGACGGCAGTCCTTCGCACGCTGGCCGATGACCGTCAGCGAATTACTGTGACGACGGTCGACGGGGCACTGCGCAACGGCTATGTCGGTCGCGTCGGCGCGGACCACTTTGACCTGGTCGCAGCCACGCCGACCTGCCTTGCGCTAGCCGCTGTGGCAGTCGTGCGGCTGGGCTCCTAGCTCGCGGGGTCTGACTCTTCTCGGCCGAACGGGTGGGCGGCCAGAAAATCAGCAGTCTGCTCATAAGCCGCGGCGATGTAGGACTCCAACTCACTGGCCTCGATCCGCCATTGGCCGCGGCCGCCGACCTTGATTGCCCGAAGCTCCCCGCTGCGCACCAGCGCGTAGGTCTGAGCCGCCGAGATGTTCAACGTGTCGGCGACATCAGCAAGGGTCAAGAATCGAGGAGTCATCAGTGCTGATAGTGGCATGAATCGCCTGGCCCAGGGAGCACCTGACCCGCTAACTGTGGACAGGCGCCATTCACCGCATGCTGTGCGGGTACCCTACGTATCGCTGTCTTTGCTCGGGCGTGGGGATACGGGTTCGTAGCACGGCGGTGTGAGTTCGGGGGATTGTGGGCACGCCACTCGGTGGCGGCTCATTCAGGTGATGGCGACAACGGGGGTTATGCCATGGACTACTTTTCGTCAACAAAGTCCTCTGATTGGTGGCGTCGGCGGGGCGCACACCGACGGAGGCCCAAATCGGCGGTTTCGGCTTCGGCTCCGAGCGGGGGAGTGACCGGTCCCGGCTCGGCCGTGTCCGCACCGGCGGAACGAGTGGTGACGCCGTCTCGGCTGCGCGATCCCAAGCTGGCGTTCGGAGTGGTGCTGGTGGCGGTGTCGGTGGCGGTCGGGTCCTGGGTAATTGATTCTGCGGACGATCGGGTGATGGTGTGGTCTGCTACTCGGGATCTGTCCGGTGGAACACAGTTGCGCGAAGACGATCTGGCCAGGGTGCCGGTGCGCCTTGATGCCGCTCAGGCTTATGTCGGTGCGGATGCTGAGTCGATCGCGGGTCGTCGACTGTCGCGCCCTGTCGGATCCGGGGAGCTGGTGCCATTGGCCGCTGTCGTCGACGACGGCGCAGATCATCGTCTGATCACTCTGCCGGTCGAACCGATGCATGGACCGCTGGACGTTCACCACGGCGATCGCGTCGATGTCTACGTGTCACCTCGCGATCCGGCCACGGAATCCACGACAAGCAAACTGGTGCTGGCCGGGGCGATGGTGTGCGACGTCTCGGAATCGGCCGATTCGGCCTCCGGGGAAGTCGCTGTGGTGCTCGATGTGTCATCGGCGCAAGCCGCGCTGACGGTGGCGGCGGGTAGGTCGGGCGTTATTGATCTGGTTCGGGTGCCGGTGAGTGTGTCATGAGCGTGCCAGCAATCTCGTTGGCGTTGGGCCCATCGCCTTGGGAGGGCCCGTTGGTGGCGGCGCTCACCGAGTCCGCGGCGGGGGCTGGGGCGTTCCGGCGGTGTGTCGACGTGGTCGATCTGTTAGCC